>JAFMIU010000046.1 GCA_017853835.1 Pirellulales bacterium | reverse complement strand
GGGGCGCTCGAAAAGTGCAGCGCTGGGTCGGTTTTGAGTCTACATGTGAGGGACGGTTGTGCGTAAATGGCTTGGCCTGGAACGGTGTGAGTTCAGAACCTCGCGATGCAATAGACTCGCGGGCATCCTCGTGGGTGATGAGTAGCCCATCGGCCGCGAGCCATTGATCTCATCCGCAAGACGAGGAGAGGCGATCGATGAGGAACATTGTCTACGTCGGAATCGTGTGTGTGGGCGCATCGTTCGCCGCGATTTCCCTTCCTCTTGCCTGTGCTCAATTACCAGTCGCCACGGGCGGCCCGAGCGCTACGACGGTCAAACCACGCCAGCCTGGTGGCATTCTCAGCGATGAGCTCGGAGTGTATCGGACCATTGAGGGCGTCAGGTCTGAAGGCGGGAAGGTCGAGACCGGGACGCTCCTCGTGGATACCGTCGATGGCAAGAAACTCGACAAGCCAATACCGCTCGTGATCCGTGGCGCTGTTGTTGTCGATCATAACCTCCAGCCAGCCGTTCTCAGCCTTCCAGCAAAACAACGCTGCATCCTCAAGGGATTCGAGTCGGGAGAAATGATCGGTGTTCCACCGGCTGTCTCAGCAGCAGCCGTCGAACAAGGATGGAAAGAGGCGCCCATGAGTTCGGCTCTGTGGCGATGGCGTCCGTATTTCATCGCTCTCGTGGTTGTTGAGCCAAAGAACTTGGATCTCCGTAAGCAATAGTGCCGAACCAGGCGTTGCATGTGAGCGGGCATCAACGTCGGACTTGAAGTCCACGTCCAACGCGCCCGCTGCGTGAACTTGAGCGTTAGGGCTTATGAGAGCAACCCATGGCGTGCTCGCGGCGGTCATCGCACTCGCTTGCTGTGCGGCGATCTACCTTTGGACTCGGAAGCCTGAAACCGCTGCACATGTGGATGGTGATCGCGATCCTTCCCTCGACGAGGGACATCCGTACGGTCAAATTACGGATGCCGATGTAGATCGTCTTCAGGTATTTGCAACACAGAACGGCCTCGACTTGATCGGCGAGTTGGAACGCATTTATCAGGGTGGCTACGAAAAGGAGGACTCGTTTGACCGCGTCTTCGCCTTTGCGAGCAAGTTCGAAAGGCTCGACGACAACGCTCGTACGTACGGCCACATGATCTGGAGTAGCCTTCTCAATATTGGCGACGTCATCGGGGTGCCAGCCTATGTCGTGATGATCAACCGACAGCCGCCTGAGGTTCAACAACGCATTCGTGATTTCTTGTTCTATCCAGACCAGAATCCCGAAAGCCGAGCAATCTATGACGAGGTCTATCCCGGCCTATTTCCGAAGGAGTATCGGTTTGGGCAGGACAACCCGATATTCGCGCAGCAGCCCTCACCACACGCTGGATCAGACGGCGGATAGCATCCGGCGGTAGAGCAGAGTCGATGGTTTGAGGTGGACCCCACCTGTTGGACAGTCGGGGGCCTTGTTGAAGGTGTAGCGCCACGAGGCGGGGGTCGAAGCCGACCTCGGCAGCTTTTTTCAATCGGCATTCCCAGTCATCATTCTTCTCTTGCTTGGTCATCTCCCACCAATGACGTCCACCTTGTCGCAGCGCCCGAAATGAGGGGTCCACCTGCTTTGTTCGGCGATGATCAATGCCCTTTGAATCCTCACTGCCGCTGGTCGTCACGTGTCTTCTCGGAGCCACCGGAGTCGTGTGCGTCTGGCTGCGTGTGCCGTCCAGAGGGCTCCTCGCTGGAGCCGCTGTTCTGGGCATCACGGGCGTTGGTGCCTTCGTTGCAGATTGCCTCGTCGAGACCGACCGTGAGCATCTGCGGGCGTTGTTCCCACGGTTAGCCCACGCGGCGGAAAGACGGGACATAGACACCGTCATGGCCGCCCTCGATCCAGATCTTCATCCGCTTCGTGCCGAAGCGGAGACGTTGCTGAAGCACGTGCAGCCAACGGAAGTGGCGATCACTCGCATCGATCTGACGATCGACCCCACAAGCACACCACCCAAGGCCGTTGCCAACCTGATCGTGCGGGTTACCGGTACCATTATCGACCAGAACACGCCGGGCACCGTTCTTATGGGTGTGAAGGTTTTGCTCCACAAAAAACACGGCCGGTGGTTGGTGGAAGACGTTGAAGGCGAGCCATTCAGGCCGGGGCAGCGCGAGCATCTCCCGGAGGAGAGCCACTCACACTGATGGTTCAGAACACGTCAAAACGAATCCCTGCATGCCAATCGCCGCAAAGGTCCCACTGGTGCTGTGCCTCCTGATGGTCGCCGCATGTGCCGGATTCGGGTTTCTGGCGTCGTTTGAGCCGCCAGGTTTTTTCGTGTGGCGAGCGGCCTATGGTGCGATCGTGCTCGCATGTTTCGTCAGTATCGCTTGGGTTTTCACGCTCACGCACAAGGCGTGACGCTGGCGACTCCGATTGCCGGTCGCTGGTGCGGTGGGCACAATCGCACTCGCTTTTTCGTCTTGTGTCGTCACGATCATGGGGCAATGGATCAGGCCGGTTGACGGTGAATGAATGTCGCTCATCGCGCGATGTGCTTGGACAGTTCGTCAGACGAGGCCCTGCCGCTTGCGGCCGATCCAAAACAACCCAAGGAGCGTCACGAGCATGACTGCCGCGAGCGGATGGCTCCAGAGCTGAAGCCGACGAATCGATGGCGGAGGATCCGGAAGGCTGGCGAGCGACTCGACGAGTCCAGCTACATCGTCAGGCCGCGCCGTCCTGCCACGGGTCAACTGGGAAATCTCGGCGAGCACTTCCGGACGAGCGGGTTGACCCGTGCCCTCCTCCACGGAGCCCTGCACGAAAATCGAAGCGTCGAGCGTGTCTCCCGTCTCCTTGCACGCAAGAACCACCGCATGCGTGCCAGGCTCCCGGGGCGTGAAACTGCCTGCAAACACACCCCACTCGCCATCTCCGCCAGGCGGCGCACATCGCACCGTGTCGGAGGCTCCGGAGGGGGCTGTGATCCTTGCCGTTACCTCACCCCGGGAAAGCGGCTCGCCGCTGGCTTCGGCCACACGAGCATCGAGCGTGAGCGTTTGGCCAAGCAACGGCTGCTCCGGTGTGAATGACAGACCGATGCGCTCCCCTTTGGCCATGTTGCGACGGTAGGCCATCCACCGCACTACCTGCCCCCAGAAGCGGTAGTGATACTTATCCTCCACACCCTTCCGCCAGCGCCACGCACCGTCGGTGGCCATGTACAGCACCTTGCCGGCACCAAACGTCCGCGTCACCAACAAGGGAATCCGACCATATTCATTGGCGGCATCCTCGTGCACGGCCAGCACCTCGCTGCCCGCCTTTGCCCGAAGCACAGGCCCATACCACTGCCCACCCGGCAGGCTCTCCCAGACGGCGAGATTGTCTTGAGACGAATCGGCGAGTTTCGTGAGCAGACTCTTGCGTCCCGCCTCGGTGAGCACGAGTCGCCGAGGGCCATCGCTGGCCATGCCGTCGGGCCGTGCCGTGTCGATCACGACCGGGCAAAGTTCGTCGAGCGGCGTGCCCACAAGAGATGCCTGTTCACCGCGCCATCCTGGCATGAACACCAACCCGCTCGCCTGATACTCGACAAGCCCCTTGAGCAGTCGACAGTCTTCGTCGCTGAGCTGCCCCTCTCCCACGCCCACGTCACCAAGAAACACCACGTCATATTGTGACAGTTCATCGCGACCCTTTGGAAACGAGGTGATGGCGTCTTTGAAACCGCCACCGCGTTTTGAGAGACCGGGATGATAGAGCAGGCACGACACCTCAATGCCTGGATCTCGCGACAACGCGTTGCGAAGATACCGGTATTCCCACCTGGGAACGCTCTCCACCACGAGCACCCGCAGATGCTCCTGCCGCACCGCAATCGGTGCCGTGCGCGTGTTGTTGTCCGCCAAGATCTCACCGGGCTCGACGGGCAGCGAAAGCGTCACGGTGTAATCACCTTCGCCCGGAGGAGTCCAATAGATCCAGTCTGATACCGTCGCCATGGGGGGAATTCGAACTTCTTTGGAAATCTTCTCTCCGCTCGAGATGGCAAGGGTGGCCGCCAGCACTCTTTCCGTGGGAAGGGATGATCGCACGGTGAACGGCACACGCACGGGCTTTCCGGCCACCCCCATCGTTGGGCAATCGAGACTCGTCACGTCGAGGTCGGGCAACCGCGTGGAACTGCCCACCGCCACGGTGTAGACCGGCACCTGAGCCAGACGCAGCGCCTGCGCCGCCTCCAATGGAGGGCCGCCCGCATTCCAGTCGCCGTCGCTGACCAGCACCACCGCCCGAAGCGCCGCAAAGCGATCGATCGCCCCCGACAGCGGAGCAGCCAGGTCGGTCGAGACGGCAGGCGGCGCCATCGAGACCGGCTCGATCACCACATCGAATCGGTCGGCAAGCGGCTGCCAGGACGCCTGATCGGCAAGTGCCACGACGGCATCACGCCGGCTTCCAAGCCCCACAGCGACACCGGAGGGTGACGCCACATCTCGGGTATCCATGCTCTGAGAGGCATCGTGCAAGACAAGCACCGTCGGCCGTTCTTCCGGACGGTGCTCCTCCACCCACTCCGGCTGATTCAGCATCACGGCAACGAGCACGGCGATCAGCACACGAAGCCCTTCCACCACACCCGCGCCGAGCGCGAAGTGGCTGCGACGCCAGGTGGTGAATGCCACGGCAGCCACCGCGACGACGAGGGCGACCGAGATACCGACCGTCCATGGAGTCGTGAAGAATCGCAGCGCGACGTCGCCGTTCATGCCGCGGCCTCCAGGGGCCGAGTTCGACGCCCAGCAGGGTCGTGGGCATGCGAACGCGGCAGGCTCAAGAGCCCTTCCACAGCAAGGGCAATGAGCATCGTGATGAGAAACGCGCGCCAAATCTCCTGCACGATGCCATCCGTGTCGCCGGCCTCCCCCGAGATGCGGGCAAAGGAGAGCCCGCGAAACAACGCATCGATCCGTTCGTCTGCCACGGCTGGCGACGTGTCTTCCGTCGCGGGCCGATTCACGGCCACGAGCCTTTCGCCACGTGAAAACACGCCGGCGTGCCATCCCGCTTCGGTCGACGGCGCGGCGTCACCGCCGGCGACCCGGTTCCAGGCCACCTCATTCACCTCAACGGCGGCTGGGCCGGCATCGAGTTGTCGGGCATTGCCGAGCGATTGGAGCCCACGATCGATGGCCCGTTGCACGATCGCATACAACACCACCCCTTCGGTTGCGAGCGTTGAGTCACGGGCAGCGGGCGTTGTGGCCACGAAGGTCACTCCATCGACACCGGCGGCGCGGGCAACGAGCGGCTCTCCCTCGGCGAGCGTTGCCAGCGGTGCCAGGTCTCCACGGAGCGCACAGCTCCGGTGAATCTCCACCTCCCCGAGCGGCAGGGCCGACCCCGCGAGCGTGTTGGCCAAAAGATCCTGATCGGTCCGCCACGATTCAGCCGTCGTGGCCTTCGCATCGTCGCTCCACTCACCCCACGAGCACCCCATAAACTCGCCCCGTGCAGGCCGCTCCGGTGGGAAAAAAACAGCCTGTCCGCCACGTTTGACAAGGGCCTCCACCTCCTCGGCGTTGCGACCCTCCGGCAATGATCCCTGCCAGAACACGGCGGCCACGGTGTTCCAGTCGATGGTCGCGAGGCTGTCTGGCTTGACCACTTCAACGTCGACCTCGCTTCGGTCGGCGGGAATGCCTGCCATGAGTTCCAATACGCGAGACGACGCAGGATCTTCAGCCACCACGACCGATCGCCGGGGCGGCGGCACGTCGTAAACAAAGTAAAAGTCATTGTCGGCAGGATCAGCGTCGGCGGGGATCGTCACGCGACCCCATCCCCGGGTGATCGCGGACCGTTCGAGTGGAATCACATGATTGGCAAGCACCGCCTCGTGGCCGTCGAGTTTCACGTCGACTGCACTCGTGACCCCACCGATCTCAAACTTCACCGGAAGAGCCACCGACTCTCCTTCCGTTTGACGTGATAGCGTGATGGTCGCGACGAGCCGCCGATCGCGACCAAGCGTCTCAAGCCGCACGCTGGTCACCCGGACGGCAACGTTGCCGGTAGCCGCGGCTGAATAGGCGAGCAACTGAAACCGCACCTGCTGCGGCAACTTCGCGAAGGCATCGCGGATGCCGGACCAGCCTCCATCATCAGGCCTCCAGTCGTTGGCCCTCTGATCCGAGCAGATCCATACCTCGGTGGTGCCGGCAGCATTCTCGCGGATGAAGTCGTAGGTGGCCCGCATCAGCGACGGCAGATCAGCCGCCGCGGCCGACGGACCGGTCGTTGCCAGGTCGACGATCGCCTCGGGCGCCGCCACCTCCTGAGGGCCTCGTACCGGATCGACCACCACCATCACACGGTCGGCACGAAGCGTTGCCAGCGCCGCCGCCACCTGCCGGCGGCCCGTGTCGAGCTTCGATTCCCCTCCGGCCGCCTGCCGGGCCTGCATGCTCGGGCTACGGTCGATGATCACAATCGCCGAATCCGGACGCCCTCCCGCCGCCAGGGCCAGCCAGCCCCGCGACAGCGGTCGAGCCACCGCCAGGATCAGAGCCGCCACCGCCAGCATCCGCAGCGCCATGATCAGCCAATGACGGAGCCGGGAGTACCCACGCGAGAGGGCCTTGGCGGCGAGCAGAAACTGCATCGCCGCCCACGGCAGCGTCTGGAAACGCCGCTGGTTGATCAGATGGATGATCAGCGGCAACGTCATGAGCGGAAGAGCCGCCAGCAGCCACGGCTGAAGAAAGGTCATCGCAGCCCCCTGGCGACGGCTCGCCCCACCAGAAAGCGGGCGAGCACCTGCTCATACGGCTCGTCGACGGTGATTCGCTGATAGTCGATCGCCGATTCCAGAACGATCCCACGGATGGCGTCGAGGTATTCCGTCATCGCCCGCTGGTAGCGGTCGGCAATGTCGATCGGATCCGCGAAGATCGATCCGCCTCCTTCCATGTCGAGGAACCGCGTCGGTCGCTGAAACTCGAAGGCAAGTTCCTGGGGATCGAGGAGATGGAAGGCGGCGACGTCGTGTCGCCGAAAACGAAGGTGGCTGAAGGCGGCAGCCAGCGACTCGGGGTCACAGAACAGATCCGACACGATCGCCACCACAGCCCGCTGCCGGACCGTTTCGGCCACTTCGTGCAGCACCTCAGGCAGCCGTGTCGGTCCCGCCGGCTTCGCCTCGTCGAGCAGATCGAACACCAGCCGGAGATGCACCGGACTCCGCCGCGGCGGCAACGACCGCACCACACGGTCGGCGACACACGTGATGCCGACGGCATCACCCTGCTGCGATGCGAGGTATCCCAGCGCACCGCAGATTCGGCGGGCGTAGTCGATCTTGGTCAGCGGTCCCGATCCAAAGTCCATCGAGCCGGACGTGTCGAGCACCAGCACCAGCCTGAGGTTGGTGTCGGCCTCGTATTCCTTCACATAGTGGCGATCGGACCGACCAAAAGCTCGCCAGTCGAGTCGCCGCAGATCGTCACCAGGCACATATTTTCGGTATTCGGCGAACTCGACGCTCGAGCCTCGGTGCGGACTGGCGTGGCGACCTGACACGGTGCCCACCATTGGCCGACGGGCGACCAACGGCACCGCCGCCAGCCGAGCAAGCACGGCTGGATCGAGGAACGATCGCGTCTGACGTTCGGTGAACATGCGGCTGCCCCGGCGCGGCGCGGGCCGCCTACGACGTCTGCTCCTCGACCGTCTCCTTCACGAGCCTGGCCACGATGGCCTTGGCATCGATGCCCTCGGCCTGCGCCGCGAAGGTCGTGATGAGGCGATGCGTGAGCACCGGTGCCGCCACCGCCTCGACATCCTCGAGCCGCACCATGTAACTCCCGGAGAGCGCCGCACGAGACTTTGCCCCGAGCACGAGATTCTGCACCGCGCGCGGACCCGCGCCCCAGGAGACCAGCGGCTTGAGCCATGACGGCGCCTCATCGCTCTTGGGCCTCGTCTTACGAACCAATCGAGCGGCAAAGCGATAGATGTGATCGGGCACGGGCACCCGCCGGACAAGATGCTGGTAGTCGATGATCTCAGACGCATTCATCACGTGGTCGAGCGACGGCGGAGGCTCGCCGGTGGTGGTTCGGGCAATCGCGACCTCCTCCTCCTCGTTCGGGTAATCGAGTTCGACGAGGAACATGAACCGGTCGAGCTGGGCCTCGGGGAGCGGATAGGTGCCCTCTTGCTCCACCGGATTCTGAGTGGCCAGGACGAAGAACGGGGGCTCGAGGTGCGAGGTCTTGCCGACCACGGTGACCTTGTATTCCTGCATCGCCTCGAGCATCGCAGCCTGGGTCTTCGGTGGGGCACGGTTGATCTCGTCGGCAAGCACGATGTTGGCAAACACCGGCCCGGGCACGAAGTGGAACTCGCGACGTCCGTCTGCCGTCTCCTGGAGGATGTCGGTGCCCGTGATGTCCATCGGCATGAGGTCGGGCGTGAACTGGATTCGGCTGAACTTCAGCGACACGCACTCGGCGAGCTTGCTCACCAGGAGCGTCTTCGCGAGCCCGGGAACACCCATCAGCAGCGAGTGGCCTCGGGCAAAGAGGCAGATCACCAACCTCTCGATGGTCTCCTCCTGGCCGATGATGACACGGGCCAGTTCCTGCTTGAGCCGACCATACACACCACGCAGCCGATCAAGGGCGGCGACGTCGTCTGCGCCAAGATCATGGGTGTTCGAGAATTCGGGAACGATCGCCATGCGGTCCTCCGGAAAGGTGAGGGCCGTGCGGCCCGGCTGGCAGCACCTCCCAGGGGCCAAGTATGGCTCAAATCCGCTGCCGACGCTCGTCGGCTGCCCGCGAACGCTACGCCGCGGCGCGATTCGCGGCCGCGACGACGTCCGTCGGACTGTCCGAGCGGCCGAAGAGGGCTCGGGGGGGACGCCGGCCCGTGAGCGATGCCCACCCGCCGATGAGCAGTTGCGCGATGCCGTCGCTGCGTCGATGACGACGCCCGTAGATCACGATCTGGCTTGGATTGAGGAAGAGCCGGTGGTGTCCTTCGGCGATGAGGCGACGATGAAACGTGGCATGTTCGATGTCGTCGGCCTCGTACCGTCCCGCGGCATACGCCTCCATGGTGTAGATCCCCAGCCCACCGAAACACGACGTGACGGGCACTAGCGGCTCGCCACGCCCGGGCACAAACCCGGCCCCGTCGACCGTCGGAACCGGTGCGAGGTCACGATCGAACCGCAGCGCCCACGTGTCGTACTGCCGTGGCACGTTCATCGCCAAGCCTTGCCGACGAAACACGAGCCCATTGGACCCGACAAAATCCCAGCCAGTGTGGCCGAAGGTGTGAGCGATGCCGTCGAGGCTCCAGCCACCGAGAATGTCGAGGTCGACGAGAATCGTGGCGTCGTACCGCCGGCACGTGTCGAGAACCTGATCCTGGGAACGGCGACGGTAGTCGGCCATTCGTTCGGCCCGGGCGAGGCAGCGTGTCGCCGGATTGACAGGATCACTCAGATCTTCGCAGATCACCGTGACACGACGGTTGGTGGCCGACCAGTGCCGAAGCAGGAGCTTCGTGTCATCGACGGAATCGTTTTCAAACACCACGACTCGGTAATCGGCAAACAAACGGCCAAGGTCCTCCACGCGCCGAATGGATACGGGCAGCACCTGCCCGATGTTTCGTGCGAGACCCGTAATCGCGACTCGTGATCGGGCCATGACGGCATAGCCACGGCGACAAAGCCGTCGGTAGTCGTCGAGCACGCCGTCGGGTGGCGGGAAGGCATGTTCCGGAAACACACTCGAACAAAAATCAACGCCGTCGCTCACGATGACCGGCGAGGGAACGGTGGCGGATGGCGAAGACATGTTTGGCATGAGTGCTCAGGGAAGGGAGGGACAAACACGGCGAAGTCGGCGAAGGATTCCGCGAACCCGCTGGTGACGGCCTGCGACGGCAACCGCTGCGGGCGAGAGCGGCATCAGGGAAATACCGGAAGCGTGTGCCGATGGGGGGACGTCGCGGCGCACCTGTTCGGCAAGCGTCAGATACCGCCTGGCAACTTCCGGCAACGTCCAGTTGGCCAGCACGCGCCGCCGGGCCTCATGCCCCGCGGCCGACCGCTCATCGGGATCGCGTGCCACGCGTGCAAGGAGTGCACCGGCTGAAGCGGAATCTTCCGAAGGCACGAGCCAGCCGTCGACGCCGTCGTGGATCATGTCGGGAAGACCTCCAACGGCAGTGCCTACGACGGGCACGCCGCAGGCCATCGCCTCCATCACGGTATTGGGGAGATTATCCTCGCGGGTCATCATGAGATGAACGTCGCAGGCGTGAATCGCATCGATCACCGCAGCCTCGTCGATCGCTCCGCGGTGATACACGCTGATTCCCTCGATGGCCGGTGGATTCGAACCGTAGCTCACCACGAATGGCGGTGACCCGCCGTCGCGCTCGCTGGCAAGCCGGGCACGCATCACCGCGATCGCGGCAACCGCACGGTCGATTCCTTTTCGCCGCTCGTCGAGAGCCACACTTCCGAGAAGAATGCCCATGCCCTGCTCCGGCAGCCCGAGTCGTCGTCGAACATGCCGCTGCGCGGTCGTCGGCGCAAACCGTTCGGCATCGATGCCGTTGGGAATCACTTCGATGGCGTGACTGTCAGGATCATGCACCTGGGAGCGGCGAAGTTCTTCCGCGAGCCATCGGCTCGGCGCCACGAACACGATCGGCACGCGTCGCATCCGTTGCCTGCTCCGGGCAAGCACCCTCCACGGCAGCTCCACCATCGACGCCGCGAGTTGAGGGCACTCCGTGCAGCCGCGAACAAAACCGTCGCACCCGCCCGCGTAGTGACAGCCTCCCGTGAACGGACGCATGTCGTGGAGCGTCCAGATCACCGGCCGGCCGGCGGCCGTGATGCGACGAATCGACTCGGCGTTGAGAAACCCGGCCGACCAGTGCACGTTGACAAGATCGGCCGAGGCGACCGACGGGTGATGGCTCACGTCCCAGGCAGGCCAGTCGAGCGTGAACATCGTCGCTCCCGCATGGACTCGACCATGCCGCACATGACGACGCAGTCGCCGTTCCATCGGGAGGTGTGTGAGAGACAATCCATCGCGGGTCACCACGTCGACGTCGGCTCCACAGGACCGCAGTCCGCTCACCAGACGCTCCATGGCGATCGCCGCCCCACCGGCATGCCCGCCGTGCGTGCCGAGGCAGGCCATCCGAATCGGTCTCGGCAGAGAGGCTGGATTCCCGATCATGGACGGATCGCCTCCATGAAGAGGCTGTCGGGCTTGTGCGGCTGCCCGGCCCCATCGGCATCGAGTTCGTACCGGCAAAAGCCGGGAATGGCCGAATCGGTCGGACCGCGCCTCGTCGGATCGAGGAATCCATGGCCCGATAGGAGACCAGCCATCGAGACACGGTCGTACATCCAACGGTGGCGCTCGCCTTGGGCGGCAAACCTGGCGGCTGAGCGGGGTGACGCGGGCGGTTCTTCGAGAATGGTCTCGGGACAGACCGACAGGCCGGTGCCCGACTTCCGCTCCTCGGCGAGGCGGACGATCGCATCGGCCGCCTCGCTGCCCAAACGGGCCTGGATCACATCGTGACAGGGCACGGGATCGCACGACCACCAGCGACGCATCACGCCGCCTGGGCGGGTCCGCACAAGCTGATCAAGCAGTTCCACGGTCATCCATTGGTGGCGCCATCGGGCCTCCGGGCCGCCGCCTGCATCGACTGCCTCGAGACTCGCCACATACGCCCTCGCGATCCCTTCGAGATCAGGCACCACGATCCGCACCACGCCACCCGGCGCGAGCACCCGTCGGACCTCACGCACCAGCGCCGACGCCTCGCCAGGAGTGAGGTGTTCGAGCACGTGCGACGCATAGACCGCCTGAAAAACGCCGGCGGCGAAGGGGAGGGGCCGGCGCACGTCGACGGCCACCACATCGTCGCCGTCCGGCACGAGGTCGGCGTTGATCCAGTCGGGGTGGCGGCGGCGACCACACCCGAGGTTCAAAAGGCCGCTCGCGATTCTGCGATCGCGATGACGGATCCGGCGTGTGGAAAGGCGAAACATGGAAACCATGCAACGATGCAGGCCGAGGGGTTTTATTGATCGATGAAAAGTAGATTCACAAGCAGCAACGCCACATCCCCGTCGCGTTGCGACGGCAGGCGATGCATGGGTTATTCAAGCCTCACGAGGGATCGAGCTTCACGGCGATTCGCCCCGTCGAATCGATCCGATTGAGAAGGATGCGCGCAGCGGTGTCGGCGAAGTATTCATCGACGGCCTTCCTCGCACCCTCCCAATGACCGTAGTCGTCGATGATGAGCACGCCGCCCATCACGAGCCTCGGAAAGAGGTGTTCGAGTTCGTGCCGTGTCGATGCATACCAATCAGTGTCGAGCCTCAGGAGTGCGATCTGGTCTGGTGCGTGCGCGGGGATCGTTTCCTCGACACGGCCCATCACGAACCGGACGCGTGATTCCGGATAGCCAGTCGACAAGAGGTTTCGCTTGACTTCGTCGAGAGGACTTCGTGCCCACACCGGACCTGTGATCCTGTCCTGCGACGCAAGCAGGTCGGCGGCGGCAACCCCTGCCGGGTCGCGATCGATCGCGGCCGGTGGCGGCATGCCGTCGAACGTGTCGTAGCAATGGAGCATTCGCTGATCGTCTGCTTCGAGGAGCGTCGCGGCGATCGCCATCATGCTGCCGCCTCGCCACACCCCGCACTCGACCACATCGCCGGCGATGTTCGACCGCGAGACATAACGCACCGCCTCGACCAGCGCGGCGATCCGCTCGGGGCTTGTCATCGTGAAATCAGCCACGGCACGGCAGCACGCCGCCACCCTGGGATCGATGTCACGAGGCACGCGCACCCGGGGCCGCGTATGGAGGAATCGGGGCATCTTGATCATGGAACATCCCTGCCGCTGACCGCGGTCAGGGGCTATCCCAGATCGGGCACGACCGCCGCAACCCCGACGTCCCGCCACCTCATCCGCCAGCCTGCCCATCCTGCGCCGTCGCCATGGCGTCGGGCGATCACGGGCTCGACGCTCGGCGAACGAGTGGGGCGAAGTCGCCGAGGAGCGACACCACTTCCTTCCGCGCCGGCCATCGGCTCCGGTCGAGAATGAACGCCTTTCGATCACCTACGTCGGTGGTGGTCAGTCGTGGAAAGAGCAGCGGACCCCGGTAGGCCTCGCTCCGCCGCCACGTCCGGATGGCCGAGGCGTGGTGGTGGCGGATTCGGATGGAGAGCGCCGGATTCACGACCGCCACGCCGGCGGCCGCCGCCTCGAAGGCGAGTCGGCTTTCACAGGCGGGAACACCGAGCCGAAACCCCGCCTCAAACGCCGGGAGACTTCCAGCCACGAAGGCCCATGCATCCTGCGAGTGGGAGTAGAAGCCCCAGTCGGTCTGATCGATGCGACCTTCCATCGAAGGTGCCGTGTCGTCATCCCACCTGGAGAGCACCACCATCTGCGGTCCAGCCGCGTCGGTCATGAGCGGCTCGACCGCTCGAATCGACCGGTCGAAGGCGATGTCGCTGTTGGCGATGACACAGGGACGACCCGCAAACGTCGACTCGGCCATTCGCATCAGATCGGCGAACGTCAGCCGCCGGCCGCCGGGGTCGACCGCTTCGATGTGTTCGAAGAGTCCTGACATTCGATTGGCCTCGCGGACCCACTCCAACTCCGCGTTGCGTTGGGGGTTGGCCGAGACATAGGCCTGCTGAATAAGGATCATGCAAAACCGCTCCTCCTCGCCGGCGCATCCTGTGGCGGGTAAGGTATGGTATCGATGCCGTCGCGACGACCCGCGACCGATCGATTACCCCCACCACCCAGCCTCTCCATGAACATTCTCGTGACCGGCGGCGCCGGATTCATCGGCAGCCACATCGTCGACGCCCTGCTCGCCGAGGGCCATCGCGTGAGCGTGATCGACGACCTCTCCAGCGGCTCCCGCGACAACCTTCCGGCCGGCGTGCCCCTCCATGTGGTCGACATCGTCGACACCGCCGCGGTCGCCAAGGTTCTTGCCGCCGAACGGCCCGACGCCGTGTGCCACCAGGCCGCCCAGATGTCGGTGAGCCGATCGGTTCGCGAACCGCTCTTCGACGCGCAGGTGAACTGCATCGGCCTGATCAACGTGCTCGATGCCGCCGTCCGAGAAGGATGCAAGCGGGTGGTCTTTGCCTCCAGTGGTGGCGTGCTCTACGGCGATGTGACAACTCCGGCCCCGGAATCGACCCCGGCCAACCCGGTGAGCCCCTACGGCATCACGAAGTGGGTGGGCGAACGGTACCTTTCGTTCTACGCCGCCGAACATGGAATCACGGCCGTCGCCCTCCGTTACTCGAATGTCTATGGTCCGCGGCAGAATCCCCATGGCGAGGCCGGCGTGGTGGCCATCTTCTGCAAGAAGCTGCTCGCCGGCGAGCCCGCCGTGATCAACGGCGATGGTCACTACGTGCGCGACTACGTCTACGGTCCCGACGTTGCCCGGGCCAACGTGCTGGCCCTGTCGGCGGCATGTGCCCCCGGCACGCTCACGAGCCTCAACATCGGCACGGGCATCGGCACCGACGTCGTCGAACTCGAGGCGCTGGTCCGGCCGGCCGTGGCCGCCGCCGCCCTGGGCCGCGGCCACTCCGTGGCGTCCCCCCAGCCGCTCCACGGACCGTCTCGTCCCGGCGACCTGCGCAGCAACCTCGTCGATGCCTCCAAGGCGGCTGAGGTCCTCGGCTGGCAGCCCACGGTGGCCTTTGCGGACGGAATTGCCCGCACCGCCGCCTGGTTTGCCGACCGAGCGTAACTGACGTTCCGCCGTCGGCGCGGGGTTGCTACCGTCCCCCCGCATGATGGCCCCCCTGATACCACCGGCCGCCGGACGCACCGCCCTGATCTGCGGGATCGGAGGGCAGGACGGCGCCTACCTGGCCCGCCATCTGCTCGAACTCGGCTACAGCGTCGTCGGCACCAGCCGTGATGCGCAAGCCGGCCGGTTCACGGGACTCGAACGCCTCGGCATCCGTGACAGCGTCACCCTGATGTCGATGTCGATGGTCGACTTCCGTTCGACGTTCCAGGTGCTCAAACGGTCAAACCCTGACGAGATCTACAACCTCGCCGGGCAGTCGTCGGTGGGCCTTTCGTTCGACCAGCCCGTCGAAACGTTCGAGAGCATCGTGGTCGGCACCATCAACCTGCTCGAGGCCATCCGCCTGCTCGGCACGCCGATCCGCCTCTACAACGCCGGCAGTTCGGAAATGTTCGGCAACGCCGGCGAAGCGCCGGCCGGCGAGCAGACGGTGCTCAAGCCTCGAAGCCCGTATGGCATCGCGAAAGCGACGTCGTTCTGGCAGATCGCCCAGTATCGCGAGGCCTACGGTATCCGGGCGGCCACCGGGATTCTCTTCAATCACGAAAGCCCGCTGCGTCCGGAACGGTTCGTCACCCAGAAGATCGTGGCGGCGGCCTGTCGAATCGCACGTGGCGAGCAGCAAACGCTGTCGCTCGGCGACCTTTCAGTGCACCGTGACTGGGGCTGGGCCCCCGAGTATGTCGTGGCGATGCACCGCATGCTTCAGCTCGAAACCCTCGAGGATTTCGTGATCGCCACCGGCCACACCCATTCGCTCGAGGAGTTCGTGGCGGCGGCCTTCGCCGCCGTGGGGCTCGACTGGAGGCGTCATGTCGTGCGCGACCCGAGGCTCGTTCGGCCGACCGAAATCGAACGTGGCCGCGCCGACACCTCACGCGCTACCGATCGGCTCGGCTGGACGGCACGACACACGATGCCCGATGTCGTGCGGATGATGGTGGAGGCGAGACTGGCCGATCAGGCCCTCTCGTCGGGCCGCCGCGCCGCCTGATCCGGCACGAGCGACGCTCACTCCACGGTGAGCCCGACGACCGCACCCGTGGCGATGCGGTGCAGGAGCGTCTTCGATCGAAGGTATTCCGGCAGGGCATGCCTGGTTCCCACGACCGGTGCCGCATCGGTCGAGGCATACTCCACGCCGTCGGGCAGCCAACGCACCGGCATGCCAACCGCACCCAGCGCCTCGGAGTGGGCCTCCTTGTCGAGGTGCGGAAACATTCTGAGCGCGAGATCCCGCGAGTTGATCACGAGAGTCAGCCGATGGACGGCCGACGTGGCGGCAGCGTAGGCGCCCCGAGGGGAGATGGCGTCGCACCGCAACGCCGGCGCGACGAGCACGAGGTTGGTCCTTCCGTCGCGCAGCACCCAGGGCACCGCCCCATCCGCAGGAGGCGTGGTCGCCACGTCGTCGAGTGCCTCGGCCGCGACGAGCGCGCCGAAACTGTAGCCGATGATGCCGACCGGCTGCGTGGATGGAACTCGACTCAACAGCCAGGCGAGGTAATGACCGTCGGTGGAGGCGCGCCGGTAGGAACTGCGGCTCGATGGAATCAGCCGCCCCTGCTGATCGCTCGGCCACGACAGGACCACCATGCGTGCCGAACGCCCGCCACATGGCTCGAGCCTCCGTGCCAGCGTGACGCCGTGGGCCTTGGCCTCGGAATCCTTGTAGCGATTGCCGTGAATGAAGATCACGAGTGGTCGCGATGGATCGTCGAGCAGAGCCTCGAGGTTCGACGGCTCCCAGCAGCCGTTCACCCGCTGCTCGATTTCGGGATCAGCATGATCTGGCATGTGGTCGATGCACGGCAGGCACCTGGTATTGACCGACCAGACATCCACGTCGGGGCACGCGCAGGCGACCTCGCCCGTACGGCACCCGAGGCTCTCGGCCAAGGCCTCCGAACCGACCACGAGCATGACCATCCCCAGAAGAGCCCAGCGGGTCGAACGGATGGTCGCGGCAAGGATGGGCATCGGCCTTCACACCTTCTCGATGTCGATGGAGCAAATCACGTGATGAACGGTTGGTTGCCGCCCCGTCCCGTGATGCAACTCTAGCACCCCCCGAAGACCATGCCTTTTCAGGGTGGTTTTCGCTGGTCGCCCCCTACGACCGGCGGCGCAGGAGGCATCGCTACGACCGCACCACCACCAAGGACCTGGCGGGAAAAAAACCGACGTCGCCACCCCGCGCACTGGATTCGTGGGCTAGGGTTTTGGTGGCGTCGGCGGCGACGACGCCAGAGGCGAGGAATCGCCCGCCTTTCCCGTCCGCCACTCGTTCTGGAGAACTTCCGATGGCCCGTGCGTTGTGCCTGTCGATCGCGCTGCTGAGCCTCGCGGCGGCCCCAGGCTGCAGCAGTTGCATGGGCAGCTTCAACAGCTGCCGTCGTCCGTCGTTCATGGAGTTTCGGTCGTGCGGATCCCCGCCACCAGCTCCAGCTCCGTGTGCCGCCCCGGCCTGTGCCCCGGCGTGTGCACCCTCCTGCGAGCCTGCGTGCGAGCAGGCGGCGCCCTGCTGCGAGGGGGGCGGCATGTCGATGCCGTCCGGCCCGATGATGGGCCAGCCTGGCACGTTCAGCTGAGGTTCGAAACGACACGGGCGGCCGGAAGACGGCCGCTCTGGTCCAGGTGGCTCTCCTTCCGGTGACGCGCCGTTCACGCCGGCCACGCGTCGGGCAAGCGGCACGCTGTGTGCTTGCTCCCGATTCGAGCGGCTCGTCACCGGGCGGAGATCGCCGCCAGGCTCCAGGTGGGGCGGTGCTATACTCGCCCCCCCCGCCAAACCGGAGCCATCATGTTCGAGTCGCTGACCGCGTCGCTCTCGTCCGCCATCAACTCGCTTCGCGGACGTGGCAAACTCACCGACGCCAACATGCGGGAAGGCCTCGATGCCGTCCGCACCGCCTTGCTCGAGGCCGACGTCGCCTATGACGTGGCTGATGGGTTTCTGACGCGGGTGGCCGACGGTGCCGTCGGAGCGAGGGTTCTCGAATCACTCGATCCGGCCCAGCAGCTGGTGGGCATCGTCCACCATGAACTCGTCGGGCTGATGGGCCCGGTCGACCATTCGCTCCATCTCCAGTCGGGCACGACCACCGTCCTCATGCTCTGTGGGTTGCAGGGGTCGGGCAAGACGACCTCGTGCGCCAAGCTCGCCCGGAAGATCAAGGAGCAGGGGAGGGGGGTGATGCTGGTGGCCGCCGACCTCCAGCGACCGGCGGCCATCGAACAACTCTCGGTGCTCGGTCGGCAGCTCGGGATTCCCGTCCACACGCCCGCCGACATGCCCGGCGGAAGCACCGATCCGGTTGCCGTCTGCAATGCGGGCGTCGCCCGGGCGAAGAAGGAGAACGTATCGGTCGTCATTCTCGACACCGCCGGACGCCTGGCGATCGACGAGGAGCTGATGCAGGAACTGGCCAGGATCGACCGCACCGTCGGCCCGGATCAGGTGTATCTCGTGGTCGACGCCATGACCGGCCAGGACGCCGTGAAAAGCGCGAAGGCGTTTCACGACGCGCTCGAACTCGACGGCGTGATCATGACGAAGCTCGATGGCGACGCCCGTGGCGGCGCCGCGTTGTCGGTGAAGAGCGTGACGGGCGTTCCGATCAAGTTTATCGGCACGGGCGAGCAGATCGACGCCCTCGAAGAGTTTCATCCCGAGCGAATGGCCGGCCGCATTCTCGGCATGGGCGACGTCGTGTCGCTCGTCGAGGAGGCACAGCGCAAGTTCGACCAGGACGAGATGAAGCGGCAGGAGGAGCGTCTGAAAGCCGGCGAGTTCACGCTCGACGATTTCAAGAAAATGCTGCTTCAGACACGACGCCTCGGCCCCTTGGGCAAGGTGCTCGGCATGATTCCCGGCATGGGGGGCATGCAGGAGATGCTCGGCGGCTCCGACCTCGAAAAAGACATGAACCGGCTGTTCGGGATCATCGACGCCATGACGCCCGATGAGCGGCGGAACCCCTCTCGTTTCATCGATCAGTCGCGCCGTCGCCGGATCGCGAAGGGAGCGGGCGTGGAGCCCAACGAGGTCGGCGACCTCGTGAAACAGTTCGACGGCATGGCCTCGATGATGAAGGGGATGGCGGGCCTGGGCATGCGGGAGCGAATGCAGCAGGTGCAGCGACTCCAGGCGCAGATGCAGAATCCCGCCGCCCGGCTCGCCAAGCCGAAGGGAGACACCGGCCGCCGACTCACCGCCGACGAACGGCGCCGGCAGAAAAAGCAGCGGGAGAAGGATGCCCGGCGTCGGAAGCGCGACGGACGCGAGTGAGCCCCCCTCCAGCCGGAGCCGGGCCGACGCCCGATGGTTTTTCCGGCGGATTGTGCCGAAATTAGCCCCTTGGGGGCTGGCCCTTGGGTTCCTGCGGTCTGCAGGTACCATAAGGGGCTCGCCTGACAGATCAGTCGATTCCCGGACGTTCTTGGAGATTTTTGACCGTGGCAGTGGCAATTCGAATGAAGCGGATGGGTCGGAAACACCGCGAGTATTACCGCATTTGCGCGACCGATCGCCGCAGCCCTCGTGACGGCCGCGTCATCGAAGAACTCGGCACCTACGATCCGCATGTGCCCGAAACCGACGCCCGATGCACCCTCAACGGTGCCCGCGTCGACTACTGGATCTCCGTCGGCGCTCAGCCGAGCGACGCGGTGCGGATCCTGATCAAGAAGTACGGCAGCAACGGAACGCACCTCAAGCAGATGGAAGAGGCCCGCGCCCGGCTGTCGATGCCGCGGATCGTGCCGGATGCCGGTGAGCCGGCATTCGTCCCGACGCCGAAGGCTGAGCCGACCGCCGAACCTGTGGCCGTCGAGGCCGAGGCTTCCGCCGAACCAGCGGCCGAGTCTTCGGCTGAAACCGCCACGACCGTTGCCGAAGCACCTTCGGACGAGCCGAAGGCCGAGTGAGTTCCTGTCGCGATCCACTTCCGACGACCGCATGCCGCGGTCGCTCGTCGGCTGGCACCGCGTTCCCGCCATGCGCATCGACATCGTCACGCTCTTCCCCGAAATGTTCACAAGCTTCCTGGAAGGAAGCCTGCTCGGGGCCGCGCGCCGCGCCGGCCTGGTGGACATCCACCTGACCGACATCCGCGACTTTGCCGAGGGTGTGCATCGCCAGGTTGACGACCGCCCGTTTGGCGGCGGTCCCGGCATGCTGCTGATGCCCGGCCCCGTGGTGACGTGCGTGGAGTCGGTTCGGTCACTCGCTGATGCCCCCGGCGCGACATTCCTGCTCACGCCCGGTGGCCCGCGGCTCGACCAGCCGATGGTCGAGCGGCTTGCGGGCATGGATCGCATCATCCTCGTGTGCGGCCGCTACGAGGGTTTCGACGCGAGAATCGCAACGTCGCTCGAGGCCCATGAGATTTCGATCGGCGACTATGTTCTCTCCGGCGGCGAGGTGGCTGCCATGGTCGTCGTTGAAGCCGTCACCCGCCTCCTGCCCGGGGTGCTCGGCCATGAGGAGAGCGCTGCGTGCGACTCCTTCTCCGGCAGCGACCGATTGGTCGAAGGCCCTCAATACACCCGGCCCCGCGAGTTTCGCGGCCAGTGCGTGCCGGACATCCTGCTGTCAGGCGATCATGGCCGTATCGCTGCCTGGCGGCAGGAGCAGGCCGTCGTCGCCACCGAGCGACGGTCGGCATCCAGCCCCGTTCATTCGTCGAGCCACCCCCAAAGGAGCGCATCGTGAATCGTAAACTGCTTGCCGCCGTCGAGGCCTCGAGCCTGAAGTCGGAAGTTCCGAGCTTCGAGATCGGTGATACCGTCGATGTCCACACCCGCATTCTCGAAGGCGAGAAGGAGCGGGTGCAGATTTTCAACGGCGTCGTCATCGCCAAGAGCGGCTCCGGCAGTCGCGAAACCTTCACCGTGCGCCGCATCGTTGCCGGCGAGGGCGTGGAGCGGAAGTTTCCGATCCACTCACCGAAGATCGGCAAGATCGAGGTGAAGCGGTCGGGTGTGGCCCGTCGGGCAAAGCTCTACTACCTCCGCGATCGTTCCGGCAAGTCGACTCGGCTTCGCGAGAAGCGCGACGACGTGGCGGCTTCGAAGCCGGCGGCCAAGGGCAAGAAGGCGGCAGCCGCCACCTGAGGCTGGAGGTGGCCTGTGCGTCCCTCCCGCGACGAGCTTGGCCGACGGGGAGAAGACGAGGCGGCCCGCTACCTGCGCGGTCTTGGATACCGCATCGTCGGTCGCCGGGAACGTATCCTGCGCGGCGACATCGACATCGTGGCGCTCGACGGGCGGACGGTGGTGTTCGTGGAGGTGCGCACCCGCTCCGACACGAGCCACGGTCACCCGGCCGAAACAGTGGGCTTCACGAAGCGACGCCGGATGGCCGAACTGGCCAACGCCTATATCCGTCGTCATCAACTCGAAGACGCGAGCGTACGGCTCGATGTGGTCGCCGTCACCTTCGATGCTTGCGGCACGGCGATCGTCGACCACTACCAAAACGCCTTTGACAGCCCGTGGTGACGCGGCTCACCCGACGCCAACCGCCTCGGCCAGTTCCTCGGGCGTCTGAAAGACCGTGAGGCCGCCCTGGGGCAGCCGGCTGGCGAGCTTGGCGAGTCGCTCCCGAACCTTGGCCCGCGACGCCTTCGCAGGCACTTCGCGAATCAAAACGCCGGCGACCTGCTCCGGACGTCGGCGGGCGATCGTCGCATAGATCTCGGGATCTCGTTCTCCGGAGTCGCCCACGAGCCAGAATCGCCGCGCTGGAAAATCGGCCATGATGCGGTCGATCACCCGCTTTTTCCCTCGCGTGCGAGTGGGTATGCGTCGGAGCGGCGTCGAGTCTTTCAGGCGGAAGAGCTTGAGGTGCATCGAGCCGGCGGGCAGCCCTACGTCGCCGAGAAAATGGCTGAGGCAGTCCGACATCTGCCAGGGGCTGCTCGACACGTAGTGAAACGCCACCCCCGTGTCCTGCCAGCGTTGATACGCTTCGGGCATGCCGACCACCGGCACGAAGTCGCGCACGAGCGTGTTCCTGAGGAGCTCCCGACGGTCGGCCACATTCGAGAACTTCACGGTGTCGTCGATGTCGGAAATCACCGACGTGCCCACGTCGTCGACCAGGTGAATGACGCCGGTGGCAGTGGCGCGGGCGTCATCGGCATCCGCGCCAGCGACGGGCATGCCCTCGTACTCAAGCCATCGCCCACCGCGAACCGAGTTCCGTGCGAATCGTTCGACCGAGGCATGGTCGAACTCGATGCTCACTGAAAAGTGACCGGCCTTGTCCGACAGCCCCACGTCGATCTCGCGATCGCCGAAGACGACGCGAACCGGATGGCCGGCCACTCGCTGGAACAGGAAGAGCTCCGCGCGGGCACGAAAAATGTCCGATGCCGACTGGGTGTCATCGAGGTCGAGCAGCCGCTTCATCACCGCCATCGCCAGCGTCCGTCGCCGGCTGTGCTCGGGCAGGGGCCTGGCAACCATGCCGGCCACATCGGCCGACCATCCGGTCGGGGTGCGGCGGGCGTAGGTGGGGAAGAACACGATCATGCCGCGTGAGACCGGCGGGGATGCTTGCAACTGAACGGTCGCCATCTTACAACCTTTCGCGTCGGTGACGGCGTTTTGGAAGCCGTCCGACCAGGCTGGAGATCAGGAATGGGCGTCAAGAAATCGGGCAAGGGTCGGCGCAAGCTTGGACAGAAGAAGCGCCGCATGCGGGCCCGGATCCGCCACCGCAAGGGCTGATCCGCCTTTCCTGTGACCTGAACCCTCCGCACGGACGGGTCTGGGCAAGCGGGGCCTCGTCTCGTGGCATTCGGAGTTCCTCCGGATCGGCCCATACGACCGGCACAGGTTTCCACACGGACGTCGATCGGGCCACTGCTGCGCCCGGATCGCAGTTGCCGCGCCACAGGCATGGGGTAGTGTTGCGTGGCTTTCACCGGCTCCGGCCCATCGAGAGGCCGTTCGCGCCCCAGTGGCCGACGCCGGGAAGCCGCCCCAGCAGGAGTATGGAGCGATGCGTACCCAGGAATGGTGCCGACGGGTGATCACGGTGTCGGCGGTCGTGGCCGTGGCCTCGGTGACAGGCTGCAAGACGCTGAACGAGAAATACATCGCCATGGAGGTCTGGAAGTACGAGAAGTGCTTCGGCCATCTCCCCCCCGGCTTCACGCCCCCGGGGGCCGTCGCCGCGCCCGTGGCCCCTCCTCGAACCTGCGGTCAGCAACAGCCCTGCTGCAACTCGGCTCCCGTCACCAGCGGCTGTAGCGGCTGCGAGGGTGGCACGATCGTGGAAGGCGGCATCCCAGCCGGCGCCTCGATCCCCGCGGGCCCAGGTGGTTCGCCCGGCCCAGCCATGGGAGCGGGCGTTCCGACGCCTGCCGGCATCACTGCCGGAAAGCCCGTCATCATCTCGGACGAGGTCGTCATCCCGTAGCGGTCTGGTTTTCCGCGCCGCGCGGATGCACGGCCTCTGCGGATGCCGTCTCGCCTGCCCGCGCCACCGCAGCGCCACCCCGAAGGGGCGGTTCGCAGGTGTGGTTCGCGCAACGGTAGAGCGTGACGTCGCCGTCGTGCCCCGGCCGCCCCTCGAACAGGCCGGCCCGGGGATCTGCCTCGGTGGGGCCGTCGGCTGGGTCGCGCACGGCCAGGATGCCACGAGGCCGGAACCGCTTCCATGCCGCGGCCAGCAGCCTTGTGGTGTCCGGCAACGACCGGGAACCAACCACCACCAGTTCCTCGGTCGGTCCGAGGAGGAAATCGATCGCGAGAAGCGTCTGAGGAACGGCGCCCGGGGCACGGGCAGCGATGGCCGCGGCGGCTTCGGCTGCCCGCTCGGCCGCCCTCCGATACCGCTCTCGGCCCGTGAGGGCCGCCAGGCGCGCCAGCACCGTCGCCGTCATGCCCGTCGCCCCAGGGGTGGCGTTGTCGAGCAGCTCCGCCTGCCGAAGAAGCAGCCGCTCATGGGCCGGTGACGTCTGAAACACTCCGCCGGTCGCCTCGTCGATGAATCCTCCGTCGATGAGGGTGTCGGCCAGAGTGCAGGCCGAGGAGATCCAGGCAGGATCACCCGTCGCCTCCGTCAGGCTCACGAGTCCCGACGCAAGGCATGCCAGATCGTCGGCGAAGGCAAGGCCACCCGCCCGCCCACGCCGCCACTGATGCACGAGACGACCGCGGTCGTCGTGGCATCGCGCGAGCAGGAACGCCGCCGCCCGAACCGCCGCGGTGACATACCGTGGCTCGCCGAGCACCGAGCCGGCCTGGGCGAGGGTGTCGATCATCAGGCCATTCCAGGCCACGAGAACCTTGTCGTCGACTCCCGGCTTCACCCGTCGGCTCCGCGCCTCGAGCAATCGACGACGCGCATCGGCCAGCCTCGTCGAGAGTTCAGCGGGATCGAGGCCGCGACGATGGGCCACCGTCGCCACCGGCACTGGCAGGTTGGGGATCGAACGTCCCTCGAAGTTGCCGGTGATCGTGATGTCGTACGCCTCGCAGAACAGGTCGGCATCGGAACCGCCGAGCACCTCGGCGACCTCGTCCGGCGTCCACACGTAAAACCTTCCCTCCTCCCCCTCGCTGTCGGCATCTTCCGCGCTCCAGAAGCCTCCTTCCGGATCGGTCATGTCGCGGAGCACATAGTCGAGCGTGCTGGACACCACCTCGGCAAAGTCGGCGCGCCCGGTGACGAGGTGCGCTTCGAGAAACGCCATGCCGAGCAGGGCGTTGTCGTAGAGCATTTTTTCGAAATGCGGCACGAGCCATCGGTCGTCCACCGAATACCTTGCAAACCCTCCTCCGAGGTGATCTCGGATGCCACCGGCGGCCATGCCGCCGAGTGAGTGACACACCATCTCCAGGTCGTGCACACGTCCACTGCGGGCAAACGTCCTCAGCAGCAGCCGCAAGTCCATCGCATGCGGAAACTTCGGCGCCGTGCCGAAGCCGCCGAAGGTGGGATCGTAGGCGCGCGTGAGCGCCATCGCCGCGGCATCGAGGAGCGCAGCGTCAACGGGCGTCGCCTGGGCAGCTGCCTCCGGCCGCACGAGTGCCGCGGTGATCTCGCCCGCCTGCTTCACCACCGACTCGCGCCGTTCCGCCCACGCCGTGGCCACGGCCGTGGCCACTTGAGGGAACGACGGCATCCCATGCCGTGGCTCCGGCGGCCAGTAGGTGCCGGCGAAGAACGGCTCGAGATCGGGCGTGAGGAAAACGCTCATCGGCCAGCCCCCGCGGCCGGTCAGCAGCTGCACGGCGGCCATGTAGACGCTGTCGATGTCGGGACGCTCTTCGCGATCGACCTTGATGCACACGAACGAGCGGTTGAGGATCGCGGCGATCGCCGGATTCTCGAAGCTTTCGTGCGCCATGACATGGCACCAGTGGCAGGCGGAATACCCCACCGAAAGAAAAATCGGCTTTCCTTCCCGGGCCGCACGATCGATCGCTTCCTCACCCCACGGCTCCCATGCAACGGGGTTGTCCACGTGCTGGAGGAGATACGGGCTCGTCGCGCTGGCGAGTTTGTTCATGGATCAGCCCGGCATCCCTTCCACGGCTCGGCCACCTACCCGAGCGTCTCGCCGGGGCCGGGAAATGCCCGCTGCTCGACATCCTTCCGCCAGCGGGCCAGCGCGTCGGCAATGGTGGCCTTGGCGTCGGCATAGCCTCGGACAAACTTCGGCACACGGTCGGGAGAAAGACCGACGAGATCGTGCATCACGAGCACCTGGCCGTCGCACTCGGGCCCGGCGCCGATGCCGATCGTGGGAACCGGAAGGTCGGCCGTGATCGCCGCGGCGACCGTTCGCGGGATGCATTCAAGCACCACGGCAAAGGCGCCCGCGTCCGCGGCGGCTCGGGCGTCGGCGAGGAGTCGCTCTTCGTCGCGCTGCATGCGATAGCCGCCGAGTTGATGCACGGCTTGCGGACGGAGGCCCACGTGGCCCATCACGGGTATCCCGGCGCCGACAATGCCGGCAATCACATCGGCCTGCCCCGCCGTGCCTTCGAGTTTCACCGCCTGGCAGCCGGTTTCCTTCAAGACACGTGCCGCGGCCTTCACGGCCGTGCGCACGCCGAGGTGCTGGAGCGGGAACGGCAGATCGACCACGACCATGGCGCGAGACACCGCTCGCGAAACGATCTCGCCGTGATAGATCATCTGGTCGAGCGTCGCCGGAATGGTCGATGATCGGCCCGCCACCACCATCGCCACGCTGTCGCCGACAAGGACGCAATCAACACCCGCCTCGTCGGCGAGCCGTCCGGTGGGCCAGTCGTAGGCCGTGACCATGCTCAGCGGACGACGCACGGCCCGGGCCGAGGCAAGATCGAGCACGGTCACCCGACGCGGGGTGCTGGGAGACGGCGTCATGAAAGCCCCTTGAAGAAAACACCAGGATCATCGTCGCGTGGCCTCGACTCGGCAATCGTGCTCTGTGGCGTGCCGAACTCGATCCGAAACGTCGCTCCGCCGACCCGAAGGGTGGCGCCGCACGGCACCGTCACATCGACGCCCTGGGGAATCTCGACGCCGTCGAGCAGGGTGCCGTTGGTGCTCGCCAGATCGTGAACGACCACCGCGCCCCCTTTTTCACGCAGCTCGCAATGACGCCGGCTGACGCAGTCTTGGGGAACTCGGAGGGCGGCCTCATCGCCTCGACCGACCAACACGGGAAGGCCCCTGGTGATCGTCCGGTGCTTCCCGGAAGGCGTGAGAATCACGATGCGCACGTCCACGGGCATGCCACCCAGGTGTCGGCCGGTGCTCGGGGACTGTCGCCGAGCGGCGGCCGCCGACTCGCAAACGAGTGTACCGCCCCCTTCGGCTGCTCCAATCGGCCCCACCGCCCCCCCTGAAATCGCCGTGGAGCCGCCCGGAGACCTTGCGGCTGGCATCCCCGCACCTATAATCGCGCCGCTTTCGATGGAGCGGCTGTCGGCGGGCCCCGTGCCTGCCAGCCGCCCCTTCGCCTGCGTGCGGGTGTAGCTCAGTTGGTAGAGCACCACGTTGCCAACGTGGTTGTCGTGGG
>JAFMIU010000125.1 GCA_017853835.1 Pirellulales bacterium | reverse complement strand
AGAGCGTGCACGTGACCGACGGCGACCACCCCTACATGGACAAGTGGTGGGTGCCCGGCCTCGCAATCGGCTACGAGCACTCCTTCGTGCACCAGGTGGCCGACTTCCTCGAGGCCTATGCCAAGAAGCAGCCGTGTCACCCCACCTTCCGGGATGCCCTCGAAACGCAGAAGGTATGCGATGCCGTGCTCTCGAGTGCCAAGAGCCACCAGTGGGTCGCGGTCTCCTGAGGGCGGGCTGGCGGTGGGCGGTCGTCGTGGCGGCCGTGATGTCGGGCATCACCGCCGGCTGGATGGCGATGCCACGACGATATCGGGTGGAGGGCCTTTCGATGGCCCCTTCGCTCCGGCCCGACGACGTGATCACCACGCGGGCATGGCCATGGTTCGATCGGTGGCGGCGACCCGTTCGCTTTTCCCGATGGATCGTCGAGTCGCCTGCCGACGGACCGGCGGTGAAGCGGGTCGTCGGCCTGCCCGGTGAAACGGTGGCGCTCACGGACGGCGACCTCGTCGTGAACGGCCGCACCGTGCTCAAAAGCCCGGCGCTGCTCGCCGAGGTGGCGGTCGTGTCGCCGATCCTGTCGATCGTCGATGATCGTCAGATTCGCCTCGATCGCGGCGAGGTGCTCGATGACGTGCCGTTTGCGGTCGAGGTGAACCGTCCGCTCCTGCCGGTGCACGATGCGGGGATCGCCGCCGTGGTGACCACCGGGGCGGTGGGAGGACGGGTCGGCCTCGACGTCGATCGCGAACGAATCGTCTGGCGACTCGGGCCAGGCCACCGCGTCTGCCTGGTCGCCGGTCGGCTGGATGGGCATCGCGTGGCGGTGGCCTGGCGGCTGCCTCACGACACCCGTCTCATCGACGATCGCCTGCCCGCCGGAGCCCCGGTCGAATGGGGCGATGCCGCCACATGGACCGGCGACTCGGGTCCCGACACGTTGGCTCCCGCAGTGGCGATCCACGTCATCGAGACTGCGGCGATCGAGAGGGCCTGGCGATGGCGGGATGTGCTCGTGGGGCCATCACGCGAGACGGCCACCACCTGGACCCTTGCCGCCGATGCCTACTTCCTGCTCGGCGACTTTCCGACAGCCAGCCACGATTCCCGCGAATGGGGACCACGGCCACGCTCGTCGCTGTGGCATGCGCTCGCCCGCTGAATGCACGCGGTGACTCACACGGGGGCTTGTGTCAGTCGGCGATCGACGGAAACAGCCTGTCTGCCTCGGCGAGCACCACGACCGACTCGGCACGGTGCGCCAATCGCTCAACCTCGGTAGCGCTGGCCGCATACCCAAACTCGAGTTCCTCGACGGTGTCTTCGTCGAGATCCGAGAGCAGCACGAGTCGGTGATCATCGATCGCCCGTGCAAACAGTCTCGTCTGGAGCGCATCGGCGATCAGTTCGTGGTCGCCGCTGGCAACAGCCTCGTGCACGAGCCCTTCGAGCGGCGCCCCCTGCCTCCATCGCGAAAAGATGATGCCGGGGGGCTCCGCCACGCGGCTTGCCACGCAGATCGTGCCACCGGGCCTCGTGATGCGACACGCGGCAGCTACGGCGGCGGTGATCGAGCCGAAGCCACCGTGCGGGTCGGCAAGGGACGCCACCGTCACGTCGGCCATGGCATCGACGCTTGGGCACCAGCCTGCGGCAGCGAGCCGAGCCTGGCGCGAAGCCTCGTCGGGGAGTCCGAAGATCGCCGTGGCCAACGATCCCCCACGGCCGCGCACGAGCCTGAGGCTCGCGCACACGCCGAGTTGCCAGGCGATCTCCTGCATGCCCCCCTTCCACTCCGAGAGCGCGCCGCGGCCACGCCGGGCGAGGGCCACGAGCAGATCCTGACGGCACGCCGCCCGCGCAAAAGTGGGCCAGAGTTCGCCCTCGATCGAACGGCCGCCGAGCGAGGGATTCCAGCCCCACTCGCCCACCGCCACGACGACATCGGCATCGACGAGGGCGCGGGCAAGGTAGAGCGGACGGCCTGAGTCGTCGGCGGCCAGGTAGGACGTGCTGCCATCGACCGTCGGGTCGAACATCTCGGCGCCGGCGATGCGAACCCCGGCCGCCGTCGGGCTGCCGGCATCCACACCCAGCGCGGCCGACTGGATCACCGACACACCCTCGCGATCCACCCCCGCAGCGACGAGGCACTCGGCCACCGCCGCGACGACGATATTGGCCTGGGGAATGTCGCCCGCGACGGCGATCGCCACCCGGTCGCCCGGCACGACATGTGCGGCAAGCGGCGGGCCGTGATCGGGTGCCGCCAACGCCTGCGCCACGAGTCGCTCCGCCGCGCCTCCCTCGGAGCCCGGCGGCGGCAGAAACGTCTCAGCGGCATGACCGGAGGCGTCTTCGATCACGAGCGGCTCGGGGCCGCCCCATTCAAGGGCAGTGTGCACGGAATGCGATGAGGGGCGAGGGTGAAGGGAACGTCACGGCGAGATGACGCATCTTACCGTTCGAGGATTGCCTGCTTCCATGGCGATGCGTGCACGCCGGAGAAGCGGGCGGAATGGGCTGGCCGCAGACGGGGGGTTTGGCGCAAGATTCGACCATGAAACCATCTCATTCCATGCTTCGCGGCTGCCTGGCGTCGGCTGCGATTTTGCTCGCCGGCTGCGGCGACGATCCCCGCACCATTCTTGAAACGATGGCGCAGCGATACCGCTCGGCCGAACGCTATGCCGACGACGCCCGAGTGACGATTCGACAGACCCAGGGTGCCGAACAGATCGAGCGGGCCTATCCCTACCGCGTGGCATTCGTGCGGCCCGACCGGCTGCGCGTCGAGGCTTACGACGCCCGCGTCGTCGCCGACGGCGAGACGCTGCGGGCGGCGGTGGGTGGCGTGCCCGGTCAGGTGCTCGAAGAGCCGATCGAGAGCCCGCTGACGCTCGACCAGCTTTTCGATGACGACGCGCTTCGCGTCACGCTCACCGAAGGCGAGGCCGGATGCCCCGCCCAGTTGCCGCTCCTGCTCGCCGACGACACGCTCGATCTCATCCTGGCCGACGCCGAGGCACCACGGATCATCGGTCGCGAGACCGTCGACGACCATCCGTGCACCCGGCTTGCGATCGCCAAGCAGGACGGAACGCTCGAACTCTGGGTCGATCGCGAAACCCATCTGCTTCGTCGCATGCGGGTTCCCACCGCCGCCTACGCCGACGGGCTCTCCCAGGAGGCTGGCAGCCCGGTCGGCCTCGTGGTGGAGGTTGATTTCACCGCAGCCTCGATCGATGACGCGGTGCCCGACGACGCCTTCGCCTTCGAAGTGCCTGCGACCGCCACCGCCGTCTCGCGGCTGGTGCCGCTCGAGCCACCTCATCCTCCTCATCCGCTGCTCGGCAAGAAGGTGACGCTCCCGACACTCACCGCCGCCGACGGCACGACCGTGGCGGCGGAGTTGCTCGCCGGCACCACGGTGGTGCTCGAATACTTCTTCGCCGACTGCGGCCCTTCGGCGACGGTGATGCCGCAGGTGGCTCGGAGCCTGTCAGACGTTCGCTCGGCCCATGCCCGTGCCCACGAGGGCGAACGCCCGGCCATCGTGCATCTGGCGGTGAGCCTCGACGACGCGACCGTGGCCACCGACGACGTTCGCAAGACGCTGGCCGAGTTTGGTGGGGTGGGAACGCTCGTGCGCGACACCGACGGCGCGACGGTTCAGGCCCTCTCGCTCGAGGCGTTTCCCGCCACCGTGATCCTTGCACCCGACGGCACCGTGGCCGACGTGATCATCGGCTTTCACGATCGCATCGCGAGCGACGTGGGGGAGGATCTCGCCGCCGTGATGGCGGGCCGGTCGACGGCCGATCTGGTGCGGCCGCGACACGAGCAACGCGTGCGGGAGTATCGCCGCAGCCTCGAACAGGCTTCGGGTGCGGCCACACCGGCGGCCCAAACGCCGATCGCCGACCGACGGCAGGCCGATCGATTCAAGCTCGAACGAGCGTGGCGGGCACCTGGCGTGGCGATGCCCGGACCGTTGGTCTGCCTCGATCAGGCCTGCGGTTTGCCCGCACCCCGACTGGTCGCGATCGACGGCTGGCAGACGATCGTGGAGCTCGATGGCCGCGGTGTGTCGATCGCACGGCACGAACTCGACGTTCCGACCGATGGCGGGATCACACTGCTTCGCACCGGCACCGACGCCACGGGACATCGCTTCTGGCTCGGCGTCGATCGTGCGGCCGGCGCCGCGTTTCTCTTCGACGATGCGTGGCAACGGCATCCCGGCACGCTTGCCCCGACGAAGGGCCGACGCATCACGACGGGAGACCTCGCCGATCTGGATGGAGACGGTGGGCTCGACGTGGTTCTCGGCACCGACGCCGGCATCGAGGTGATGCGCCTGACCGGCGAGCCGATCTGGCATGACGACTCGGTGGGGAGCGTGACCGAGTGCGCGGTGGGTCCGCCCGGCACCGACGGCCGGCGCGACGTGATCGTGGCCACCGCCGCTGGCAGCCTCGCACGGGCGTCGCGTGGCCCGTCGGCACCGACCCCGGCTGACGGTCGTGCCACCGGCGTGATGACCGTCGTGACCGGGCCGGTCGGCGCCGGCGGGACGTGGGCGGCGCTGGCGCTGGTGGCCGAGCAGGGACATCTTTCAGCGAAGGGCGTTGCCCTCGACACGCTCGCGGCAACATGGAGCCTGCCACTCGGCGCCGGCTCCCTTCGCGACGACCTGCCGCCGCCGGCCTGGGCCGACCTGCTCGGCCCGTCACGCCGCCAGTGGCTCGTGGCTGGTCCGGATGGGTCGGTGACGCTGGCATGGGCCGATGGCCGGATCGTGGATCGCTACCGCCACGGAAGGCCGATCGTCGCCGTGGGCGGGTTTGCGGCGGGGGACGATCGCCACATCGTGATCGCCACGGCCGATGCCCTCGAGGCCTACCGGCTCACCGATGTGGCCCTCGACTGACGTCACAGTCTGCCTGACCAGCACGACCCGTCCTCGCGGCGCGACCAGTTATCCCGGCACGATCCCTGTGACGATCAGATGCTTCGGCCAGGACGGCCTGCACCCTGTTTCCGGGAGACCTGATCGTGCGATCCACCAGCCGCATCGCCACCATGCTCATCGTCACCGCCCTGCCGGCGCTCGTCGCCATGGCCCGGGCGAACGCCCAAGGACCGATGGACATGGACTCCAGCGTGATGATGGACGGGAGCGGATCGGCGTGCGGTTGCCGAAGCAGTCAGCAGCCTCCCTGGCATGGAAGCGTGAATGGAACCGTTTGTGCCCCGGCGTGCCACCATTGCGGCGTGTTTCACGCGGATCCCCGCGGCCAGCTCCATGCGAAGCATGACATCCGCCGTCATGGCTGCGTCACGCTGCCGCCGATCTTTCCGCGGCTTCACACGTTGTGTGCGGAGGGCTACATGCCCACGCCTCCGCCCCTGGCCCTGCCCCGTTGCCATCAGTGCGGCGCGGTGATCGAGGGAGGCTTCTGAGCTCGGCCCCCCTCGACGCGCCCCTGACCGATACGGACGACGACACCCTTTGACGCGATCTGGCTGGACGACCCCGGCCAGATCGCGGCGTCGTTTTCAGCCCCCACAGGTGGCGATCCGAACGACCGTGAGCGTTGTCAGCGCGATCACGACCGCTCCGACCAGGTCGAGCACGATCCCGCTTCGCATCATCGCCCGCAGCGGGATCTGCCCCGTGCCATAGACGATGGCGTTGCAGGGCGTGCTCACCGGCATCATGAAGCCCAGGCTCGAGGCAAAGGTTGCCGCCAGCGCCGCGATCATGTTGTCGCAGCCAGTGTGCTGGCCGAGGGCGATGACGACCGGTACGACCATGTTGGCCGAGGCGGTATTGCTCGTGAACTCGCTGGTGGTGACCGCCACCAGTGTGGCGATGGCCACGAGCACAGGCCCGCCCCAGGGTCCGTCGGGAATCCAGCCGGCCATGCCATCGCCGAACGCCCGAGCCAGGCCGGTGGAGAAGCAGAGCTCGCCCAGGGCCATGCCTCCGCCGTAGAGCAGGATGATGCCCCAGTCGATCCGTGCCTCCGACCAGATGAGCGCCGGTGACCAGCGGCCCTGCCGGCGGTCGCCAGGCAGCACGAAGAGCAGGATGCCGCCCACGAGCGCCGCCACGCCTTCAGGCACACGGTCCTTGAGCCACACCGAGATCGACGACGACGGCCCCAGGGCCGCCAGGGCGATGCCCGGAAGCACCCAGAGGGCCACGGTGACCACGAAGGCCACCAGCACCGACTTCTGTCCCACGGTCCATGGCCCAAGACGCGTCCGCTCCTCGGCCACGTAGCGCGACACTCCTTCGAGCCGATCCACGCCGGCTGGAAACATGCGGTTGAGCAGCATCACGGTGAATGTCGTGAGGATGACGACCACGGGAAGGCCGATCCCGCACCACTCGAGAAATGAAATGTGCACGCCGAGCTGATTGCGGATGAACCCGAGCCCGATCAGGTTGGGTGCGGTGCCGATCGGCGTGGCGAGGCCGCCGATCGACGCGGCAAAGGCGATGCACAGGTAGAGCCCCGTGGCGAACCGCTGGCTCGTGGGACGCCCCGTGATCCTCGCCGACTCCTCGACGGCCACCAGGATGCCCGACACGATCGCGAGCATCATGGCGGCGGTGCAGGTGTTGGAGATGAAGCCGCTGATGGCCGCCGAGATGATGGCCACGGCCGCGAGGATGCGACCGGGCCGTTCACCGACCCAGGAGAGCGACAGCACCCCGAAGGCCAGGCGGCGATCGAGCCGATGGATGCGAATCGCCTCGGCCAGCAGAAAGGAGCCGATGAAAAGAAAGATGAGCGGGTCGGCGAACGGCCGAAACACCTCCTTGGCCGGCGCCACACCGGCGAGCACGCAGGCCACGGCCCCGAGCAGGGCGGTGACGGCCAGCGGCAGCGCCTCGGTGATCCAGAGCACGACGACCATCACGACGATGGCGGCGAGCGACTGCGCTTCCGGCGACAGGTTCATGCCACGAGTGTAGCCCGCGACGGCTGTGGCCACCCACGACTTTGCACCCGTGAGCCCAAAGACCTTCGCGGCACCGCGACGCCGGTCCCACGGCTTACGCCGTTGGGCTTGGACGGACAC
>JAFMIU010000045.1 GCA_017853835.1 Pirellulales bacterium | reverse complement strand
TGGCGATCGTGCGAGCCACGACGGCGAGCCGCCCGGCATGGTGAACCTCTGGCTTCACCATCGCCGGGCCAAGCCGGCACGGGCCATGGATGCCACGCTGGCGATCGTGCGAGCCACGACGGCGAGCCGCCCGGCATGGTGAACCTCTGGCTTCACCATCGCCGGGCCAAGCCGGCACGGGCCATGGATGGCCGTGCCGGCGTAAAAACTAGATCTGCCAATCCGCCCCGGTTTCGGGGGCCTCGCCTCGAATGCGAAGTTTGGGCTTCTCCAGCACGACCGTGGTGTGCGGATCGACGGAACGCGTGAGCCACACGTTCGATCCGATCACCGAATCGTGGCCGATGCGGGTCGCACCGCCGAGCACGGTGGCGTTGGCATAGATCACGACGCGGTCTTCGATCGTCGGATGCCGCTTCGTGCCCCGCACCAGGTGCCCTTCCGCGTCGGTCTGGAACGACAGCGCGCCCAGCGTGACACCCTGATAGATCTTCACGTGGCTGCCGATTTCGCACGTCTCGCCAATGACGACACCGGTGCCGTGATCGATGAAGAAGTGGTCGCCGATCGTCGCGCCTGGGTGAATGTCGATGCCGGTGCGGGCGTGGGCCCACTCCGTCATCATCCTGGGAATCAGGGGCACGTCGAGCCGATGGAGGAGGTGTGCCAGCCGATGGATGGTGACGGCTTCGAGCCCCGGGTAGCAGAAGATGATCTCGTCGAGTGTCCGCACGGCCGGGTCGCCGTCGTAGGCGGCCTGCACGTCGGTCGCGAGCACCTTGCGCAGGTCAGGGATTTGTTCTAGAAACTCGACGGCCTTGGCCTGGCCAAGCGCCTCGAAGTCGGCATCCTCGGTGCAGTGCTGCACCGCCTCCGACACAGCCGGCGCCTCCACTCCCTGCTCGAGTGCCGTTCGCTGGGCGGAGACACTGTGCCGCAGCGCCCGACCGATCTGCGTCGTGAGCTTGTCGTGCAGGCCGTCGATGAGGTCACCGACGTGGTAGGTGACGTTGCCCAGGTGGAGATTCTCACGCCGCCGATAGCCCGGGTAGAGAATCTCCTTGAGATCCTCGGAGGCCGAGATGATCGACTCGTAGTTGGGCAGGGGGCAGTGGCCGAGGTAGTGGATGGTCGGCACGTCCTGATACGTGTCGACGATCCGTCGGGTCAACTCGGGCAACTGTTCCTTGATCCGCACATCGGTGGCCATGAACGTCGATCGTAGGGGTGGTGGCGGGGAGCCGCAAACAATTCACCCGTACGGTCGGCGGATTCGGGCCGTCGAGTTGAAGGTTCCCGCGGCATTCCGCCGAAAAACCGCCATTTCCCAAGGGTCCGGGAAACCCGGGCAGACTCTGCCGCCGGCGTGGCATTGGATTCACGTTGTGCCGCCCTGGACAAACGGGTTCACCACGCCGGTCCCACGGCTCACGCCGTTGGGCTTCCACGGGCACCTCGCAATCGCCACGCTGTCTCGTCCAAGCCCAAGGCCGTAAGGCCTGGGACACGCCCGCCATCGCTCCAGACGCCGTTGAGCACTCTCGGCTCATCGAGCCAAAACCGCTGCACGCACCACCACGCCGGTCCCACGGCTCACGCCGTTGGGCTTCCACGGAGCAACCACAATCGCCCCGCCGTGTGACCAGCGAGGGGTTGCCCACGCCTCGGGAGACGGCGTCAGTGGCAAGCGGAGCCAGGATGGCGAAGCGAAGCCAATGCCGAGCGAGCCAAAGGGCAGGATGCCCGACGCGAGCGTCCGGCGACGAGGTGTGGGCATCCCCGAAGCGTGCCACCACGCACGCACCCCAAGCCGAAACTGACGCCGACCACGCCAAACACGCCGTGCGTTTCACCGCGCCGGTCCCACGGCTCACGCCGTTGGGCTTCCACGGAGGGGCGTCAGCGGAGCTTCCCGCTCATGCGTCGCCGGCGGCGGCAATCGCATCCGGGAGCGTGAAGGCCTCGTCATAGAGGGCTCGTCCGACGATGCAGCCACGACACCCGATCGCCGATACCTGCCGGATGTCGTTGAGGGTTGCGATGCCCCCGGAGGCGATCACCGGATGCGAGGCGACGGCCAGCATCTCCCGAAGGGCGGTGAGGTTGGGGCCGGCCAGGGTGCCGTCGGTGGCGATGTCGGTGTAGACGATGGCGGCCAAGGGAACCGCGGCGTGACGTTTCGCCACGTCGACGGCTGCAAGACGGCTCGTGTCGATCCAGCCGCGCACCGCCACCATGCCGTCGCGGGCATCGAGTCCCAGCACGACCCGGTTGGGGTAGGTGGTGGCAATGCTCACGAGCAGGTCGGGGTCGTCCACGGCGACGCTGCCGAGGATCACCCGCTCCAAGCCGGCTTCGAGGTAGGCCGCAGCCGTCTCGGCGCTGCGAACACCACCGCCGATCTGACAGGGCACACCGGCCGCCCGAGCCATGCGCACGACGAGGTCCGACTGGGATGGACGACCGTCCTTCGCCCCATCGAGATCGACGATGTGGAGCCGCCGTGCGCCACCGGCACGAAACCTCGCCACCATCTGAACCGGGTCGTGGCCAAACACGGTCTCCTTGCCGTAGTCGCCCTGGAGCAGGCGAACGCAGTTGCCGCCGCGGAGATCGATGGCTGGCCAGAGTTCCATGTCGTCAGGGTTTCCGAGGGGTGGTCAGATACGTTCCAAAAACGAGGCCATCAGCCGGAGGCCCACGGCCTGGCTCTTCTCAGGATGAAACTGCGTGGCGAAGAGGCGTCCCTGGGCTACCGCTGAGCAGAACTCGCCGGCGTAGTCGGTGGTCGCCGCCACATCATGCTCGTGCCTTGGACGCGCGTGGTAGGAGTGGACGAAGTAATACCATTCGTCGGCGCCTCCCAAACTGGCATCGCGCCACCGCACCGTGTTCCACCCCATGTGGGGCACCTTCGTGCCAACGGGCCGCTCGAATCGCACCACCTCGCCCGGAAGCAGGCCGAGGCCCTCGTGCCGCCCCCCCTCGAGACCTGTTTCAAAGAGGAGCTGAAGCCCCATGCAGATTCCGAAAAACGGCTTCTCGGCCTTCACATGCGACACGATCGGCTCGACGAGCCCGCGATCACGCAGGGCTCGCATGGCATCCCCAAAGGCGCCAACCCCGGGAAGCACGAGGCGGTCGGCCTCAGCGACCTGGGTGGGGTCGTCGGTGATGGTGGCCTGCGCGCCGAGTTTCTCAAACGCCTTCTGAACGCTTCGCAGGTTGCCGCTGCCGTAATCGACGATCGTGACCATGCGGCGGAGTGTAGCAGGCGATCGCCAGACGGTCACTTCGCCGCGACATCGGCCGAGGCTCGATCAGGGTAGATCACCAGTTCCACGCGGCGGTTGCGGCTGCGGCCAGCGGCCGTGGCATTCGACACGAGCGGATGGTTGGCACCGTGCGCGACGAGGAAGAGCTGCTTCTCGTGAAGCGAGGTGCGGGTGGTCATGAAGTCGAACACGGCGGCAGAACGGGCGGCGGTGAGCTGGTGAGGCGATGTCCACGAGGCGTTTTGAAGCGGCTCCGTGTCGGTGTGTCCTTCGATGCCCACGAAGTGGCCGGGGTAGACCCGTTCGAGTTCGCTCGACACCTGCGTGAGAATCGCGGTGCCCTCCGGCAGCAGGTTGGCCGTGCCGTGGTCGAAGAGTCGGTCGGCGGGGATGTCGATCCGCACCACGGCCCCGTCAAACCTGGGCTGGAGATCGGGCAGCTTCATCTGCGTCATGGCCGAGTGCATGACGACGGGCGTGGCGGCGACACCGCCATCGCCACTCGCCCGTGGCGGCACGTCGCGTCCGGCGGGCATACGGGCAGAACGAACCTCGGCGAGCTGCGACGAGGTGCTCGCGAGCTGGTCGCGCAGCGCCGAGATCTCCTCCTGCATCACCTGCGATTCCTGCCGGCTCCGAACAAGGGCCGACTCGAGCTGCCTTCCATCGAGATCGGCATACGACGGTGGCAGGGACGACGAAGATGCCACGGGAAGCGTGTGCGCGGGGGCCGCCACCCCAGGCGGTGGCTCGAGGCTCAGCGGCGCGACCGACGCCTGCTTCTTAAAGGGGTTGGTCGCGCAGCCGGCCATGGCGAAGCCGAGGACGGCTGTCACAACCGACACGGTGCGGGCGCCGCGCAACGTCACCACCAGCGATGCTCCAAAGGGGGCCGGATGGTAGGAGGGGAGGGCAGGGTGGGGCAAGGCCGTCACCCCCTGAAAATCAGCCCTCATCCGGCGTTCCGCCCCGGATCGCATGCCACCCCCAGAGGGTCACCGCGGTCAGGATGATCACCGCCCCGACCACCGCAGCCATCTCCAGGGGACGCTCGAAGAATGCCTCGGTGCGGTCCCACAACCACCCCCAGGCGACCACCACGACGGCGGCCCCGAGGCAGAGGCTCGGCCCGAAAGGCAGTTCTGCTTCGGCGTGCAGCACGAGCTGCAGGATCCCGTGCGTCAGCCCGATGAACACGGCCAGGAAGCAGGCGAGGATGCACGGCTGCCATCCGAGCCAACTGCCCACCATGGCCATAAGCGTGACATCCCCGAGCCCCATGGCTTCGCGCCCCAGGGCACGGGAGGCCCCGGCGCGGGTGAGCCAGATGATGCCCGCCGCCACAGCCAGTCCGCCCAGCGACGACATAGTGCCTCGCCAATGGTCGCCTCCAACCAGCCAGCTGCCACCGATGACGATCGCCCCGAGGCATGCCACGACACGGCGAGTCGAGCCCTGTCGGCCGCCCGGACGAATCGACGAGACCGGATCGGTTCCCACCATCACCCAGCCGGCGAAGATGAGGATCGCGATCCCGAGCCCAGCCACCCCAGGAGAGGCCGTCATCCATGTGGCCCAGTCGCCGTGCAAGGGACCAAACAACCCGAGGACATCCGGCTCACGAAGGGCCACGGCAAACGACCGTGGTACCGCTCGGACGACGGGGCTGAGCGCCGCGGGAAACAGCGAAAGAAACGTCATGCCGCCGAGCACGCCCGGCACCGTGATCGCATCGGGGATCACACGATACCGAAGATCCACCCAGGTGGCCGCGGCGAGCAGGGCGAAGAGCACCGCATGGCCCAGCCACCGCGCAAGCGTCGACTCCCCCGATGCCACCGACGCATCCGTCGCCACGGCATGCACCTCCCACCACCACAGGCCGATCACGGCGACCAGCGTGGCGATCGCCACGCCGCGCATGACGACCGCGTCGTGGCGGGGCAGGGGATCGACGAGGCGACCGACGGCCGTGGGCAGCAGCCACGCCAGGCACGCGGCCACGCCCAGCGGCACGATCCATCCGGCGGGCGACTGCAGATCGGTGAGGCTGATGCCCTCCAGGAGCGTCATGCGCCTGCCCCCCGCCATTCATGGATCCAGGTGAGAATCCGCTCGGCCACAACGTCGGCGGCATCGATCGCCGTGTCAAACGCCGCGTCGGCACACTCCCGATAGAAGGGCTCTCGTGCGGCCAAGGCAGCGTCCACCTCCGCCAGCGGGTCAGCCGACGTCAAACCGGGCCGCCTCGTGGCCGAGGCGGGATCCGCCGCGATCCTCTGCCGAACGACATCGGCCGGTGCCTGGAGCCACACCACCGGACGCCCCGCAGACCGAAGCAGGTGCCGATTCGATTCGCGAAGCACCACACCGCCACCGGTCGCGAGAATCACTGGCGGCCCGGCGAGCACATCGGCGAGCACGTACGCCTCGAGGTCACGAAAGGCAGGCTCCCCCTCGGCGGCGATCAGCGCTGCGATGGAGCGCCCGGCCCGTTCTTCCACCACCGCATCGGCGTCGAGCCATGGCACGCCGGTCCGTTCCGACAGCATCGCGGCGACGGTCGATTTGCCGCAGCCGCGATATCCGATCAGCGTGAGTCGCACCATGCCGCGAAGGCCTCCATTGCCGGAACGACTCACGACGGCTGCTTGGCAGACGCCGTCGCCCGTTTCAGGGCATCCCGCATCACGTCCAGCGGCGGCTCCTGGCCGTGCCAGATACGAAACTGGATCGCAGCCTGCCGCACGAACATGTCGACCCCCGTGACGGTCCGACACCCGACACCACGAGCCTCCTTGATGAGGAGCGTGTTCTCCGGATTGTAGACCGTGTCGAACACGACCATGTAGGGCCGCAGGTGCTCCTTGTCGTAGGGGCTTTCATCGACATTGGGGTGCATGCCGACCGGCGTGGCATTCACGATGCAGTCGTAGGGCATGCGATGACGAGAGGCCCATTCCACGCTCTTGCAGCCAACCTCGGCGGCGATGGCCTTCGCCCGATCGAGCGTGCGGGAGGTGACGGTCACCTCAACGCCCCGCTTTTTGAGCCCGAAGGCCACGGCCCGTGCCGCCCCTCCCGCTCCGAGCACGAGGGCCGTCTTCACACCGAGGCCTTCTTCGTTCTGCGCGGCGTCATCGCTCCGAAGGGCCGCGGCAAGGCTCTCGATCGCGGCCGTGGCATCGGTGTTGGCCGCCGCCACCTGGTCACCCGTGAATGTCAGCGTATTGGCGGCACCGATCGACGTCACCAAGGGATCGGTGACGGTCGCATGCCGAAGCACAGCCTCCTTGTGAGGCAGGGTCACGCTCAGGCCGGAGAGCGGCCACCGCGATGCGTTCGTCAAAAACTCATCGATCTGCTCGGCCGGCACGCGGAAGGGGATGTAGACGGCGTCGATGCCGGCGGCAGCGAGCGCCGCGTTGTGCACCATGGGGCTGAGGCTGTGGCCGACAGGATCAGCCACGACACCGTAGATGCGGGTGGCCGGTGTGATGGAGTCATAGCGATACATGTCGCGCATCTGACGCCAGCCGATCTGACCAGGCGCAAGCACCCGGTCGTCGTTGAACGTGGCATAGGTCAGCGGCGCCCCGCAGCGGCCGGCAAGGATGCGTGTGGGCACGCCGATATCGCCCATGCAGAGGCCGATCGTGGGAACCTTGCTCGCCACGATCATCTGGAGCATCCGAAGGTTGTCGGTTGGATGGTTGGCCATCGCCGCCACCTTGACGATGTCGGCATCCATCGCGGCGAGCTTGTTGTGGAGGATGGTCAGGTCGGCAGGGGTCTTCTGGAAGTCGTGGTGGCTCACGATCCGCTTGGTCGTTCCATACCGCGGCACTCCGGCGGCCACGTCGTCTTCCAGGTCCACATAGTCGGCCCCTTCGACGATCGCCGTGCGCAGCAGCCGGAGCCTCGCGTCTTCCGAGTGCTCCCACCGGCCGCCGTCGGATTTCCGTCGGCAGGTCACGATCACGGGACCGGGGCGATCCTTGAGCAGCCGCTTCACCTGCACCTCGCCCTGGATGTAATCGAGCCGCAGTTCGACGAGCTCGACGCCGTTGTCGACGAGGTGCTTGTGTTCCGCCAACATGTGCCGATGCCGTCCTCGGCCAATCCCTACACAGATCATCGAAACTCCTTCCAGGGGTCGTTCATGCCGTCCGGTCACGTGCGACGGAACTGTCGATCGAGTTCGTGACGGGAGAGGGTAAGTGATGTGGGGCGGCCGTGCGGGCAATGGTGCGACTCACGGACGATCCGCCGCTCCCGCACGAGCGACGCCACCTCCGCCGGCGACAGGCGATCTCCAGCCTTGATGGCCGCCCGACAGGCCATCCCGTGCAAGACCTCATCGACGAGCATGCTCGCCCCGCCGCCGGCAGCCGCCGTCGCCGCGAGGCGATCGAGCACCTCCCTCACGATCGACGCCGCCGGAGCATCGCCGGCCAGTGCCGGCTTCGTGGTGACGATCACGCTCGCGCCGCCAAAAGGCTCGACCCGCATCCCGGCTCGGGCGAGGGTGTCGGCATGCTCGCTCACGAGTTCCAGTTCGGCCGGGCCGAGGTCGACCTTCTCCGGAACCAGCAGCGGCTGCACCTCGAGCCCGCCGGCTTCGACCGAGGCCTTGAGCTTCTCATACAGGAGCCGTTCGTGAAGGGCGTGCTGGTCGATCACCTCGATCCCGTCGGCCGTCTCGACGACGATGTAGCGGTCGTGCATCTGCACGGCCATCTCCGCCGTCGGCGATGAACGGGCCGCGTCATCCACCTCCCAGGCGGGAACCGGCGCCGGGGCGGCCGTCACCACGCCCGCCGGTGCCACGACGTCGGCCGGCCAGAGCGTGGCGGCCCGAGGAATGGCGGGACCGGTCGGGGCAAACGCCTCGAACTCCGGCACGCGGCTCGCGGGCAGGCCGCCGCCCGGGGGCGTCAGCCGGGTCGTGACGTTGTCGGCCAAAAACCGCGAGCGGAGCGCCGAGAGCACCAGCCGATAGAGCCTCGACGGCTCGCGAAACCGCACCTCCATCTTGGCCGGATGGACATTCACATCGACCGCGTCGGGCGGGAGGTCAAACGCCAGGAACGCGACCGGCTGCCGGCCCGTGAGCAAAAGCCCGCGGTATGCCTCCTGCACGGCATGAAGGATGGATCGGTCGCGAAACGGGCGTCCTCCAACGAACAGGTATTGCAGCCGGGTGCTCGCGACGTCGTGCTCCGGCCGGCCCACAAACCCGTGCACCGACACCTCACCTTCGTCGGACTCGATCTCGATGAGCCGATCGGCGAGCTCCGCGCCAAACAAGCCCGCGATCCGGGATCGCCACGACTCCACCGCCGGCAGATCGTGGATCCTCCGCCCGTTGTGGGTGAGGCTGAATGCCACGCCGGGATGGGCCAGCGCCGTCCGGACGAACGCCTCCGACACGTGCGACCATTCCGTTTGCGCCGCGCGAAGAAACGATCGGCGGGCGGGGACGTTGCCGAAGAGCTGGTGCACCTCCACGGTCGTGCCCACGGCACACCCGTCGGGCAGCACCTCGCCCATCACCCCACCGTCGACGGTGAGGGTGGCTCCCGTGCCCTCGGCGGTTCGCGACCGGATCACCAGCCGCGACACCTCGCCGATGCTCGCAAGCGCCTCGCCGCGAAAGCCCAGCGTGCCGATCCGTTCGAGATCTTCCGCCACGCGGAGCTTGCTCGTCGCGTGCGGCATCACGGCCAGCGGCAGGTCGTCGGACACGATGCCGCCACCGTCATCCACCACCCGCACCAGGGCGACGCCCCCCTGATCGACCGCCACGTCGATGCGGCGCGGGCCCGCATCGAGGGCGTTTTCCAGGAGTTCCTTCACGACGCTGGCGGGCCGCTCCACCACCTCGCCGGCGGCGATGCGGTTCACGACCGACATCGGGAGTTGGTGGATGCGTCCCATGCGGGCGTCGGCTCAGCTGAGGTGATATTCCTTGATCTTCCGGTAGAGCGTGCGCTCGCCGATCCCGAGGAGATCAGCCGCCTGCTCGCGATTCCCTCCGGTCAGTTTGAGGGTTTCGATGATGAAGACCCGTTCGATCTCCTCCAGCGGCCTCCCCACGAGCGCCGACAGACCCGACTGCATGTCGAAGGCCTCCGCCGAAGCCTCCGGGGCCGGACGGTCGGGCTCGAGTTCCATGGGAAGGTCGTCGACGTCGAGCGTCTCGTCGCAGTCGACGACGATCATGCTCTCGATCACGTTTCGGAGCTGACGCACGTTGCCCGGCCATGGGTAGGCACCGAGTTTCACGCGAGCGGCAAGCGACATTCCCTTGATCGTCTTGCCGTGGCGACGGGCAAACTGCTTCACGAAGTGCTCGATGAGCAGCGGAATGTCGCCCGTTCGGTCGCGCAGCGGGGGGATCGCGATCGTCACGACCTTGAGACGGTGGTAGAGGTCGCTGCGAAATGCCCCTCGCTCCACGGCCTCCTCGAGGTTGCGATTGGTGGCCGACAGGATGCGGACATTCACCCGGACGGGCGTGTTGGAGCCGACCCGCGTGATCTCGGCCGATTCGAGCACCCGCAGCAGCTTGATCTGCGTGGCCATCGGCATGTCGCCGACCTCGTCGAGGAAGAGCGTGCCACCGTTGGCGTATTCAAACTTCCCCACACGGTCGCTCGACGCATCCGTGAATGCACCGCGAACGTGGCCGAAGAGTTCGCTCTCGAGGATGTTCTCGCTGAGGGCCGCGCAGTTGAGGGCCACGAACGGCTTGTTCTTGCGGGGGCTGTTCTGGTGGATCGCCTGGGCCACCAGTTCCTTCCCCGTTCCCGTCTCACCCTGAATCAGCACCGTGGCGTCGGTCGGCGCGATCCGCTTGAGCCGCTCGATCAGCCCGAGCATCTGGGGGCTCTGTCCAACCACCCCCTCGAAACCAAACTTCTCGTCGAGCCGGCGGTGCAGGTCCTGGTTCTGCCGTCGCAGCCGAACCCCCTCGGCCGCCTTCTCCACCGCCGCCCGAAGGTGGGTCATGTCGAGTGGCTTCTGCAGGTAGGTGAAGGCGCCCTGTTGCATCGCGGCCACGGCCGAGGGAATGGTTCCGTGGCCGGTCACGACGATCACTTCGGTTTCGGCGGATGCGGCCTTCGCACGGGCCAGGATCTCGAGGCCGCCGATGTCGTTCATCATCAGGTCGGTGACCACGATGTCGAACACATCCGATTCGAGCCGGCGGCTCCCCTCGGCGCCGCTGCCGGCCACGGTGACCGCGTGGCCAAGCCGGCTGAGCACCTCTCCCATCGTTCGGGCGTGGACGATGTCGTTGTCAACGACGAGCACCCGCATCGAGCCTGGACCGACTTCGGGCTCCACGGCGTCGGTCTTGGTTTCGGCGGGTCGCGTTCCGGAAGATGAGGACATGAAAGGGATGGTACGAAGGGCCGGGGCCCGCCGTCCAGTTTTTCCGCGAGGTCAACGAGTGGGAGAGACCGGGGCCGGATGCGTGGTGGGAAGCCGTGGCGGCGCCGGAAGCCAGATGGCGACCTTCGTGCCGCGTCCCGGGGCACTCTCGACGTCGATCGTGCCCCCATGGGCCTCGATGATCTTGCGGGCCGTTGGCAGGCCGAGCCCGGAGCCGCCCTGCTTCGTGGTGTAGAACGCCCCAAAAACCTTCCCGAGCGTCTCCGCGTCCATGCCGGGGCCAGTGTCGATGAGTTCGAGGAGCACCCCCAGCCCCGCAGGCCGAGTCCGCACCACGAGCTGCCCGCCGGCGCCCTCCATCGCCTGCACGGCGTTGATCAGGAGATTGAGCACCGCCGACCGGAACGTCTCGCGATCGAGCCGAACCGCCGGCAGCTCCGGATCGAGGTAGCGAACGATCTCAACGCCGGCCTCTTTGGCGCGGATCGAAAAGAAATCGAGGAGCTGGTCGATCTCGGTGTTGAGGCTGCCCGGCTCCAGGGTCATCGACTCCTGGCGGGCAAAATCGAGAAAATCGCCGAGCAGCTTCTGAAGGCGGTCGCACTCCTGCCGCACGAGATCGATCTTCGCCTTCGCCCGACGATCCCGCTGTTTCGTGGGGGAATCGGGATCGGTCTTCTCGAAATCTTCGGCGAGAAGCTCCATGTTGAGCCGGATGGTCGACAGCGGGTTGCGGATCTCGTGGGCGAGACCGCCCACGAGAGCCGCAAACTCCGCATACGTTTCCGCTCGGGAACGGTCCTGTTCGTCATCTGACGACATCACCGTCTCCGTCTTCGAGGATCTCGACGCCCGACGCTACTCCGCCTCGGGGGCGGGAGCTGCGGCCGCTTCGGCCTCCTCCCGCATCACGGCCTTGCGGCTGAGCTTCACGCGATCCTGGTCGTCGACCGCGATCACCTTCACCCGCAGCACATCGCCCACTCGGCAGACATCGGCAACGTTCTTGACGAACTCTTCCGAGAGTTCGCTGACGTGGCACAGGCCGTCCTTGCCGGGAACGAGCTCCACGAAGGCACCGAAGTCCTTGACGCTCGTCACCCGACCTTCATAGATGCGACCAACCTGGATCGAGGCGGTGAGGGCTTCGACCTGGGCCATGGCAGCCATCGCCCCTTCGGCGTCGTGGCTCGCCACGGTGACCGTGCCGTCGTCCTCCACCTCGATGCTCGCCCCGGTGTTTTCCTGGATGGCACGGATGGTCTTGCCGCCCGGGCCGATCAGGAGGCCGATCTTCTCGGGGTTGATGCGGGTCCGCAGGAGACGCGGTGCCCACGGGGAGATCTCCCGGCGAGGCCGGTTGATGGCCGACAGCATCGTCCGCAGGATCTCCAGGCGAGCCTCTCGCGACTGCCGGAGCGTCGCCTCGATGATCGCCTGCGAGATGCCGTTGATCTTGAGGTCGAGCTGGATGCCCGTGATGCCGTTTTGCGAGCCGGCGATCTTGAAATCCATGTCGCCGTAGTGGTCCTCGTCACCGATGATGTCGGTGAGGAGCACCCACTGATCCTCGCTCTGCTTCACAAGGCCCACCGAGATGCCCGCCACCGGGTGCGAAATCGGGACGCCGGCAGCCATCAGGCCGAGGGTGGCACCGCAGACGCTCGCCATCGAGCTCGAGCCGTTCGACTCGAGGATGTCGGAGATCACGCGGATCGTGTAGGGGAACACATCCGGATCTGGAAGCACGGGCTTCACGCTCCGCTCCGCCAGAGCCCCGTGCCCGAGCTCACGACGACCGGGGCCACGAATCGGCCGCACCTCGCCCACCGAGAAGGAGGGGAAGTAGTAGTCGAGCATGAACTTCTTGGAGTATTCGTCGATCAGGCCGTCGACACGCTGCTCGTCCTTGCCGGTGCCGAGCGTGATGGTGACCAGGGCCTGCGTCTCGCCGCGCTGAAAGAGCGCCGAGCCGTGAACCCGCGGGAGCAGATCGACGTCGCAGTGCAGTGCCCGAAGCGACTTGGAATCGCGACCATCGGGACGCTTGCCTTCGAGAATCAGGTCGCGAACGGCCCGCTCCTCGAGCCCGTGCCAGACGTGTGCGAAGTCGGCATCGCTGATGCCCCCCGCCTCGCCCGGCTTGAACTGGAAGGCCGGCTCCGTCGGGCAGACTTCGGCCTTGGCCCGCTCGCGGAGCGCCTTGACCGCCTGGCCGCGATCCTGCTTGCCGAGGAGAGACTTGGCAGCCTTGAGCTCGCCCAGGTAGCCGGTGGTGAGCCGCTCACGGAGCGCCGAGTAGTCGGCGAGAACATATTCCTTCTTTGGCTTTCCGGCGATGCGAACGAGCTCCTCCTGCATCTCGCAGATCACGCGAATGATGCGGTGGGCCTCTTCGAGCGCCTGAAGCATGCGGTCTTCCGGCATTTCGCGGGCAAAGCCCTCGATCATGAGGATGGCCGACGCACTGCCCGACACGACGAGGTCGAGGTCGCTCTCTTCGAGCTGGTCGATCGTCGGAAACGGAACGAACTTCCCGTCGATCTGCGCGAGCCGCACGCTGCCCAAGGGACCATGGAAGGGCAGCGGGGAGATGCACAGCGCCGCCGAGGCGCCGTTCATCGCGAGCACATCGGGATCATTCTGACGGTCGCTGGCCAGCACGTTGGCCTGAACCTGCACCTCGTCGAAGAATCCGTCAGGAAACAGCGGACGAATGGGGCGGTCCATGAGCCTCGCCGTGAGCGTCTCCTTGAGCGTGGGACGCCCTTCGCGCTTCAGAAACCCACCCGGAAACTTGCCGGCGGAAGCGACCCGCTCACGGTAGTCGCACGTCAGCGGGAAAAAGTCGATGCCCGGACGCGGGGCTCCAGTGGCGGAGGCCACGAGCACAACCGTGTCGCCATAGCTCACGAGCACGCTGCCCGCGGCCTGCTTGGCCAGAAAACCAGTCTCGATCGCGAGAACATTGTCGCCGATCTTTCGTTCAACACGCTGCTTCACTTCTTCGTCCCATCCTTCCCTTCGCGCCCGCTTGGCGACCCAACGGCCACCCGCAGACGACTGAGCTACGAACTCCCGTTACGCCGGCGACCACGAGGCCACCGGACAGACCCATCCACGGGAGCGACCCTCGCGCCAGACAATGGGCACGCGGGGCACTTCACGCCAATCAACGCCGTTCGAATCAGGGGCCCCGAACACGGGACCTCTCCGCTACTTGCGGATTTCGAGGCGGCGGATGATGTCCAGATACCGCTGCGGAGCGATCCGCTTGAGGTAGTCGAGAAGGCGGCGGCGACGGCTCACCATCATCAGCAGACCACGCCGGCTGGCATAGTCCTTGCTGTGCTTCTTGAAGTGGTCCGTCAAATGCGAGATCCGCCCTGTCAGGAGGGCGATTTGGACCTCAGCCGATCCGGTGTCGGCGGCTTCGCGCCGGTTGGCACCGATCAACTCTTTTTTGCGTTCTTTCGTCAGCGACATCAGCCGAGAACCACCCGACACGGGCGGCATTGATTGTTTGAAATGGGTTGGAGGCCAGAGTCTATCCCAGCCTCAAAAAAAAGCAACCGCGGTTTCGTTTTAGGCACGGGCGGCCGTTTCACCGCGGCCAGGCCTACGGCCGACGCCGTTGGGGGTGTGAACGACGTCCCACGCGAGACCGAGGCTTTCCATGCCCCGGATCACCCAATAGGTCGGATCGAGTTCCCACCACTTGTGCCCGTGGGCCGCCATCCGCTGGTAGGCGTGGTGGTTGTTGTGCCACCCCTCGCCGAAGGCCAGCAGGCCCACCCACCACAGATTGGTGGAATCGTCGGTCGTTTCGTAGTTGCGATAGCCCCACATGTGCGTGGCCGAGTTCACGAACCATGTGATGTGAAACACGATCACCATGCGCACCGCGAGCCCCCACACCAGCCAGGAAATCCCGGTGAAACGGTCGTAGAGCATCCAGCCGGACGCCAGCAGGATCGCGCCGATGATCACATGCCACAGCAGGAAGGTCTGGTGCAGGAACTGCACGCCCTTGTCCTTCACGAGGTCGGGGGCCCATCGCTTGGCGTGGGCGTCCAACTCCTCCGCCGAATGCCGCGGAAAGAGCCAGAGCATGTGGGCCCACATGCCGCCGTCGCGAGGCGAGTGAGGATCGCCGTCATGATCGCTGAAAACATGATGCTTTCGATGATTGGCCACCCATGTCACCGCCGACCCCTCGCCGGAAATGCCACCGAGGAACGCAAACAAAAACCGCATCGGCTTCGACGTCTTGAAACTGCCGTGCGTGAGCAGGCGGTGATAGCCAAGGCACACCCCGAGACCGCCGGTGATCCAGTAGAGCGTCAGGCAGATCGCCAGGCCCGACCACGTGAAGAAAAACGGCGCGGCGAGCGCGGCAAGGTGCACCCCGCCAATCCAGATCGCCACCGGCCAGTCGAGATCGCTCCAGCGTCCGCTCCCACCCTCGCGCCGGGGCTCGTGCGCATCCTTCACCTCGGCCACATCGACGCACGAAGGCCCGTGAATCGACGATCGGCCGAACTCATCCGAACCGTTGTCGCAGGCTGGGTCTCGATCGAGTTCGGGAGCCTGGGCATCGAGCGTCGACGACTGTGGGGGCATGCGATCCTCATGGTTCGGGAAGGGAAGCGGCGGGACGATCGAACGGTCGCCGACGGGGAAAAGTCTGACAGATGGCGGGCTGTTTGGGCAGCGGGGAACGGTCAGAAGCCTGTCGAACTTTCGTCAAAATTCGGTCAACCACCAGGCCACCCCCCTGCGACGAGGGGGTCTTGGGCCTACCTCGGAACGGCGTCGCCTCCGCGGGCGCTCTGGGGAGCGACCGACATCAGCCAGGCGCCCCCGCCGCCCGCCGGCACGAACGTGGCGGAAGGAGGCGCGAGCATCCACGCCATCCGGTCGAACGCCACGGGCGTCGGCGGCGGATAGAGCACCACCTCGCCCCCGGCAACGGCGAGCCCGTCATGGAGTCCGTCGAGGGCCGTCACTCGCACGCCGGAGGCATCGACGGCGAGGGCACAGCCCGCGGCGTCGAAGGAGCGAACAGGGTCACCCGGAACTCGTACCGCCGGCCCCGACCGGCCTCCAAGGGCCATCACCACACGGTCAACAAGGGCTGCATCGACCCACCCACGCCCGGCGAGGCATCGCACCACCGCCGACACCAGCCGACCGCTCCGCCATTCGCACCGCTCGATGTCAACGGTCGCGCCGCCGGACCCTCGTGCCTGAAGCGCGGCGAAGCAGGCCCCCAGGTCGATGCCCGTGATCCTCCCACGTCCCTCACCAGCCCACCCGGAGGCATCGCAACGAGCCGTCATGGTGCCGCTCACAAGGGCCGCTCGCCCGGCCACGGCCGCCGACTCCATGGGCACTCCGGCACAGGCTGCGAGGATCGCGAGCGGCACCGGGTCGTTGCACCGCAGTTCGACGGAAAACTCCTCGCCCATCGCGCCATGATCCGACGTCACGGTGCGAACCATCCGCAGTTCGTCTTCCCGTAGTTCGTCGTCGGCTTCCGACCGCCGCACGATGCGAATCGCTCGCGATACTCCCTGCGCCACGCACTCCACGCGAATCGGAACCGCATCGGGGCGTTGCATCGGCTCGTCCGAAGACTTCGCCTCGACGCCTGCATCCGACCAGGCACAGTCGGCCACCTCGATCACGCAGTTGCGGGGATGGCGGGCGTCGCTGCGGAGCCATTCTCGGGCCACATCCGCCAAGACTGCCGCCGCCGAGGCATCGAGCCGCACGACATCGAGCCGCAATCGCTCTTCCGTGGCAGCCGACTCAACCTCCACCGTGGGCACTTCCATCACCGCCTGGCCCGCGGGCGTGCGCACCACGCACCGCCGTGCCGTCACGGTTCCCGGGCGGGAATGCTCGACGCTCCCGAGATCGAGCGACAGCCCCACCGACCGCTGCCACTCGGCCTGGATCGAGGCGCGATGGGCCGACGACGACCGCTGAACGGCCCACAACGCCAACAGCGCACAGGGGAGCAGCCCTCCGGCCAGAAACAGTGTCCGTGCCAGCCGGATCCGTCCGGCCGACCGTTCGATGAACATCCCTGTTCCTCCCGGAAATCAGCGAACGCCGCTCAGCGGCTCGAGGCCAGCTGGTGGTAGAGGTCCCAACGGGCCCTCATCTCTTCCACGCTGTCACCACCAAACTTGTCGACCAGCGCCGCCGCCACTTCAAACGCCACCACCGCCTCCACGATCACGCTCGCCGCACTCACGGCGCACACGTCGCTGCGTTCATACGCCGCCTCTTCCGCCTCCTTGGTGCGCAGGTTGACGGAGCCGAGCGGCTTTCGAAGCGTGCTGATCGGTTTCATGGCCGCCTTCACAACCAGGGGCTGTCCATTGGTCATGCCGGCCTCGAGGCCTCCGGCATTGTTGGTGGCCCGGGTGAACCCGAGCGTGTGCGTGCCGCGCGAGCCTGGGTCGAATCCGATCGGGTCGTGCACCTCCGAGCCGCGGCGACGGGCGGCCTCGAACCCCATCCCGATCTCCACTCCCTTGATCGCCTGCACGGCCATCACGGCCTGGGCAAGCCGGCCGTCGAGCTTGCGATCCCATTGGGCATGGGTGCCAAGGCCCACGGGGAGTCCGTCGACACGAACCTCGACGATCCCGCCGAGCGTATCGCCTTCCTTCCCAACGCGATCAATCAGCTCGGTCACCTCGGGATCGCGTTCGGGATGGAGCGAGTAGATTTGGCTCGTGTCGCGAATGGTCCGAAGCTCCGGCAGCGATCCTGCTCGGCCTCCGAGCACCACAGGACCGAGCTCCGTCACCCATCCGGCAACCTCGATCCCACACACCGACAGCAGCTGCTTCGCCAGGCCGCCTGCCGCCACGCGGGCCGCCGTCTCACGGGCGCTTGCGCGCTCGAGCACCGCCCGAACACCGCCAAGATGCTTGATCGATCCCGGCAGGTCGGCATGGCCGGGCCGTGGCCGCTCCACTTCCTCGAGCCGCTCGAGCTTGGCGTCTTTGTTGATCACCTCGAGCGCCAGCGGGCTGCCGAGGGTGACGCCCTTCCAGAGGCCGGAGAGAAACGTGACGGTATCGGTCTCGATACGCTGCCGGCCGCCACGGCCATAGCCCCCCTGACGCCGCTGCAGTTCGTGATCGATCAGGGACTTGTCAACGGTGAGCCCCGCGGGAAATCCGTCGACGAGCGCAACCAGGGCGGGGCCATGGGATTCACCAGCGGTGCAGTAACGAAGCATCGAGAGCATCCGGAAAGGCGGGTCTGAGCGGGCGGACGAGCGATCGATTCTAGTTGCCCGTGCGGGGCATCCCTAGACCGGTTCAAACCCGTGTTTCCCAACCGAATCGACGGTCAGCCGACGCCGTCAGGGAGCTTCCCAGTGAGCAGGCGACAGGCCTCGAGATATTTCTCCCGGGTCTTCGCGACCACCTCGGGAGGCAGGGCCGGGGGATCGCTCGATTTGTCCCAGCCGCTCGATTCGAGCCAATCGCGAATGAACTGCTTGTCGAAGGAGTCGGGCACCCGCCCCGAACCGGCCGCCTCCGCCGGCCAGAATCGAGAACTGTCGGGGGTGAGCACCTCGTCGACGAGGATCAGGGTGCCATCGCACAGTCGACCCCACTCCAACTTGGTGTCGGCCACCACGATGCCGCGCGTGGCGGCATGCGCGGCACCACGTGCATACACCTCGACACTGCGGTCGCGAAGCGTCGCCGCAAGGTCGAGGCCGATCCCCGCCGCCATCACCGCGAACGAGACATTCTCATCGTGGCCGGTCTCCGCCTTCGTGGCCGGCGTGAAGATCGGTTCGGGGAGCCGCCCCCCGGCGACCAGCCCCGAGGGGAGCCGCTCGCCACACACCGTGCCGCTCGATCGGTATTCCGCGAGCCCCGATCCGGCGAGCCATCCGCGTACCACGCACTCGAAGGGAATCACCTCGGCCCGTTTGACGAGCATCGTTCGCCCGCGAAGAGGCTCGCGATCGATGCCCGCCGGAAGGTCCATCGCATTGACGTCGGTCGTGATGAGGTGGTGGGCGATCGGATCGGGCCCGCACGAGAGCAGGTCGAACCAGAAGGACGAGATGGCCGTGAGCACCCGCCCCTTGTCGGGAATCGGCGTCGGCAGGATCCAATCAAACGCACTGAGGCGATCCGTGCTCACGATCAGCATGGCATCGCCATGCCGTCCGGAAACGCGGTAGCAGTCGCGAACCTTGCCGCGAATCGGCGGCCCAAGCGGTAGATCGGTGCGAACGACGGGGGCGGAGGCGTGTGGCATGGCGGGTGTTCTAACAAAAATCCCGCGACATTCTCGGGATCGCCGCCAGCGACGACGAAGGGCCGCATGGCGGCTCACCGCGCAGGCTCTCCCGCCCGGGCACCGCCGCTTCCAGTTGCATCGCCAGCACATGCACCACCGCGCCGCGCCGCTGAACCCGGCCGCTCACCACGAGCACCGCCGCGCGACGGGCCGCCTGGGACGAGGCTTCCCAGGCATCGGGATAGACCACCACGTTGGCCGAGCCCGTTTCATCTTCGAGCGTGAGAAAGAACAGGCCTTTCGCCGTTGCCGGCCGCTGTCGCGTAAGCACGATGCCGGCGATCTTCACGCGGCGTCCCTCCGGCGCCGCAGCCGCCTCGGCGATCGGCGCCACGCCGATCGATTCGAGCCAGCCCCGTTCAAACTCGAGGGGATGGGCGTCGAGCGAAAGGCCGCCTGTTCGGTAGTCGGCGATCACCTCCTCCTGCCGCGTCGTCGGCGGGAGGAGAAGGGCATCATCATCGGCATCGTCATCGAGCCCGTCGAGCAACGGCCGTCGCCCAACACGCTCCTGCGGTGCGAGCGCCTCCCAGACGGCGCGTCGGCGATCGAGGCCGAGCGAGGCGAGCGCCCCCGCCCGCGCGAGATGCAGCAGCGATTCACGATCGATCGCCGCCCGTCGCACGAGATCCCGCGGCAAACGAAACGGGCCGCCACGGCGAGCCTCCTCGATCCGTCGCCCCGCCTCTTCACCGAGCCCATGCACCTGCTCGAGTCCCAGGCGAATCGCTGGCCACCCACCACGCGTCATGCAGCCGTCGCGACGAGCGGGCCGCCCACGGGATGTTCGCCTCGAGGTGTCGAGCGACGCATGCCAGCCGCTCGCATTGACATCCGCCGGCAGCACGGTCACCCCATGGGCCCGGGCGTCGCGGACGAGCTGCGCCGGGGCATAAAAACCCATCGGCTGACTGCCGAGGAGCGCGGCCGTAAAGGCTGCCGGATGATGGCACTTCAGCCATGACGACACGTAGACCAACAGGGCGAAGCTCGCGGCGTGCGACTCGGGAAACCCATATTCGCCGAAGCCACGAAGCTGGTTGAAAACCTGCTCGGCAAACTGTCTCGACAGTCCACGGGCCAGCATGCCGTCGACGAGCCGCTTGTGAAACTCGTCGATCACCCCCGGCCGTCGCCAAGCCCCCATGGCCCGACGCAACTGGTCAGCCTCACCGGGCGTGAAGCCCGCCGCCACCACCGCCAGTCGCATCGCCTGTTCCTGAAAGAGCGGCACGCCGAGCGTCTTCTCCAGCACCTCACGAATCGCATCGTTGGGATAGCTGATCGCTTCCTCGCCTGCCCGCCGTCGCAGATAGGGATGCACCATGTCGCCCTGAATCGGACCCGGACGCACGATCGCCACCTCGATCACGAGATCGTAGAAGCAGGCCGGCCTCAGCCTCGGCAGCATGCTCATCTGGGCCCGGCTTTCGATCTGAAACACACCCACCGTATCGGCCTGGGAGATCATCTCGTACACGGCCGGATCCTCGGCAGGCACGGTGGCGAGCGTGAGATCGGGCCCTCCGGCGTCCCTCACGAGGTCGAAGGCCCGATGGATCGCCGTGAGCATCCCGAGGGCGAGGCAATCGACCTTCAGGATGCCGAGTTCGTCGAGATCGTCCTTGTTCCACTGCACGATCGACCGCCCCTCCATCGTGGCCGGCTGGATCGGCACCAGTTCCTGCAGTTCGCCCCGCATCATCACCATGCCCCCCACGTGCTGGCCGAGGTGGCGTGGAAAGCCGACGAGCTGGCCGACGAGCGTCGCAAGCCTCGTGCATGCGTCGCTCGCAGGGTCGAGCCCTGCTTCGGCCAGCCGCGTCGGCAGATCCTCACATGAATCGCCCACGTCGATCACGCCGGCGATCGCCTCCACGCGATCGAGCGAGAAGCCGAGCGCCTTGGCGAGATCCCGCACGGCCGATCGCAGGCGATAGGAGATCACCTCGGCCGTCATCGCCGCCCGCGAGCGGCCGTAGGTGTCGTAGATGTATTGCAGCACCTCCTCGCGGCGGTGGTGCTCGAAGTCGACGTCGATGTCGGGGGCCTCGCACCGCTCACGGCTCACGAATCGTTCGAAGAGCACGTTCATCCTCGCCGGATCGACCGACGTGATCCCCAGGCAATAACAGACGCACGAGTTGGCGGCCGAGCCCCGTCCCTGACAGAGGATGCCGCGGCGACGGGCAAACCGCACGATGTCGAACACCGTGAGGAAGTAGGCCTCGTAGCCGAGCTCGCCGATCAGCGCTAGCTCGTGCCGCAGGAGATCCTGCACCTTCTCCGGCACGCCGTCGGGATATCGCTTCCGTGCGCCGCGCCAGGCCAGATCGGCAAGGTGATCGGTCGCCGTGCAGCCGGCCGGAACGATCGCGTCGGGGTATTCGTATTGCAGTTCGTCGAGCGAAAACGTGCAGCGGCTCGCGATCTCAGCCGACGCTTCCACGGCCGCCGGCCAGAGAAAACGCCGCCCGGACGAGTCGACCGTGCCACGGCCGGTGGGGAGCGAGGAAAACCGTTCGGCAATCCGCCAGCGCTCCTGGAGATGCCGTTCGCCATTCACCAGAAGCGACTCGCGGATCTCCTCGACTGCCCGCCCCTGCCGTACCGCCGCGAGGGCGTCGAAGAGCGGCAGTCGAGAGCGTTCGTGGTAGCGCACATCGCCCGACGCCACGAGCGGCAGGCCCGCCCGCTCGGCCAGTCGCTCGAGCCACACGAGCCGATCGGCATCGTCACCCTCGAGTGCCACCTCCGCCAGCGCCCAAAGCCGATCCCCAAACACCTCTTTCCACGCCACCAGCCCGCGCACGGTCGCATCATCGTCCTCGCCATGCGCCGAACGCACCGCCGGCATCGCCGCCCCCGCGAGCAGCCCCGCCGCGTGGGCCGCAACATCCTCGAGCATCACGACGCAGCCACCCGAGCGGGCGGCCGCCTCGGCGATTCGCGGATCCTTCGCCGAGGCAGCGTCGTCGCCCCGTCGCATGTGGCCGCGGGTGAGGAGCCGGCAGAGGTTGGCGTAGCCGGTGCGATCGGCAGCCCAGAGCACGATCGGCGGTGCGTCGAGCGGCGTGAGGGCCGCTCCCACGATCAGCTTCAGGCCCACGTCTTTGGCGGCGGCATGAGCCCGCACGATGCCGGCGAGCGTGCCTTTGTCGGTGATCGCAACGGCGTGGTAGCCGAGGGCATGTGCGCGACGCACGAGCTCCTCCGGATGCGAGGCTCCCTCGAGAAATGAAAAGTTGCTCGTGACGTGCAGTTCCGCATACTGCGGCCCGTGGTCAACCGCCCGCTCCATCGTCTCCATGCCAATCCTCCACTTCAGGCGAACATGCCGTGCAGAAACCAGCCGCCGTCGCGAAGCCGCCGAAACAGCCAGAACCGCGATCCCGAATCCGTCTCCACCACGTAGTAGTCACGACGAACGGTCGGCCCTCGCCACCATGCCGTTTCGATCCGTTCAGGGCCGTGGGCGTGCACGACCCGATGCGGCACATCCCCAAGGCGAAACCTCACCGGCGGCCCTTCCGGGGCGATGGCCATCACTTCCCCCTCGAGGTCGTCGAGCGGCACCGGCTTGGGCGGCATCCAGATTGGCCGCCGACCGAGCGGCAGAGCGCGGGGCATGGCATGCCCGCGGACGCGGGCTCGGTTGGCATGACCATCCTGCTGACGAGCGATTGCCGCTCGCTTTTCCCCCTGTGACGAACGACCTCGAGGCGGCGCGGCGATCCACGCGTGCTCAGGCTGTGCATCACCCACGAGCTGCGGCTCGCACACCGCCGTTCGGCCGAGTCTGCCGGCGAGTCGATCGAGCAGCATCGCCACCTCTGCATCGGCATCAGCCGACTCAAGGCCGCCAACCCCGCCTCCAAACAGAAGCCTTTGCCGGCACGACACCGCCCCCGCCGCGATCACCTCCACGGCCACGCCACCGATCTCGGCCGGAAGCCGCAGCCGGGCCAGCCGCAGCCGCACAAGCTCGGCGAGATGCGACCGTGACGCCGTCGGTCGAAAAACCCCCACGTCGATCACCGTCGGCGGCATCGCCAGCCGTGATCCATGCTCCAGCCTCACCTGCAGGGCACGCACGCCCTCGCCGCGAGCGATGAGCGGCGTGAGGCATGTCTCGACGAGCGTCTCGATCAGCCCGATGAGCTGCTGTTCATCGAGGTCGACCGTCCGCACGGGAAAATCGAATGCCTCGGAGATCTGTGGCAATGCCTCACCGCCAGGCGGCATGATCGGCTCGGCCACCAGCCCGCGAAACTCCGCAAGCCGACGGCGGAGCAGGGGAGGGAACCGCGATGCCAGACTCCTGGGCGGGAGCGCGATCACGCCACTGATCGTGTCGATCCCCACCTCGGCGATCACCGCAGCGGTGGCCTCGTCGATGCGGAGCGCCGACACCGGCAGCTCCGCCAGCCGCCTCGCCCCCTCGCCCCGAGGCACCACGATCCAGCGACGTCGACGACGCATCGCCTGCCGAGTGCCACCGCCCGAAGACCCTTCCGCCCTGGCCTTCGGTCGGCGCACCTGCCGCACGATCAGCGGCGCGGTGGCTCCGCCACACGACGCCAGACGCTCCGTGTGATGGGCAGCCGCCCAGGCTGCAGCGGGCGTGTCGGCGACGGCAACCCGCGCATGCAAACCACGAGCAGCAAGCGTCCACACCACCGTGCGGGCGAGCTTCTCCTCGCCACCAAAAAAACTGGCCGTGCCCGTGACGTCGAGGTGCAGGCATTCCGGAAAGCCGACGACCACCTCTTCGATACCCACCGTCGGTGAAAATCGCCGGCACCACCTCGCCAGCCGTTCGATGGCCTCGCGATCGGCGGCGGGATCGTCGGGCTGCACCTCGACAACGTGGCATGCCCGTGAGCCATGGGCGATCGCGAGCACCGCCATCGCCTCGGCCAGCGACATGCCCTCTGGAATGACGGCACGGCGACCACGACCAGGCTCCGTGGATCCGCGGCGCTCCGTCGGCGGCGGATCGGCCCATGCCCACGAAGCAACCGTCATCGCGCCCCGCCGCTCACGGCGACAGACAAACACCGGCACTTTGCGGAGTTCGGGCCTCTCGAGCAGTCGCCGCTGCACTGGCCAGCGCGGCAGCCAGATCGTCAGGAAGCGCGGCATGCCACACCCCCCCTTCCATCGCGTGCCCTGGCTGCTCCCTGGCTTGCAACCGCCGACCCCTGCGACGCATGGCTCGGCACCTCGACCGACGGCCGCAACAGCCCGGCACATCCTCGCGCCAGATCAAGCACCACCTCCGACGGCTGCCGACCGGCGGCGGCAATCGCCGCCCAGTTGCCCCCCGCCAGCGATACCTGGAGCCGCCGTTCTGAAAGCGTGCCACCTGACCGCGGCGACACGACGACCCTTGCCTCTGCCCACGACGGCTCGTTGCGTGATGAAAGCGGCCTCACAAACAGGCCGGTGGCACCGCTGCCGGCGGCCGCCAGCTGCCAGCGCCGCATGGCCGTGGACCATGGCGCGGCCGCCCCGAGCCGTGAGGTGCCTCGCCCTCCTCGCATCCGCGGCCACGCCAGCACCGCCGCCACGCCCGTGCAGCGAAGGGCCTGATCGATCGTCCAGATTTCATCATCGTCGCGCGAGGGCCTCGCCACGATCAGTTTCTGTTCGCCCTTCAGCCACGGAAGCACGGCCGGCGGATGAAACCAGCCGGTGCGATCGACCACAAGAATCGTCTGCGGCCTGGAAGGCTCGTTCGCTGCGCCGTTGGCCACCGCTAGCCGGCAGGCCACCGCGAACGCCAGCGATGCCGCTCCTCCGGCACCGGGACAGGTCTCGCCCTCCACAAGCCACTCGACGAGGCTTCCGGGGCGTATACCACCGGCTGGCAGCAGGGTGTCGAGCGACCGAAAGCCAGTCGGCACCACCGGCCGCTCCCGCTCCCGCACGAGCAGGTCGCCACCGTTCAGCACGGCCGCCGAAGGGCCGATTTCCAGCCTTTTGTTCGAGGTTGTGAGGGTCGCCATCGCCGACTCCAGCCACGCTGACTCGCACGGAATGTACGTCCGTACACTATCTCTTTCGGCTGCAGGCGTCAACTCTCCGCAGAATCAATGTCCCGCCCCCACTTTCACCAACCCCCGGCGGCCTGCCGGCCCCAGCGGCACCGCCGCTTTGTCAGCGTTCGGCCGGCTCGTGATACGGCCGCCCCGCCTCGAACAGGGCCAGTTGCCATGCCACTGACGCCTCCGGTGGTGGGCGTCACGAACGTCAGCGTGCCGTCTGCGATCTCGCCAGGGATGCGCAGATCCGTATTCGAATCGTGCATCAGCACCACGGCCGACTCAACCACGATGGCTCGGTGCCGCACGCCTCCCTGTGAGAATCTGGCGTGGTATCCGTCCTGTTCGACGAGCACACGAGCATCGCCGATCAACCAGCTGTCGCAATCGCCTTTCCGGGTGGCGGTGTAGACCTCGGGCAGTGCGGCAACCCCCCGTCGTCGAATGGCCTTCTCGGGGACCTCTCGGCGTTGCCGCAACTGCGGCTCCACGGCATTCACGGTGTCTGCGGTCACGGCGAGAGGCAGCCCGCCGAGGGTGGCTTGGATCGTGGCCCCAGCCCGGGCGAGAACGCAACTCTCGAGTAGCAGTTCCACGTCGAGCATCTCGAAGCCGAGGACGTCGGCGGGAAAGTCACCGATCTCCGCGTAGGCCGCCGCGAGCACGTTGAGCGGCTCGGGGCTGCGGCAGGTCACCGGGTCGCAGATCTCGGCGGCGAGTTTGAGTGCTCGCTCCCCATTGCGGATACCGGCTTCAGGGCAAGGTTGCCAGCAGCCACGCCAGTTGCAGTGCCGCCTGCACGTTCCCGGGAGCCTTCGCGCGGCAGTCCTCGTAGTCGCGCACCGCAAGACGATACGCACCGCAAGACGATACGCACCGCCCAACTGATGCGCCTGACCGCGTTCGCAGATGGCGCCACTGTTCGACTGATCCAACTGGGAGGCGGCAGGGTCGTCGGCCACCGCCGCCTGGTAATCGCCGACCTCCTGATGACAGAACGCGCGGTCGAAGGAGGCGGCCACCATAGGATCGATGATCGATCGAGCGGGTGGAGAGCGGCATGGGCTCCTGGAACCTGCCCTCCTGAAGCATCAATTGGCGTGGAGAGCAAGCGCCAGTGCATTGTCGGGATCCTTCTCCAAGGCAGCGGCGAAGTCGGCCCGCGCCCGCTCCACATCGCGCCGACGTCAGTCGTTTCGGTGCGCGAGAACCTCGTCGATCAGCGACTTGGAAGCCAGGCTCATGATGCCGCCACCGTCGCTGCGATCCTCGATGCCGAAGCATTCCACGAGGCCGTAAATCGCATGCTCCTGGGCCAGCTTCGACGGAGAGTGAGGCACCTGCGGAGGCGTCGAGGGCACCTCGTCCCAGCCGGTGGTGTCGGGCATGGAGTTCATCAGCGTGGGGTGCCGGTGCGTATGTGAAGGCGTATGGCTGAACTCCACCGCTGGCGCGATCCGCGTGAAGATGCCGGCCGGCGACGGCTGGTCGATGCCAAACGCCACCAAATCCTTCATTCGCACCGGCTCGTAGGGCTCCGCATCGAGCGGATCAACGAAGCTCGGCGCCAGCGATGAGCAGCGGGAGAGGGACGAGGCCACGTGGTAGTAGCCACCCTTCTCCTCGCGTTCGGCCAGGGCCGCCACCACGCCGATCGCCACGAGATACCCGGTGATGTAGTCGTTGATCAGCGCTGGAACGACGGTCGGTGCCGCCATGCCTACCGAGTGGACGTGCATCGTGCCGCTCACAGCCTGCGCAATCTGCTCGAAGCCCGGCCGCTCGCCCCAGGTGGTGCCGAGTGGGAAGCACGAGAGCGAGGCCCGCACGAGGTTAGGATTGATCGCCTTCAGACCCGCGTCGTCGAGCCCCATGCGGTTGAGCACACCCGGCCGCTGGCCATCAATCAGCACGTCTGCCGAGGCGAGCAACTCGTGGAACCGTGCCTTGCCGCGGCGGCCACCGATGTCGAGAAGAATGTTCTTCTTGCCCCAGCTGGCGTCCATCCAGATGGGCAGCACCCAGTCGCCGATCGGCGGCTGCACCTTGATGACATCAGCCCCCTGCTCGGCGAGGAACCGACCGCAGTTGGGGCCGGCCACCACGTGCGTGAGCTCCACCACCCGCACGCCCTCGAGCGGACGGTGCTTCGCCTGCCCCAGGAGCCGCTTCTTCTCGGCACCTGACCCGTCGAAGTCGATGATCGGCCGCGTGAGCACCTCAGCCCCGACCGGATGCGAGGCCCATTCCTCCGGCGTCCGCACGATACCGAGCGGCAGCTTGTTCGCGACCGCCTCGTCTTCGAGCTGCTGGGCCGTCTTCTTCTCGACGGCGGCCTGGATCCCCTGGGCCGTGTTCACGCAGTTGAGGT
>JAFMIU010000124.1 GCA_017853835.1 Pirellulales bacterium | reverse complement strand
TGATCGCCGCGGGCGCCGACCCGATGGCGCTGTCTCGGGGCATCCACAAGGCGGTTGAGGCCCTTTCGGCCGCAGTGCTCTCGATGGCGACGCCGATCAACGAGAAGAACAAGAAGGAGCTCATGCAGATCGCCACGATCGCCGGGAATAATGATCCCACGATCGGCAATGTGCTCTCCGAGGCGTTTCTCAAGGTGGGCAAGGACGGGGTCATCACCGTCGAAGAGGGCAAGCAGGCCGAGACGACCGTTGACGTCGTCGAGGGCATGCAGTTTGACCGGGGCTACCTCTCGCCCCATTTCGTGACCAACGCCGACAATCAGGTGTGCGAACTCGAGAACCCCTACATCCTCGTTTTCGAGGACAAGATCTCGAACGCGAAGAACCTCGTGCCGCTCATGGAGGCGATCAGCAAGGCGGGCAAGCCGCTCGTCGTGATCGCCGAGGATGTCGAAGGCGAGGCGCTTGCCACGCTCGTGGTGAACAAACTCCGCGGGATCGTGCAGTCGGTGGCCGTGAAGGCTCCCGGCTACGGTGATCGCCGCAAGGCGATGCTTGGGGACATTGCCACGCTCACCGGCGGTCAGGCCATTTTCAAGGACCTCGGCATCGCCCTCGACGGCGTGAAGCTGAGTGACCTTGGTCGTGCGAAGAAGGTGATCATCGAGGCGGAAAACACCACGATCGTCAGCGGTGCCGGCACGAAGGCCGCCATCGATGGGCGGGTGGCTCAGATCCGCGACGAGATCGCCAAGACCACCAGCGACTACGACCGCGAGAAGCTCCAGGAGCGCCTCGCGAAGCTCGCCGGAGGTGTGGCGCAGATCAACGTCGGTGCCGCGACCGAGACCGAGATGAAGGAGCGCAAGGCCCTGATCGACGACGCCAAGAGCGCCGTGCAGGCGGCCCTTGCCGAGGGGATCGTGCCAGGCGGTGGCGTGGCCCTGCTGCGGAGCGAGAAGGCCATCGAGAAGCTCGACGTCGAAGGCGACGAAAAGATGGGCGCGTCGATCGTGCGCAATGCCCTTCGGTATCCGCTCGAGGCCATCGCCGAGAACGCGGGCACCGACGGCTCTGTGGTGGTCAACCGCGTTCGGCACATGAAGGGCAAGAACGACGGCTACGACGCCGACAAGGGCGAGTATTGCGACCTGGTGAGTGCCGGCGTGATCGACCCCGCGAAGGTGGTGCGTACCGCGTTGCAGAATGCCGCCAGCGTGGCGGCCCTGCTGCTCACGACCGACTCCCTCATCACGGAGATCCCGAAGGATGAGGAGCCAGCCCCCGCGGAAGGCCATGACCACGGCATGGGTGGCATGGGCGGAATGGGAGGCATGGGTGGTATGGGCGGCATGGGCATGGGGGGCATGGGTGGTATGGGCGGCATGATGTAAGCCGTTCTTTGCGTCCTTCCTCGATCTCGTGAATCAACTCGGACACGTTTCATTCATTACGGAGAACCCGCAGATGGCAGCCAAGAACCTGAAGATCCGTCCCCTCGACGACCGTGTGGTGGTGGAACCCGTCGAGGCCGAAGAGCGAACCGCCGGAGGCATCGTGCTTCCCGACAGCGCGAAGGAAAAGCCGCAGCGGGGGCATGTCGTGGCCGTTGGCCCCGGCAAGCTTCTCGAGAGCGGGCAGCGGGCGACGCCGGCGGTCAACGTCGGTGATGAAGTGATCTACGGCAAGTATTCGGGAAGCGACATCGAGGTCGACGGCCACGAGGTCAAGATCCTCCGCGAAACCGACATCCTCGCCAAGGTGCTCACCTGAGCATGTGCGGGCCCGAATGGGCCTGCGATGCGACTCTTTCCGGATTCCCCTACCGAACCCCGAACCAAGCCACTCGCGATACCAGGAGATCAGATCCGTGCCCAAGCAACTGATGTTCGACGACAACGCCCGTGCCAAGCTGCTCAAGGGCGTCGAGAAGCTGGCAGGCGCCGTGGCCGTGACGATGGGGCCAACCGGTCGCAACGTCATCATCGACAAGTCGTACGGCGGTCCGACGGTGACCAAGGACGGCGTGACGGTGAGCAAGGAAGTCGATCTCGAGGACGCGTTCGAGAACATGGGCGCGAAGCTGGTCAACGAGGTCGCGTCGAAGACGTCGGACCTCGCGGGCGACGGCACCACCACCGCCACTGTCCTCGCCCGGGCGATTTTCCGGGAGGGCACCCGCAACGTCGCCGCTGGATCGAATCCGACGGCCGTGCGTCGGGGCATCGAGAAGGGTGTTGCCGCCGCGGTGCAGCGGCTGATGGAGATGGCCCGGAAGGTCGAGCGTCCTGAAGAGGTTGCCCAGGTCGGCGCCATCAGCGCCAACAACGACCGTGCCATCGGCGACCTCCTCGCCGAGGCCCTGCAGAAGGTCGGCAAGGACGGCGTGATCACGGTTGAGGAGGGCAAGACGACCGAAACCACCGTTCGCTTCGTCGATGGCATGCAGTTCGACAAGGGCTTCGTGTCGCCCTACTTCATCAACAAGCCTGCCGAGATGGAGGTTCAGCTCGACGACGCCCTGATCCTCATCCACGAGAAGAAGATCTCGAATCTCCGCGATCTTCTGCCCCTGCTGGAGAAGGTGGCCCAGTCGGGCAAGCCGCTGCTCATCATCGCCGAAGATGTCGATGGCGACGCACTCACCGCGTTGGTCGTCAACAAGCTCCGCGGCGTGCTGAATGTATGTGCGTCGAAGGCGCCGGGCTTCGGCGATCGCCGCAAGGCCATGCTGGGCGACATCGCGACGCTCACCGGCGGCACGCTCATCAGCGAGGACCTCGGCCTCAAGCTCGAAAACCTCGATCTCTCGCACCTTGGTCGTGCGAAGAGCGTGACGGTCGACAAGAGCGAGACGACGATCGTGCAGGGTGCCGGAAGCCAGGCCGACGTCCAGGCCCGCGTGCAGCAGATTCGCCAGCAGATCGAAAACACCGAGAGCGAATACGACCGCGAGAAGCTTCAGGAGCGGCTCGCCAAGCTCACTGGTGGTGTTGCGATCGTGTCGGTCGGGGCCGGCACCGAGGCCGAGATGAAGCAGAAGAAGGCCCGTGTCGAAGACGCCCTCCACGCCACGCGTGCGGCCGTCGAGGAGGGCATCGTCCCCGGCGGTGGTGTCGCGCTCCTTCGCTGCCGCGAGGCGGTGGAGAAGGCCCGCTCGCAGGCCAAGGGCGACGAGAAGATCGGTGTCGACATCATCCTGCACTCGCTGGAGGCCCCCATCCGCCAGATCGCCGAGAACGGCGGTATCGACGGCGCGGTGGTGGCCGACGAGGTGTCGCAGAAGGACGTGCACATCGGCTACGACGCCAACAAGGGCGAATATGTCGACATGCTCAAGGCCGGCATCATCGACCCGGTGAAGGTGGTGCGAGTGGCGCTCACGAACGCGGCCAGCATCTCGGGGCTGCTCCTCACCACCGAGGCCCTCGTGACGAATCTCGAAAAGGAAGACGCCAAGAAGCGGAAGATCGAGGGATCGGTCCGCTGATGCGAGGCAACGCCCTTCCCGCGGGTTGACCACCGGTGGGATGGCGTGCCCGACGCACGCACACGGTTGCAGAACCGCCGACGGAGCCAGCGTGGCGCCGGCGGCTCGGGTGAGATGGGTTTGGGCGCGCGGCCGGAGGTGCGCCTCATGGATCAGCGCGACTACTACGAAGTGCTCGGGGTGGAGCGTCGCGCCACGTCCGCGCAGATCACCGAGGCCTATCGGAAACTCGCCGTCCGGTTTCATCCCGATAAGAACCCGGGGGACCAGGAGGCTGCGGGCCGATTCAAGGAGGCCGCGAGGGCCTTCGAAGTGCTGTCGGATGCCGATCTCCGGTCGCGGTACGACCGCTTCGGCCATGCCGGCCTCCAGGGCGGCCGGCAGCATGATTTCAACGACATGTCGGACATCTTCGAGGCCTTCGGGGATCTGTTCGGCGGCGGGATCTTCGGGGAAGCCTTTGGCGGCGGTCGCGGCCGCGGTGCCAGGCCGCAGAAGGGCCGCGACGTGTTTTGCGAGGTGTCGCTCACGTTGCTGGAGGCCGCCCGCGGCGTCACCAAGACCGTGGAGTTTGCCCGGCATGAAACCTGTGGCACGTGCGAAGGTTCCGGGGCCAAGAAGGGCACCACTCCCCAGGCGTGCGAGTATTGCGGTGGCAAGGGGCAGGTGATCCAGTCGGCTGGCGTGTTTCGGCTGCAGACGACGTGCCCGTCGTGTCGTGGTGCCGGCAAGGTGATTCGCGAGAAGTGCGAGGCGTGTGCCGGCCAGGGCGTGACCGAGGAGCACGTGGAGCGACGGGTCTCGATTCCCGCCGGTGTCGACAGCGACGTTCGGGTGCGACTCGCAGGCGAGGGGGAGCCCGGCGGCCATGGCGGTCCGCCCGGCGACTGCTACTGTGTGATCGAGATCGAGGAGCACCCCTTCCTCAAGCGGGATGGCCGCGAACTGCACTGCGAGGTGCCCATCACCTATTCCCAGGCGGCCCTCGGTGCCACCGTGGAGGTGCCGACGCTCGACGGGCCCAAGCCCCTTCAGATCGTCCGTGGCACCCAGAATGCCGATGTGATCCGCGTGAGGGGCCTCGGCATGCCGGAAGTGCGGGGCCGCGGAGTGGGCGATCTCCATGTGCACGTTCATGTGGAGGTGCCGAAGACCCTCTCGCCTCGAGCCGAGGAGCTTCTTCGCCAGTTGGCCGAGGAGGAGCATGCCGCGGTGAGTCCGAAACGGTCATCGTTTTTCAGCAGGCTTGCCGAATACTTCCACGGCGCCGAGACTGAACCGACACGCAAGGAGCCGACACCATGACCAACGACGATCCCGAAGCCGACGCCATGGCCGAAGACATCGATCTTCCTGAGGCCGCACAGGCTGCGGCATCAGAATCGGCCGAGGCCAAGGCCGCCGAGGCCCAGGAACGGCTGCTTCGCGTTCAGGCGGAGCTCGAAAACTTCCGAAAGCGGGCCCGCCGGGAATACGACGAGGCGCAGCGATACCGCGAGATCGATATTCTTCGCGACCTGCTCCCGGTGCTCGACAACGTGCTCCGCGCCATCGAGGCGTCGGAGAAAAACGCCGATGTGGCGACGCTCCGCGAGGGCTTTCGGATGACCGCCCAGCAGATCGAAAAACTGCTCGATTCCCACGGCTGCAAAACGATCGAGACCGACGGCAGCAGTTTCGATCCCACGGTGCACGACGCGATCCTCCAGCAGGAGGTGCCGGGCGTGGAAGCTGGCACGATCGTGGGAACCGCCAGTCGTGGCTTCAAGCTCCACGATCGCGTGGTGCGGCCGGCCCAGGTGATCGTCGCGAAGGGAGGGTGAGCCATGCCAACGTATGACTATGTGTGTGACGGCTGCGGTCACGCCTTCGAACTGTTTCAGTCGATGACCGATTCCGTGAAGAAGACCTGCCCCGAGTGCGGCAAGAAGAAGCTGCGTCGACTGATCGGTGCCGGCGGGGCGATCATGTTCAAGGGGTCGGGCTTCTACAAAACCGACTACCGGAGCGAGTCGTACAAGAAGGGTGCCGCGGCCGACAGTGGCGGCTCCGGCGGCTCCAAGCCGGAGTCTGGCTCGAAGAAGCCGGGCTCGGGCGAGGGCTGATCCATGCCCCTCTGCCCCGTCTGCGACGCGCCGGTCAACCTCGAGACCACGCCCACGGTGCCGTTCTGCAGCGACCGCTGTCGGCTCATCGATCTTGGCCGTTGGCTCGATGAGTCGTCGTATTCCGTGCCGGAGCCCCGCCGTGCCGATGATGATTCGGCGGATGACGACGGGGCCTGAGCGCCGACGGTTTCGTCCGAACGGCGTATACTCCCGCCCGCGGCTGGAAGGGTCTGGCCGCCATCTCGCCGAGGTACCTGCCGATGACGTCCCCCGCCAATCCGACCGGCACGATCGTTCATGAAATTCGCTGGAGCGACGCCTTTCCGTGGTGGCTCCTGTTTCGAGCCGCCGGGGCGGCGTTTTCGCCCACGGTGATCCTGCTGGCGGCCCTCGGGGCCGTGGCCACATGGGCAGGATGGTCGGCCTGCAACGAGTTCGGCCTCGCCGGCGCCGAGGGATTCGCGGCCACCGTCATGTCGGCCGATGGTGGTGTGCTTCTGCCGACCGACACAGGAACCGTTGCGACGCCCCTGGTGCCGAGCCGCAAGACCACCCCGTGGATGCACGACGTGCTTCGACGCATGCCGCAACCGGTGGCCGAACTCGTGGCCCTCGTGAGCGTGCCGTTCCGCCCGACTGCCTCCCGCGAGCAGTTGCTCGGGTCGTTGGCCCGACTCGCGTGGTTCGTGCTCGTGTGGTCGATCTTTGGCACCGGCATCTCACGGCATGTGGCGCTCAAACTCGTCGGCGAAGAGACCCCCGGCCCTGTCGCCGCCACGCTCTATGGATCCCGCAAGTGGGTGCCGTCGTTCAACGCCGTCCTCTTCGTGATCGTCGGCATCCTCGCACTTAGCATTCCCGGCAGCCTGCTGGGACTTGCGATGCGCACGGAGTGGGGGCTGGCGTTTGCCGGCGCCGTGTGGCCGCTCGTGCTGATCGGCGCCGTCGTGCTGGCGATCCTCGCCATCGGGCTCGTGGCCGGCTGGCCGCTCATGGTGGCGGCGGTGGGCGTGGAACGGGGCGATAGTTTTCAGGCGATCTCCACCGCGTTTTCCTACCTCTACCAGCGGCCCCTTCACTACGCGTTTTACGCCCTGGTGGCCCTTGGGGTGGCCGTACCCGCCGTGGCCGTGGCGGGGCTCTTCGCGGATGCGACCGGCACCCTGGCGATGTGGGCGGCCAGCTTTGGAATGGGTCACGAACGAACCAGCGTCGTGCTCGACGCCATCTCGGGGAGCGGTCCCGCGGCGGCGGCATGGGGCGCCAAGGCCATCGCCTTCTGGAGTCGTGGCCTGGCCCATCTGCTGTCGTCATTTGGATGGGGCTACTTCTGGGCGATCGCCACCGCCGCGTACATGCTGCTCCGGCAGGACGTCGATGGCACGGAACTCGACGAGGTCGTCGTGGATGAGCCTGGCAGCGACCGCTGAGTGATCCGGCAGGTGCCCACACGCGGATGGTCGCGCCGTCGCCACCGTCCCGGCGTCGGCTCCGGCTTGGGGGGCTCTGGTGATGCGCACGCTTCGGGGTTGCCCACACCCCGTCGCCGGACGCTCGCGTCGGGCATCCATGCCCTTTGGCTCGCTCGGCATTGGCTTCGCTCCGCCATCCTGGCTCCGCTCGCCACTGACGCCGTCTCCCGGGGCGTGGGCAACCCCTCGCTCGTCACACGGCGGGGCGG
>JAFMIU010000044.1 GCA_017853835.1 Pirellulales bacterium | reverse complement strand
AGCGTCACCGTCCCAGGAAGGTAGACGGCGACCGCGAGTTGCTCGGGGTGATGCGAAAGATCGTGGAGACGTTCCCGAGGCATGGGAGCGAGCGCACGCATCGTGTGCTGACGGGCCCGGAAGCGTTCGGGGGCTGGAAGGTGAACTTCAAGCGGGTGCATCGGATCTGGAAGGAGGAGCACATGCAGGTGCCACAGAAGCAGCGAAAACGCCGCAGATTACCGGGGTCGAGTGCCAACGGGTGCGTTCGGCACCGGGCGACGCATCGGAACCATGTGTGGAGCTACGACTTCCTCACAGAGCGAACGGAGGACGGTAGGCAACTGCGGATCCTCGTGGTGATCGACGAGTTCACGCGGGAGTGCCTGGCGATCGAGGCGGCTCGATCCTTCACCGCTCGGGACGTGATCATGACGCTGCAATACCTCTTCGCCGTGCGGGGTGCACCGGAGCATCTGCGCAGCGACAATGGGCCCGAATTCGTTGCCAAAGAGATCCAGGAATGGTTGGCGAGGGCGTGTGTCCGCACGCTCTACATCCAGAAGGCGAGCCCTTGGGAGAACGGGTATGTGGAGAGCTTCAACGGCAGGCTTCGGGACGAGCTGCTCGACCGTGAGCTGTTCCTGAGCCTGCCTGAGGCTCGGGTCGTTCTCGACCAGTGGCGGATGGACTACAACCACAGGCGGCCGCATGGCGGCCTGAAGTGGCTGACCCCGGCGGCCTTCGTTGCCGGGCTGGACGATACGGCCTCCGGGGTGGTCCCGGCGGCGGCGCGTGGTGTGTCTCCGGTCGGGGCTACGCCCCTCCCTCCGACACACCACGCGAACTGTTCCCCAACTCTCTCATGAGCACTGGTACAGAAACCGGGAGGGGGTCAGTGGTGGCGGGACCTTCACGACCGCTTCGTTCGATGGTCTCTCGTTCGGTTATCGCTACGCTCAAACGGGCGGCACCGCGCTGATTCCACAGATGGATGTGAAGTCCATCACGGTCTCAACGGCGAGCGTGCCGGAGCCAGGGAGCGTGACCATTGCCAGCCTCGGCGGATTGGCTGTTGTCTGGGTCGTGGGGCTGCGCCGCAGACGCTCGTGATCTGAGGGCGGGACGGCCACGGGCCCGGGGTTCGTCGTGCGTCGCGCCCCCGGGTGGGAAAGGGCGCGTGGCCCTTGGCAGGGGCGGTGCTGGTCGTGACACTGGGCACCCGGGGGTGAGGAAACGCCCCCTTGTCCATTCGTTCCACGGCCCTTGGAAACCCCCTCGCCATGACCCTGCTCTCGTTTCTCGGGTTCACGATCTTCGCCGCGGTTCTGACCTTTTTCATCACCAGACGAGATGAGAAGGGATCCACCGAAGGGTTTTTCCTCGGTGGCCGCAGCCTCACGTATCCGGTGATCGCCGGGTCGCTGCTGCTCACGAACCTCTCTACGGAGCAGATGGTGGGGCTCAACGGCGCCGCGTTCAAAGACGGCCTGTGCGTCATGGCCTGGGAAGTGGTCGCCGTGATCGCGCTGGTGCTGATGGCGCTCTTCTTCCTGCCGAAGTTCCTCAAGGCGGGCATCACCACCGTGCCGCAGTTTCTCGAGAATCGGTTTGACCGCTCCACGCAGACGCTGGCGAACATGATCTTCCTGGTCGCCTACGCGTTCATTCTCATCCCGATCATTCTCTATAGCGGCGCCGTCGGCTTCGCCCAGATGCTCGACCTCAAGAACCTCACCGGCATCACCGAACCGGTTTCGCTCCTCGGCACATCGGTCGACCCCGACACGGTGATCCTCTGGGGCACGGTCTTCATGATCGGAATCATGGGGGCCCTCTATTCCCGGTTTGGCGGGCTCAAGACGCTCGCCACGCTCGACACGATCAACGGCGTCGGCCTCCTCGTGGGCGGGTTCATGATCGTGTGGTTTGCCCTGAATCGGGTGAGCGACGGCGAGGGCGTGCTCAAGGGTTTCCAGATGCTCAAAGAGGCCAACCCTGACCGGCTCAACTCCATCGGCACCGCAAAAACGAGCGTGCCGTTCAGCACGCTCTTCACCGGCGTCGCCCTGCTCAATCTCTTCTACTGGTGCACCAACCAGCAGATCATTCAGCGAACCTTCGGCGCGAGCAGCCTCGCCGAAGGGCAGAAGGGTGTGCTACTGACCGGCCTCCTCAAGCTCCTGGGGCCGATCTATCTCGTGCTGCCCGGGATCGTGGCGTATCACCTCTTTGCCAAGGATGGCATCGCCAACGACCAGGCCTACGGCACGCTCGTGCGGGAGGTGCTGCCGTCCCACCTCACCGGCTTCTTCGCCGCGGTGATGATCGGGGCAATCCTGAGCTCGTTCAACGCGGCCCTCAACAGCACCTCGGCGCTCTTCAGCATCGGGCTCTATCACCACGTGATCAATCCGCGGGGCACCGACGAGCAGATGGTCCGGGCGGCCAAGATTTTCGTGGTGTGCATCGCGATCGCCGCCATGTGCACCGCCCCGCTCCTCAAGGGGCAGGAGAGCATCTTCGCCTACCTGCAGGACATGAACGCGATCTACTTCATCCCGATCTTCGCGGTCGTGTTGGTTGGCATGCTCCATGCACGGGTGCCGGCCCGGGCGGCCTACTACGCGATGCTGCTGGGGCTCGTGATGATTGCCGTGAAGTATTTCGTGCCCGGAGTGGCGGCCGTGGTTGATCGGGCGTTTGTCTACAACTTCCACTTCCTCGGCTTCGTGTTCGCCACCCTCGTGGTCTTCATGCTGGCCTGGGGGGCCGTCGCCCCGCGGGCGGTGCCATGGAAGCTTGAAACGGCCACGCCGATCGACATGACCCCCTGGAAGGGCGCCCCTTTGGCGAGCCTCGTGCTCATCGTGATCGTCATCGCGATCTACGCAGCCTTCGCCTCGTTTTGAGCCGAGGGGCACTCACCGCACCTTCTTCTCCCTCTTCCACCAAGGCATCGCCCGAATGAAACTGCGTGCGCTCATGGTTCCGTGTGTCGTGATGGCGGCTGTCGTCGCCGTCGGCCGTCGTGGCTCGGCAGATGAGGCTCCCGCGGTGTTCGACTGGCAGAATCAGTCGGTTTTTCGGATTGGCAAGGAACTGCCGCGGGCGGCATCGCTGCCGCAGCCCGACCGCGCGAAGGCCTTGGCGGCAGCTGAATCTCCATGGCGGATGTCGTTGAATCATCGGCCGGCGAAGGGCATGACAGCCCCGATTCCACAGCGACTCGAAGGGTATGACGGGCCCTGGAAGTTCTCCTACAGCGGCACGCCTGCCGCGCGACCAGCCGAGTTTTTCAAGCCTGAGTTCGATGCGTCGGGATGGGCAAGCATTCCCGTGCCGTCCAACTGGCAGATGCATGGCTACGGCGTGCCGCTCTACACCAATTCGGAGTATCCCTTCGCCGTCGACCCACCCACGGTCATGGGCCCGCCTCCGGGGCACTTCACCAATCGCCCGGAAGCCTGCCGCAATCCGGTGGGCTGCTATCGCCGCACCTTCACGCTCCCCAAGGAATGGAAGGGGCGGCACACGTTCATCACCTTCAATGGCGTCGACTCGGCCTTTTCTCTCTGGATCAACGGCCAGAAGGTGGGCTACTCGCAAGATTCGCGCACGCCGGCGGAGTTCGACATCACACGGTTTGTCACACCGGGTGAAAACCTGCTGGCTGTGGAGGTCTATCAATACTCCGATGGTTCGTACCTGGAAGACCAGGACATGTGGCGGCTGTCGGGCATCTTCCGAGAGGTGTTTCTCTGGTCCTCGGCCCCGCTGCAGATCCGAGATCACTGGGTGAAGGCTGGCCTGCGCGACGATGGCCGCACCGGCACGCTCGCGGTCGATGTGGAGCTGCGAAACCTCGGCGCATCGGCGGCTCGCGGGCGGGTTGGAGTTGAACTCCTCGACGCCAGGGGCGACACGGTGCTGGTGCAGGAGCCGCGCGTGGCGACGGTCGATCCGGCCGGTGGAACGGCCCGCGTCGCGTTCGACTGCCCCGATCTCCCGAATGTTTCCGGCTGGACCGCCGAAACGCCCGTGCTCTACGACTATCTCCTCACGCTCACCGACGATGACGGAGCGGTGGTCGCGGTGCACGCCGGCAAGACTGGCTTCCGCCACAACGAGGTCAGGGACGGCCAGTTTCTCCACAACGGCCAGCCGATCCTCTTCAAGGGGGTCAATCGCCATGATCACAACCCGCTCACGGGGCACTATGTGACCGTTGACGACATGCGGGCCGACCTCCTGCAGATGAAGCGGGCCGGCATCAACGCGATCCGCACCTCGCACTACCCCAACGATCCCGCCTTTCTCGACCTCTGCGACGCGCTCGGCTTCTACGTGATCGAAGAGGCCAACATCGAGGCCCACGGGATGGGCTGGGGAGCCGATGCCAATCCGCTGGCGAAAGATCCCTCCTGGGGGCCGGCGCACCTCGATCGCATGAAAAACTGCGTGGAATCGGCCAAGAACCATCCCTGTGTGGTGATGTGGTCGATGGGCAACGAATCGGGCGATGGAGTCAACTTTCGCGACATGTCGGCCTGGGTGCACCAGCGCGACCCATCGAGGCCTGTCCACTATGAGCAGGCCCAGATGCGGGAGCATGTCGATCTCTTCGCGCCGATGTATTCCCCGATCCCGGCCTCGGTCCGCTACTGCCGCACCGAGGAGAAAAAGCCTCTCGACAAGCAGCGGCCGATGATCCAGTGCGAATACAACCATGCGATGGGCAACTCGTCTGGCAACCTCGCCGACTATTGGAAGATCTTCCGCGAGGAGCGGCTTCTGCAGGGGGGCTTCATCTGGGATTGGAAGGATCAGGGACTCCTCGCCGCCAAGCAGGCGGCGGACGCCGTTGAGGATCGCAGTGCCCATCGCCACGCCACGCACCTGATGGGCTCGCTCTCAGACGAGGAGGGGCTCTATGGCGGCGGGCTGGTGGTGAAGCGGTCCAAGGCGCTCAATCTCACGAAGGCCGTCACCGTGGAGGCCGAGGTGCGCGGCAACTTCGGCGGCCGTCGAGGGCAGGGGGGCGGTGACAACGATCGCAACGCATCCGAGGGCTATCCAATCGTGACCAAGGGCGACACGTCCTATTCGCTCAAGGTCGATGCCTCGGGGTCGCAGCTCGAGTTTTTCGTCTTCACCGACACCTGGAAGACTGTGCGGGCTCCGCTTCCTGAGTCGTGGCGATCGGCGTTTCACACCGTGGCAGGCAGCTACGACGGCTCGCGTCTGAGGCTGTTCATCGACGGCACGGAGGTGGCCACGGCCGACTGCACCGGCCCGATCGCCTCCAACGACTTCGACCTGGGAGTCGGCATCAACCTCGAGGTGCCGACTCGGCGGTTTTCGGGATCGATCCGATCCGTGAAGGTTTTTGGCGTGTCGCATGAGCGGATCGCCGCGGGAGGCCCAGGGGCCGAGGCGGTGGTCGCCCTCGACCTTGCGGCCGACGCGCGAAAGCCGAAGACACGTCCATTCGTCGCCTACGGTGGCGATTTCAACGACCAGCCCAACCAGAGCTCGTTCTGCCTCAATGGCATCGTTCAGGCCGACCTCACGCCGTCGCCCCAGTTTGCCGAGGTGGCGAAGGTGCACCAGGATCCTCAGGTCACCGCGGTCGATCTTGCCACGCCGACGGTGACGCTCGCCGTGTTCAACGAGCGGTTTTTCCGGCCGCTCGACGACCTGGTCGCGTCATGGAAGCTGCTGAAAGACGGCGCGGTGGTGGCATCGGGCCCGATGCCGATGCCTGTGATCGGTCCGCAGTCTCGCGCCGAGGTGACGATCCCCACGGGGCACTCGCCCGATCCTGGATCGGAGTATCTCCTCCGGGTGCGGTTCGACCAGAAGGCCGACACCGCCTGGTCACCCGCCGGGCAGACCGTGGGCTGGGAGGAGTGTGCGCTTCCATGGGGGAAGCGGACGCCGGCGCAGGCCGCGCAGGTGGATGGCACGTGCACCGTCACCGAGGATGACGAGGCCGTGACCGTGCAGTTTGGAGACTACTCCGCGACGATCGGCAAGCGGAGCGGCATGATCGATTCGTCGCCGGCGATCACCGCACCCTTTCGCTTCGACTTCTGGCGGCCGATGACCAACAACGACGAGGGGGCCGGCTATCAGCGGTCGCTGCGGCTCTGGCGGGATGCCGGGGCGACGGCACGGGCTGAGTCGGTCACCACGACCGTGCGCGACGGCATCGTGGAGGTGCGGTCGGAAATCAGGATCCCGGCAGGCGACTCGAGGGCCACCGTCATCTGGGCGTTTCATCCCTCGGGGCAGGTGCTCGTGCGTCCAACCGTGCGGCTGCGGGGCAGCCTTCCGATCGTGCCACGGATCGGCATGCGTTTCGGGGTCTTCGGCGACTTCTCCCGATGCGAGTGGCACGGCCGCGGGCCTCAGGAAAACTACGAAGACCGTCATGCCGGCGCCTGGACCGGAATCCATGGCGGCAGCGTCGCCGAACTCTTCCACCGCTATGTCGATCCCCAGGAGGCCGGACAGCGAACGGGCGTGCGATGGCTTCGCCTGAGCGATCCGCAGCGGGGATACGGGTTTCAGATCGAGTCGGCCGACGACCAGCCGATCGAGTTTGCCGTGATTCCCGTGACGACGCTGTCGTTGGAGGCGGGGCGCCATGCGATCGATCTCGTCGAGCCGGCAGAAAACGTCGTGCGGATCGATCACCGCACCATGGGACTTGGCGGCACCAACTCCTGGGGTGAGCAGCCCCTCCCGCGGTATCGCATCGAGCCAAAGGGGGACTACGCGTGGTCGTTTTTGATCTCGCCCCGCCCAGACTCCGCCGAGGCGGCCACGCCCGATCCGCGGCCGTGAGAACGGCCATGTCCGAGCCAAACCATCCCTGACCAGAGGCCATGATGACCCTCATTCCTGCCATCCCCCTTGCCGATCTTGCCGCGACGGCTGCCCGGGGTCTTCATGATCTCACCGGCAGCGTGGCCACGGTCACCGCCGTGGCGCCGGGCCGCGTGAACCTGATCGGCGAGCACATCGATTACTGCGACGGCTTCGTGATGCCGTTTGCGATCGATCGATACGTGGTCATCGCCGCAACCCCCAACGGCCGCCGCGAGGCACGAATCGGCTCGGGTCTTGGCGAGTCGGCCACGATCAACCTCGGTGCGCCGGTCGAGCGAGGGGAGCCGAAGTGGGCCAACTATGTTCGCGGTGTGATCCGAGGATTCCAGGACCGGGGCTTCGAGGTGCCCGGGTTTGACGCATGGATCGTCTCCTCGGTGCCGATGGGCGCGGGGCTCTCGTCGTCGGCCGCGCTGGAATGTGCCACGGCCACGTTGCTCGAGGGCCTCGTGGGCACGCAACTCTCGAACCGCGACAGGGCCCTTCTCTGCCAGAAGGCTGAGCACACCTTCGCGGGCGTCCCCTGCGGCATCATGGATCAGTTTGCCTCGACGTTTGGCCAGCGGGATCGGCTCGTGCTCATCGACTGCCGGTCCGGGGAGCCGACGCTGGTGCCATTCACCGACCCGGCACTCACCGTCATCATCGCCAACACCAACGTGCATCACGAACTGACCGACGGTGGCTACGCCGCGCGGCGGAAGAACACGGAAGATGGGCTCGCCGCCATCGGCAAGTCCTCGTGGCGTGAGGTCTCGATGGCGGATGTCGAATCGCGGTGGGAGCGGCTGGGGGATCCGGTCAATCGCCGCGGCCGTCACGTGGTCGGTGAGATCGCCCGCACGGTGGCGGCGGCCAAGGCGCTCGAGGCCGGCGACATCGAGGCGCTCGGTCCGCTGATGGCGGCCAGCCACGATTCCCTGCGGGACGATTTCGAGGTGTCGTGCCCGGAGCTCGACACGATGGTGACGATTGCCCGGGACATTGGACGCCATGGCGGTGTGATCGGCGCCCGGATGACGGGAGGCGGATTTGGCGGGTCCACGGTCACGCTGTGCGACAGCGCCCGGGCCGAGGAGATCGCCACGGTGCTGGAGTCACGATACCACGCGGCCACGGGCATCCGTCCCGAGATCTTTGCATCCCGACCGTCAGCCGGCGCCCACCGTCTCGACACGATGGGGCCGGGCTGACCGGATCAGGACCGCGACGCGAGAGAACGGCCGACGTTGCGACTGCCTCAACGTCGACGGTCGCCCCGCCGAAGCACAGGTATCCTGCGGGCTGCAAGCCAGGCCAGTCCTCCACCAACCGTTGCGAGCGCGAGCGTCGACGGCTCGGGAACGGCGGTGACCGTGACGAACAGGGAGTCTCCGCCAAGATAGTCGCCGGTGAAGTTGACGCCGCCGGTCGGGGAGTTGTAGTCGATCCGCCACTGCTGGCTGCCCGCGGTGAACAGGCTGTCGTCGGCCAGCACGGAGCCGCCGTAGGTGAAGAGGCCACCGTTCCACGTGCCCTCGTAGTTGATCATGGCGAAGGTCGTGTCTTCGACGAACGGTTGGCTCGAGCCTGCGATGTCGGCGAAGGTCAGGATCGTCCCGTTGCCCGGATCGAGGGTGAGGTCGCCCGTCAGCCAACCCACCATCAGCAGGTCGGCAGCTGACGTGAGGGAACTCAGATTGGTTGAATCCACTTCGTAGGCGAACGTCGCGGCCGACGCGAACAAGACCGCCCCGGTTTCCAGCGACTCGATGCTGTTGCCGGGCGCCAGCGCGCCCCCGGCCGACACGCTCACCGTGCCGGCGAGTGCCCCGGAGCCTCCCAGTGTGGCGGTGGCGAGTACCGTCACGGGGGTGTGGGCGAGAAACCCATCCACCGCCAGACGGCCGGCCGACACGCTCGTCGATCCGGTGTAGGTGCTCGTGCCCGAGAGCGTGAGCGTGGCGGTGTTGCTCTTCACGAGCGAGCCCGACGTCCCCGAGAGCTCGAACCCATACGTCGTGTCGGCCGAGCTGTTGAACACGAGCGTGCCATGATTGATCAGATCGGTCGCCAAAACGCCTCCGCCCACGTTGCTGGCGTCGCCGCCGATCATGAGCGTGCCCCCCGGAGCGAGGGTGATCTTGCCCGTGCCGCCCAGGGAGAGCGTACCGCCGACGCTCAGCGAGCCCGAGCCGTTGATGGTCAGCGTGCCCGTGCCGGATCCGATGGTGCCGCCCACCTGAAGGTTGCCAATCGTCCGCCAGCTGCCGCCGGACACCGTGGCGACACCGCGACTCGATGTCCCGGCGTTGGTCCCCGTGTTGTCGAGGCCCCTTCCGATGAATGCGTCTCGGGAGGTGACCGTGCCGCCGGAGATCGCCATCGTGCCGTTGCCCAGACCGCCGATCGTCGTCGCGTGGGCGCTGGTTGAACCAATCGACATCGTGCCGCCGGTCACCGTGAGCGTGCCGATACTTCCCGCTTTGTTGCCGACCCAGGCGCCCTGACCCATGCTGGCCGTTCCCCCAGCGAGCGTGAACGACCCAGTGCCGTTCTCGCCCACATAGGAACTGGCACCGATCGACATCGTGCCGCCCGTCACCGTCATGGTGCCCGATCCTGTCGCCTGGCCACCGATGAAGATGTTGGAACTCACGTTGGTTTGTCCTCCGTTGAGCGTGAACGCGCCGGTGCCGTTTTCACCCAAAAAGAAGTTCCTGGTGTTGAAGTACGTACCGCTGTTCACCGTCACCGCTCCTGCACTTCCCGCGACGTTGCCGATATTCGTACGCTGCACCCGAAAATACGTGGCCGTATCGTCCACCGTCAGCGTGCCATTGCCGTTGTTGCCCACGTAAAAAAACCCAGGCGGACCCGACGCGGCTGGCCCTGCGGTACCTACCCGTGCGCCGCCACTCACGGCCATCGTCCCGGTGCTTCCAGCGGCATCCCCGATGGAGAGTTGAGCCGCCGCGGAGATTGAACCGCTGAGCACTTGGCCGCCGGCGATGGCGAGGTTCGCGACTTGGCCGCTGGCCGTGCCGATGGTCCACGTCGCAATGTCATTATTCGTTCCATTCGTGAGAACAAGCGTGCCACCCGTGACGGCGATGGTGGGCGAAATGCCCAAGAACGTGTTGCTGCCGGTGAGTTCGAGCGTGCCGTTACCCGCTTTCGTGAAGTTTGTCGCCGCCGACCCGCTGGTGCCGAGGGCGATGTTGCCACTGACGACGAGCCTGCCGGAACCATCGACCGTCCAGAGCCCGTTGTTGGTGGCGGCCGCAACGATCGACACCGCGGAGGTGATCGTCTGCGTGCCACTGGAGGCCACGGAGCGTGACAAGCCGAGGCCGTTGAGCGTGAGCGTGCCGCTGGACATTGTGAAGTCGCTCGGCGTGTCGACGCTCAGGCTTCGCACATCGTGACTGGCGGAAAGGGTCACATCAGGGCCCGCAAAGCTCGTGCCGAGCGTGACATCGTTCGCCGCGCCCGGCACCACGCCTCCGGCCCAGTTGGCGGTGGACGTCCAGTTCGTGTCGGCGGCGTTGGTGTTGTTCCAGACAAACTGGGCGACGGCCGGTGACGCACCGAATGCCAGCACCATCACCACCAGCGTGGAAATCGTTGGGACGGCATACGCACTCGTCATCGATGTGCGGATGCATGCACGGGTTGAGAAAGGGAGATGGCATCGGATGAGCGTCATGGCATGATCTTTCAAGAACAGTGAACGAGTCCGTTCGTCACGACATGCAAACCCAATACCCAGGAGTGCGGCCATGCACGAAACGGCCGCCCGGCGCACGAAAACAAAGAGTCCCTCGGCGTGCGACCGCGATGCGCACGAACCAGGCGTCTGGCGCACGAAATCGTCGGGGAGGTGAGAGGGGCATCGGTCGGCCTGGCGTGAATCGCCCCACGTGGTGGTGCGAATCGCCCCAGGTGGTGGCGCGAATCGCCCCATGGGACCGTCGGGAGTTGGGACATGGGGCAACGGCAGCCGGGCCGCATCCGGAGGTGCACCTGGGCTACACTCGTGATGTGAGGGCGCCGTTCGAGCGCCCGCTGCCGCGGTGGATCCGCATGCTCACCCGCCCCACCACGAATCGCACCGGCGTCAGCCTTTCGCGTCGTAGGCCGTACGGCCTGGGGCTCCGACGGATCGCAGGGTGGTTGAAACGCGACGAGCGGGTGACGGACGCTCCCGCGTCGGCTCGGGAAGCGTTGGTGTTTTGGGTGTTCCACAGCTGCTTCTGGCTGTCGATCACGGCGCTCTGCATCGGCATGAGTCGGGCCGTCGGGCCATCCCTGCCGATCGCCTGGAGCAACATCGCGATCCGCATCGCGAGCGGATTCCTGATCACGGCCGCGGTCTATTGGGTGTTTCGGCTGTCGCGTCTTCGTCGCCTCACGTGGAGCCTGCGATGGCCGCTCTTTGTCGCCACGACGGTGGTGCTCTTGGTCACGAGCCTCGATCTCATGGAACGGATGGGATTGGCCTTCGTGATGGTGTGGACCGGATCGAGTGCGCTCGGGCAGGTGGTGCCGCGGGTGGCGGCGGGGGTGTTTTGGTGCACGGCGTGCCTCGCCCTGGAACTGTTCGAGGGGCTCTACGTCGCTGAGATCAGGCTGGCCCGGGCGGAAGCCGATGCGGCGCGACGCAAGGCTCATGCCGTGCAGATGGAAGCCGAAGCCCTCGAGCACGAGGTTCACCGGCTTCAGGCCCAGATGAATCCCCACTTCCTGTTCAACGCCCTCAATGCCATCGTCGCCTGCAAGCACGACCCGGACGAGGTGGCTCGTGTCACGCAGGACCTTGCCGACTTCCTGCGAGGAGCCATTCGCGACACGAGGCTTTTGGAGCCGCTCTCCAGGGAGATCGCGCTCCTGGAACGGTATCTGTCCGTGCAGCAAATCCGATTTGGATCGAAGCTTGACTGTCGGATCGTCTGCGACCGTCCGTCGCGAAGCGTGATGGCACCACCGCTCATGATCCAGCCGCTTCTGGAAAACGCGATCGCCTACGGCATGCAGACGAGCCCCATGCCGCTTCGGGTCGAGGTGATGGCGCGAGTGATCGACGGCTGGCTGGAGGTCGTGGTTGCCAACTCGGGGGCATGGGTGGCCGAGGATACTGCTCGGTCGCCTTGCACCGGCATCAAGACGCTCCGCAAGCGGCTGGCCCGCCTGATCGGGCCCGCCGCCGACGTGGAGGTTTCGTCGCAGGGGGGATGGCGGCCGTTCGGATCCTGGGCAGGCGTGCAGGTGGTGGTTCGGATGCCGGTCGCGCCGTCTCCGACTCCCAGTCACGATGAGGCGATGCGGCCTCAGGAGTCGCCCGCATGATCACGGTGATGCTGGTCGATGACGAGCCGCTGGCCAATCGGCACATGATCGAACTCCTGGCCGAGTATCCGGACGTGGAGATCATCGCCGTCGTCGGCAGTGTGGCCGAGGCCCGCGACTCTCTCGAGGCGCGGGAGCCCGACGTCGTGCTGCTCGACGTGGAAATGGCAGGAAGTGACGGCTTCGCACTGCTCGCGAATCTGTCGGACGCAACCCGGGTGGTGTTTGTGACGGCCCACGAGAAACATGCGGTCGAGGCGTTTGCCGTCGGTGCGACCGACTACCTGGTGAAGCCCGTGGCTCCGGATCGCCTGGCCGTGACGATGGGCCGTGTGGCCGCACCGTCCGTTGATGAAGGCGAAGGCGAGACGCGGGCGATCGAATCGGCCGAGGAGGCCGGGGTGCCTCGCCGGGACGATGGCACGGCGCTCGTGCCGCTGCGTGACGAAGCCCGGAAGGTCGTCGTGCGGTTTGCCGACATCTGCTGGATCGAATCACTGCGAAACTACACCCGGGTGGCGATGCGTCATCCGGTTCGAACGCTGGTGTTCCGTCGTCGCCTGGCGGAGTGGCTCTCCGATCTGCCCGAGGGCGTCTTCACCCGCATCAGCCGCTCCGAGGTGGTTCAGCTTCAGCTCGTCGTTGGCACGGAGTGGAAGTCGCGCACGGAGACGGTCGTGACCTTCGAAGGCGGTGCCCCGCCGCTCACCCTTGGGCGGCTCTCCTCCCAGCGGCTGACGACCCTGCTGGAGGGCGGCAGTCTCACCGACTGACGAGCCGCGTTCGCAGACGATGGAATCAGATGAGTTTCGTTTTGCCGGGCACCGCGAACCTCGGCGGGGGGAGGGACGACTCCCAGGTGAGGTCCTGCGGAAACAGGTCGAGCTTCGATTCTTCGGTCGCGAACTTCCAGGTGACTCGTTGGCCGCTGTATGCCGCCATGCGTCCCATCACCGCCATCATGGAACTGTCGGCCAGTTGCCTGAGCTCGACGATCGGCTTGCCGAGGCGGATCGAATCGACAAGATCCTTGTGTTCCTGCTTGTAGGCATCGGCGATGCTCCCGGCCATCTCCCAGACCTTGTTTCCGTCGCGGTCGAAGATCCGAGACCCGGCGTTGGCGGCCCCGATGTGGCACTGCCCTTTCGTGCCATAGATCACATTGCCGACGTCGGTCGCCACCCCGGGGATCTGGCGGCACATGAACGAGACCACCCGATTGCCGGGATACTCGTAGTCGAGGCTCACGCTGTCCCACATCTCGCTGTCGTCAGGGCGTGTGAACCGCCCGCCCGCCCCGAAGACCGACACGGGGTTTTCTCCCATCACCCAGTTGATGGTGTCGAGGTTGTGCACGGCCTGTTCGGCGATCTGGTCTCCACTCAGCCAGATGAAGTGCATCCAGTTGTTGAGTTGGTATTCGGCATCGCTCATGCCCTCCGTGCGAGGGCGGTACCAGATGCCTCCGGAGCAGTAGCGGGCTGTCGCGCTGATCACGTCGCCGATCGCGCCCTGGCGAATCTGCTCGACGGCGCCGACATAGTTCACCTGGCGGCGGTACTGGGTTCCGGCGACGACCGCCACGCCGGCCGCCACCGCCGCATCGTGGGCCTCCACGCAGATCCGATAGCCGGCCGGATCGACGCAGCCCGGCTTCTCCGCAAACACGTGCTTCCCGGCCGCGATGGCGTCGCGAAGGTACCGTGGACGGAATCCCGGAGAGGTCGTGATCAGCACGAGGTCGATCGACTCGTCATCGAGCACCCGCCGGTAGCCGTCGAGGCCCGTGGCGATGACCTCCTCCTCCGACACCTTGTCGGGATGGGTCTCCCGCATGGCCTTCCAGAGCGAGGCACACTTGTTGGCATACAGGTCGGCGGTGGCGACGAGCTTCACGCCGTGGTTGATCGACAGCGAATCGTTGATCGCGCCGCTTCCGCGACCGCCGCAGCCGATCACGCCGATGCGGAGCTCCCTGGTTTCCGAGTCGGCGGCGAGCGATGAATGCACCATCATCGCCGCGGCGCCTGCCGCCGTGCCTCGGGAAAACATCCTCCGCGATATCCGCGCCGGGCCGGCCTTGGCCGGTTCTCCTACGACCTCTGTCTTCATGATGATCCCCCTGTGATGATCTGCCCGCCCACGACGTCCAGCGTCGTGGGCGGCCGCGAACCTGTCACGGTCATACCGCGTGGCGAGCCCAAGGAACAACACGCCTGCACGCATGGATCGATCCCCGCCCACTTCGAAGGAGGGAGTCGGAGCGGGAATGGCCAGTCACGGACTGGTTGGCGATGGGGAGCGTGGCGGCGTAGGCTCTCGTCGTCGTACGGCGATGGGGTGGCCGTCAGGCCGGTTGTGCGACGCATTCGGCGTTCCGTCATCACGAATCGAGGTCCGCGCATGACCCGCAGGGTGACGCCTGGTTGCCAGTTTGCCAGCGACAACACAGCCCCGATGTGCCCGGCTGCCTGGAACGCGCTGGAGCAGGCCAACGCCGGAAGCATGTCGAGCTACGGCAACGATCCGTGGACGGCCCGCGCCTGCGACCTGATCCGGGAGATGGTCGGGGGGCACGCGGAGGTGTTTTTCGTGTTCAACGGCACTGCCGCCAACTCGCTGGCCCTAGCGGCGATGTGCCAGTCGTACCACGCGATCCTGTGCCACGAGGTGGCACACGTCGAGACTGATGAGTGCGGTGCACCGGAGTTTTTTTCCAACGGCACGAAGCTATTGCTGCTCCCTGGGGCTGGCGGGCGGCTGACGCCCGAGGGGATCGCGCACGCCGTCGAGCGTCGGCGCGACATCCATTATCCCAAGCCGAAGGTCGTCAGCGTCACACAGGCCACGGAGATCTCCACGGTCTACTCGATCGACGACCTCGCCGCGATCGGCGAGACGTGCCGGCGATACGGGCTGAGATTTCACATGGACGGTGCGCGGTTTGCCAATGCGGTGGCGGCACTCGATGTCGCTCCGCGGCAGCTTACACGTGATGTTGGCGTGGACGTGCTCAGTCTCGGCGGCACGAAGAACGGCATGGGGATCGGCGAGGCGGTGGTTTTCTTCGACACGACGCTCGCCGCCGAGTTTGCCTACCGCTGCAAGCAGGCAGGGCAGCTCGCATCGAAGATGCGATACCTGACGGCACCATGGGTTGGCCTGCTGGAATCGGGAGGATGGCTGGGCAATGCCCGCCATGCCAATGCCGCCGCAGCCCGCTTGGAGCACGGCCTCCGAAATCTTGCGGGAGTCGAGTTCATCGGTGAACGGCAGGCCAACGCGGTCTTCGTCCATCTTGCAGAGCCGCTCGTGGAAGGACTCAGGGCGAAGGGATGGCAGTTGTATGGCTTCATCGGAACCGGTGGATACCGATTCATGTGCTCCTGGGCCACGACCGACGCCGACGTCGATGCGATCCTGGCCGATGCCCGTGATCTCGTGGCCCGAGCATGAGTGCCCGCATTGACGACGGAGGATCCATGAGGTGTCTGTGTCTCATGGGCGCCCTTGCGGCCGCGTTGTTCGGTGCCCCGGCAATGGCGGATGAACAGGCTGCCCTCTCCGGAACCGCGGTTCGGATCCTCGACGCCTGGCATGCCGATGCCGCCGAGCCGGGAGACCGACGGCTCCATGTGATCTGCTGGCGGGCCAACGACCGCAGTTTCGCGGCCGACCATCGCGCACGACTCGACCGAATTCTCACGCATATCCAGGGCTTCTACGGGCGTGAGATGACACGGCATGGCCTCGGGCCTCGTACCATCCGCCTCGACCGAGACGACGATGCGAGGCTTGTCGTTCATGAGGTCGTGGGAGAGGGCGGCGTCGCCGACTATGGCGTCGGCGACGGCGGTCGGATTCGCGACGAATGCCGTCCGGTGCTACGGGATCAGGGTATCGACATCGATCGTGAAACGATCATGATCTTCACGAATCTCGCCGAATGGGATCCGCAGGCGCGATCGTTTCGGCATTGGAGCCCGTATTACGCGGGCGGGAATCAGAGCGCCGGAACGGCGTGGCAGCTCGACTCGCCGGAGCTCGACGCGTCAAGCCTCGCGCTGAAGAAGCCGATCATCCAGGACGGCCAATACGGGCGAATCTCGCTTGGCAAGCACAACTCGATCTTCATCGGTGGTGTCGCCCACGAACTTGGTCACGCCCTCGGGCTCCCTCATTGCCAGGAGCGCACCGACGAGGCCGGCTTCGGCACGGCCCTGATGGGGAGTGGCAACCGCACCTACGGCGACGAACTCCGTGGTGAGGGGCGTGGTTCATTCCTCACGCTGGCCCATGCGTTGCGGCTCGCCTCGCACCCGCAGTTTTCGGGGTCGATCAAAGGCATGTCGCGCGCCCCGCGCGGCGCGTTTGATGAGATGACGGCGACGCTCGCGGCCGACGGTCGTTCGTTCGTGGTGAGCGGACGGGTTTCCGGCGCCATTCCGGTGTATGCCATCGTCGGATACCTCGATCCTGCGGGGCACGGTGATTACGACGCCCGGACCGTGACGACGGTTCCTGGCTCCGACGGCCGGTTTACGCTTGCCTGCACCCCGCTCGTGCCCGGCCTGCCAGGGAGCCTTCGGCTCGTCGCCTGCCATGCCAACGGAAGCACGACACAGGTGGAGCACCCCTATGCCGTCGATGTGGACGGGGCCGTCGACATCGAGGTCATGTCGGTGTCGCTCATGCTCGCCCCATTCTGCAGGGCGGTGACGAGCCGAAGGTTTGCGGAGGCCCGATCCCTGTGTGATTCCTTCCCCGAGGGTGGACGTGCCCGCGCGGTCGCTCGTGCCGTCGTTGCGGGCGCGCAGCGCGCGGAGAAGGCCGCGCCCTCACCGGCGGTCAAGGATGACGCGGGCCGATGGCCACTCTCCCAGATGGAGCCCGTCGAGGCCCGTGTCGGCTGGCAGCGGCCGGCGTACGACCACCTTCCCCGGCCCGAGTGCCTGATCGTGGCCGGTGGCCGCCTGTTCGAGACCGGCATCTATGCCCATGCTCCCGCGATCCATCGCTACCGACTCGAACGTCGATGGAAACGGCTCGTGGGCGAATGCGGCATCCCCGATGGCGGCGGGAGCGTGGTGTTTGTCATCCGGACCGATGGTCGCGAGGTGTATCGGTCGCCAACGCTCGGTCCGGGGCGGCTCGAGCGATACGACATCGATCTCGCTGGTGTCGATGAGCTCGAACTGGTGACGGAGGATGCCGGCGACGGCAGGGCTTCCGACTGGGCGATCTGGCTGGCTCCCACGCTCGTGCGTGACGACACGGGCGACACCGAGGCGTCGGAGGCTATGCGGTCCCGGTGAGCCGGCGGTAGAATCGGTCACCTCGCAGCCGGAGGAATGAGATGTGCGAGCGTGGCTTGGGGAACGTCTGATGTCCAAATCCATTCTCAGCCGTCGTCACATGCTTGCCGCCGCACCGGCGGGAGTCGTGGCGGCGCTCGCCTCCGCCGACACACCGTCCGCTGCGCCACTCCGTCCGGTTCGATTCGGTGTGTCGACGTATTCATTCTGGCAGTTCCGTGAACAGCCGGTTCGAATCGAGGACTGCATCGACGCCGCGGCCCGCATGGGGTTTGACGGTGTCGAGATCCTCCAGATGCAAATGGCTGGCGACGAGTCGAACGGTCGGCTCCAGCGACTGAAGCGGCAGGCCCATGCGAACGGCCTTGCGCTGTGCGGGTTTTCAACCCATCAGGGCTTTGTTTCTCCCGACGCTGCCGTACGACACCAGAACGTCGACAAGACGCTCGCCTCGATCGAGATTGCATCACGACTTGGCATCCCCACCATGCGGGTCAACACCGGCCGCTGGGGCACCGTGAAGGATTTCGACGAACTGATGGCCAAGAAGGGCATCGAGCCAAGGCTGGACGGCCATACCGACGAGGAGGCTTTTGGCTGGGTGATCAAGGCCCTGGAACAGTGCCTGCCGAGGGCCGAAGAGTGTGGTGTCGTTCTTGGTCTTGAAAACCACTGGGGGCTGGGGCGGTCAGCGGAGGGAGTGATGCGAATTGTCGATGCGATCGACTCGCCGTGGCTGCGGGTCACACTCGACACCGGCAACTTCCTCGAAGACATGTATTCCCAGATGGAGCGGCTTGCCCCGAAGGCCTGCCTGGTGCAGGCGAAAACCTACTTCGGCGGAGGCAAGTGGTACACCCTCGACATCGACTACCCACGCGTCGCCGACATCCTCACACGAAATCGGTATCAGGGCTGGGTGTCGCTCGAGTTCGAGGGCAAGGATGATCCGGCAACTGCCGTGCCCGCCAGCCTCGCCCTTCTGCGGCAGTCGTTTTCGTGAGCCTCTGGGCGGCTGGTTTCGGAGGATGGTCAGTCGTGCGGCCGCTCATCGTCGGTGCCGCGGTCGCATGATGGCGAGGCTGCCGGCAGCGAGCATGGCAGCAATGACGTGGTGAACGGCCATCGGCTCGGGGACTGCCATGGCGGCCAGGCCGGGGGCATGGTTGGAGAGGCCGGTGTCGAACAGGCCGGTGGAGATGAATGTTGCGGCGTCGAGGATGTCACTCTGCCAGTCGAGATTGTCATCCCCCGGCTCCGTGTAGGCGATCGTGATGCTCGCGCGAGGCGCTGTTTGTTGATGAACCTGACGACGGGGGGCTACGGGCCGCGTCGAATGCCGTGCACCTTTTCGATCCACGCCTCGGTGCACAACATAGAGGTCGTCGGCGACGATCGCTCTGAGTTGACCACGAGTGCGCTCTCCCACCTTCCCGATGGGCGGATTCGCCAAGAGGGATTCACCGCGCGGCGTTTGCTCTGAGGCGTGCCCCGTGCCCACACGCATCAGTGCTTCCACGGCATGGCCTTCGGCCCAGAAGGTATTCTCTTCGTAGGCATGGGGGATCCGCTCTGGCACTACGGCGATTTCGCAAGGCCCGATCACTGGCGGCACTGAACGTTTTTTACCCGTCGTGAGGGGCAGAGGAGGCGGCGACGACCGACTCATGGCGCACCACGTCCTATGTCGGCGTCGGGGCGATCCTCCGGCTTCGTCACGATGGGAGCGGATTGCGGGTCGTGTCCGAGGGCCTTCGCAACGCTTGTGGCCTGGCCTTTGATCGCGACTGGAATCGCTTCACCAGCGACAACGAGTCGATCCCGGCAGAGTAAGTGCCAGGTCGACTGCTGCACGTGACGCCGCAATCCTGGTTTGGTTGGCCCCGTGGTTGGTCGCCGGAGAAGTTGCCGGATCGCCGTGATCTGCTCACCACATTGAACACCAATCGTGGCCGATTCGTTCCGGTCGACCAGTGCAATGCTCCCCGCGTGCGGGCCGGTCAGCGAAGCATGAACTCAGGAGGCGGCGGGCATGCCGGATTCACCCACTGGATCACCGCTGCCCATCCGGCGCTCTCCGGATCGTGCTGCAGGTAGCCGTGGATCGGCCTGACCACCTGCCAACCGTCCTTGAGATGGGCCGACAGCACGGGGTCGACGCGGGTTCCGGCGGCCACCTCGCGAACGTACTCGTCGGCGGAGAGCGCGGCGGCGACGGCTCCATACCCCGGCAGGCGACTGCCGCCGACCATCCGCCAGAGGTTTTCCTCGACCACCAGCCCACGGGTCACGTCGGTCAGGGCGTGGGCCAGGCCGTGGTGCTGATGCTCGGGGCTGACGAAGACATCCGCTCCGTAGAGCGTGGGGCCCGCGGGGTTGTGATCCGCGAACGACCCGTGAGCGGTGAGCACGTCCCACGCGTCGTCGACGTGGTAGTCGGCCATTCGGATCCGCAGCGTGAAGTGCACGCCCACCGATTTTCCGCTCGGCACGTGTTCGGCCACGAACTGGCCCTGGGGAAACACGGCGTGATGCTGGGCCAGTTCGGAGAGTGTGTACGGTGTGTCGTGGGGGTAGACCACGCGGCAGATTTCGCTGATCGCGGGATAATCCGCGGCTTGCATGAGCCGGATTCGGTAGTCGGTGGGGGCGAGCATGGTGGAACTCCTCGGGCGGAAGGATACTCTGCCCGATGAAACGCCCGACCATCAAAGGCTCGAGCCAGCCGAGGTTCGTCCGCCAAGGGAGTACGCCTGCTGGCTGATACCCAGCCGTCGTCAGGCAGTGGGCACCTTCGCACCCTTCCTAGTGAGGCTTGAATAACCCATTTATCGCCTGCCGTCGCAACGCGACGGGGATTTGGCGTTGCTGCTCGTGAATCTACTTTTCATCGATCACTAAGGTCCCCGTCAGCCTGCCGAAGCAAGCCCACGATCTGCGCTGCACTGCGTCGCTTCTTCATTCAGAGAAGCCTTTCCAGTCCCACGAGTGGCACGAGCATTCTCTCACAAGACCTGGCTCAAGATTTTGGGAGGAGGTCAGGCATCGCGCCAGAGTGGCGTCGACCCATGATTGCACCTCCGAAGGGATCGCAAACCGGTAGCCGGGTGGCCGTTTACCGGTTTGACTGCTGATCCCCGAAGGGCACTCCCGACCGTCGGGAGGTGATTCGCTCAAGAAACAAAGGCGTTCCGAAAAGTCGGGGCGACTGGATTCGAACCAGCGACCTCTACGTCCCGAACGTAGCGCTCTAGCCAGGCTGAGCTACGCCCCGATTGCGTCAGGTTCGCCGAAAAACGGCTTCTTCCGACACGGGAGAGTCTGGAAGCCTACCCGGAGCAGGGCTGGCGGGCAACGCCGGCTCTCTTCGGGCCGAACTACTCCACCGTCACGCTCTTCGCGAGGTTTCGAGGCTGGTCGACATCGCAGCCCCGGTTGACCGCAATGTGGTAGGCGAGCAACTGGAGCGGGATCACCGAGAGCAGCGGGGAAAGGGCGTCGTCGGTCGGCGGAATCTCCACCACGAACTCCGCCAGCCTCTTCACCTCGTCCTGGCCGGGGGTGGTGATCGCGATCACCCGGCCGTTGCGGGCCCGCACCTCCTCGATGTTGGAGATCATCTTCTCGCTCGTGTGCGAGGTGGTCGCCAGCACCACCACCGGCATCAGTCGATCGATGAGCGCGATCGGACCATGCTTCATCTCCGCCGCCGGATAGCCCTCGGCGTGGATGTAGGAGATCTCCTTGAGCTTGAGGGCGCCCTCGAGCGCCACCGGGAAGTTGAACGAACGGCCGAGGTAGAGAAAGTTGGGGGCGTAGGTGAACCGATCGGCCAGCGACTTGATCGCCGGCTCTTGCGCGAGGATCTCCTCGATCTTGGCCGGGATCCTGGCGAGCTCCTCGATCACCTCGCCCGCCCGCTCCTCCGAGAGAACACCCCGGCGGCGGCCGAGCGTGATCGCCATCAGGGCGAGCACTACGACCTGCGCCGTGAAGGCCTTCGTGGAGGCGACACCGATCTCGGGGCCGGCGTGCGTGAACACGCCGGCGTCGGTTTCGCGTGAGAGCGTGGAGCCGACGACGTTGCAGATGCCGAGCGTGAGCGCCCCGCGGCGCTTCGCCTCGCGAAGCGCCGCGATCGTGTCGGCCGTCTCGCCACTCTGCGAGATCACCAGCAGCACGTCGCGTTCATCGAGCAGCGGCTCGCGATAGCGAAACTCCGAGGCGTATTCCACCTCGACCGGAAGGCGGGCGAGGTGTTCGAAGAGGTATTCGCCCACGAGCGCCGAATGCCAGCTCGTGCCGCAGGCGGCGATTGTCAGTCGAGCGGCTGCGGCCAGCCGGTCGAGCACGGGGGTGAGGCCGCCGAGTTGGATGATGTGATCGTCGAGCACCAGCCGCCCGCGCAAGCAATCGGCGATTGACCGGGGCTGCTCGTGAATTTCCTTGAGCATGAAGTGCGGAAACCCCGCCTTCTCGATGGCGTCGAGCGACATCGCCAGTTCGTGCACATCTTTGGAGTGGGGAACGTCGTCGATCGACCGCACCTCCACCCCCTCGCGGCCGATGGTCGCCACCTCCCCGTCGTCGAGGTAGACCACCTTGTTGGTATGGGCGATGATCGGTGCGGCGTCGGATGCCACGAACATCTCGCCCGCACCGATGCCCACGACCAGCGGGGAGCCCATCCGGGCCACGTAGATCCGGTCGGGTTCGGCCGAGTTGAGGATGGCCAGGCCATAGGTGCCGGTCACCTGTTGGAGGGCAAGGCGGAGGGCTGCCTCGAAGGAGAGTTCGGGGTTGGACTCCACGATCTCCTCGATGAGTTGCACGAGCACCTCGGAGTCGGTCTGGCTCCGAAATGCCCGCCCCTTCGATTCGAGCGTTTTTTTCAGGGCAGCGTAGTTCTCGATGATGCCGTTGTGCACCAGCGCGATCGTGCCGGAGGGCCCAAGATGCGGATGGGCGTTGGCGTCGCTCGGGCCGCCGTGCGTGGCCCAGCGGGTGTGGCCGATCCCGACGGTGCCTGCCGGGAGATTGGCCGACCGGCCTGCCAGGTCGCGCACGCGGCCGGCGCACTTCGCTACCTGGAGGCCGTCGTCGATCAGGGCGATGCCCGCGGAATCATAGCCGCGGTATTCAAGCCGCGAGAGGCCTGTCAGGAGGATCTCCCGGCAGTCTCCGGGACCGATGTAGCCGACGATGCCGCACATGCAGGAAGTACCCCTCGGGATCGCACGTCACGTGAGCGAGATACCGTTCTCGAACTCTATATTATACTCGTGCTAACGTCGTCCGCACGGCGTTGTGGCTGTCCGGCGGAATAAGAGATTCCCGCTCCATCCGGGCGAGTTCATGGGCCATTGCTGATGCCGCTCCCGATCCTGATGTTTGAGGATGACCAGGCGCGACACCTCGCGCCCCTGACCCTCACGCGGCCGGTGTTCGACCTGCGGCTCGGCCTGACGACGATCGGCGAGAAGTGGGCTTGGGCGCTCGGGGCGGGCGAGGTGTGTGGTCCGCTCCGCCCGCATCTCGAAGGTGTTTTTCCAGGGGTGCCCGAGGAGCGTCGGGGGGCTTCGGCCCTCTGGATCAATGCCCGCTACCTGCCGACGCCCTCACTGGTCGAAGCCCTCAGGCATCGTGGTGGCGAACGCCTGGGCGACGGCGACATCCTCGTCGCCGCCACGTCGTCGGCTGCGGAAACCGCGGCATGGCTGGCGGCCGGAAGGCCGGCCGTCGCGCCGACCACGCCCTGCGGTGTCGAGGATTTCGCCGCGATCGCCTACCCATGGGATCTCGTGCGGCTCAATCCACAAGCGATCGCCCTCGACGCCGAAGCCTGTGGCTGGAAACCAGGCCCGGCAGCAGGCGTTCACGCATCGGTGGTCATCGATCGACCCGATCGGGTGTTCATGCATCCCGCCGCCGTCGTGGAGCCGGGTGCCATCCTGATCGCTGCCGAAGGCCCGATTCTGCTCGACGCCGACGCGCGGGTGATGGCCGGTGCCGTGGTGCGAGGGCCCGTGGCGGTGGGACGGGGCGCGATGGTGCGCATGGGGGCACGAATCTACGGCGGCACCACGATCGGGCCGTTCTGCAAGGTCGGGGGCGAGGTGGCGACCACGATCTTCCACTCGTATTCCAACAAGGCCCACGACGGGTATGTGGGTGATTCCGTGTTGGGCCAATGGATCAACCTCGGCGCCGGCACGACCGCCTCGAATCTGAAGATGACCTACGGCACCGTGAAGGTCGTCGACTGGCCGAGCGGTGTGGAGATCGACACCGGCGAGCAGTTTCTGGGCACGGTGATGGGCGATCATGGCAAGACGGGCATCAACACGGCGCTCAACACCGGGACCGTGTGCGGCGTGGCCTCGATCGTCGTCGGGTCGGGCTTTCCCGCCCGCTGGATCCCGTCGTTCAAGTGGTCTCAGTCGGGAACGCTCATCGACTATCGGCCGGAGAAGGCTGTCGTCGACATGGAACGGATGATGGCCCGACGGGGCATCGCCCTCGACGCACCCTACCGTCGGATGATGGAAGCCGTCTTTGCCATGGGCCGTGGCTGATCGGCTTGCGTTGGATTCGCGCTAGAGCGCGTCTGAGATACGTGTATCGCCGGCTCGGAGGCGGCAAAAGTCTCGTCGCCGGGGCGAGGATACGCCCAAGGCTCCTCGAGCGTTCGCCGACCCCCTCGCCTACCCGCTCAGGATTATCAACTCGTCGCTACACGTAGCGGAGATGCGCTCTAGGGACGCGAGGCCTTCACGCAGACGATCTCGCGATCGTTGCGAACGTAGATGCATCCGTTGGCAAAGGCCGGGTGGCTCCACACCACCTGTCGACCGAAGCACTCGTTCGTCGGGTCGACCACGTGCATGCGGCCACATTCTTCATAACCCGCCGGCGAGAGACGAGCGAGGATGAGATCTCCTGTTTCGCTGAAGATCCACGTGCGTGTGGCCTGAGGGGGATCGCCGGCCACGGGCTCCGACTGCCGCACGAGAAACGCGGTGCCGTGCTTGCCGCGACGCTCACCTCCCGTCGTCGGGGCGAGCGTTTCCCACAGTCGTCGGCCGTCGGCGAGGTCCACGGCCGTGAGCATGCCGGTGTCGCAGTCGCAGCCGTAGAGCGTGTCGCCCGCGATGAAAGGGGTGGCGTTGGCACAAAAGACTGCTGATTTCGGATCGGCTCGCCAGCGCAGCGTGGCGGAAGGCGAGGTTTCGTCGAGGTCATAGAGCGCGGCCACCCGTCCGATGCCGCTCGCGAAGAGCACGCGACCGTGCGAGGTGTCGGCCACCTGAGGCGCCATGATCGCCATGCCATACATCGGCTTGAGTGGCTGCGACCAGTGCTCGAGGCCTGTCTTCGGATCGAGGCTCGTGAGGCGGTCGGCGTCCCAGATCACGAGCTGCCGCGTGCCGCCGCTTTCGATCATCGTCGGGGGGCAGTAGCCGCTTTCGCTGGCGGTGAGGGCCCGCCACCGTTCCTCGCCGGTGATCCGGTCGAACGCGACGGCCACGCTTCCCTCGCCCCCCACGAGACAGATCAGGAGATCGCCCTCCACGAGAGGATGGCCACAGAACCCCCAGAGCGGCGTTGGCGCGGAAAAGTCGCGGGGAAAATCCTTCGACCACAGGAGGCGGCCGGTGACGGCATCGAGGCAGTCGAGGTTGCCCTCCGCGCCGAGCGCGTAGACGCGACCATCGACGACCGTCGGCGTGCAGCGTGGTCCCGACGCATAGGAGATCGAGTAGGGGCGATTGCGTTCGTGCTTCCAGAGCACCCGGCCGGTGGCGGCGTCGAGGCAGAGCAGTCGCTCCGTGCCGTCGCGGACGGTCCGGTCGTTGGGGCCATTCGTGAGCTGTTTGTCGTCGGCCACGTAGTCGGCCACATACACGCGTCCGTCAGCCACGGCCGGACCGGCATAGCCTTCGGCGACAGGTGCCCGCCATTGAACGGGCAGGCCCTCCGGCGGGATGTCGGAGACCAGGCCACGTTCCTGCCACACGGCATGGCGATCGGGCCCGAGCCACTGCGGCCAGTCGTCAGCTCGAGCCATCGCGGCCATCGCCGTGAGCATCACCGTCACACAGACTCGCCTCATGAAACACCTTTTCGAAGACATCAACGGGACCATCACTCGGCTGTTGCTGCGAACGACGGAAGATCCTCGCCGATATCGATGCCGTCGGGACGCCAGTCGATCACCTCGATTTCGGCCGTGCGACGCCCGCGAAACTCGTTGATCTTGGGACGAAACGCCACATGAAACGGCTGGCCGGGTGCCGGAAGGTGGGGCAGCCATTCGGCGGCGCCGAAGGCGACACCCCGGATGGTCGCGCCGTGCTGCGCGAGCTGCAGCTGGAGATGCTTCCCCGACTGCCCCATGGTGCGGGCCGGTGCTGCGAGTGTCACGCCCGACGCGCAGAGCACGGGTCGGCGGTTTCCCTCGCCGAAGGGGGCGAGTTTCTCGAGCTGCTCGACCGTGTGAAGCGTGAGGCCGGCGAGCGACGTTTCGCCATCGATGGTGATCTGCGCCCGGCGCAGCGACTGGGGCAGGCGGGCATCCACCGCTGCGACGAAGGCCTCGCGAAACGCCTCGATTTTGTCGTCGGCCACCTGAAGGCCAGCCGCCGCAGCGTGGCCGCCACAGCCGAGCAGGTGGTGCTCACACGCCTTGAGCGCCGCCAAGACGTCGAATCCTGGCACGCTCCGCACGCTGCCGATCGCCGGGCCTCCCTGCAAGGCGTCGCGGGCGATCATCACCACCGGCCGATGCCACCTGTCGGCCAGTCGTCCCGCCACGATGCCGATCACACCCTTGTGCCAGCCCTGGTCGGCGAGGACGAGGGCCGCATCATGTTCCGGTGAAAACCGTTCCTTGGCCTGCTTGGCCGCGGCAAGCTGGAGGCTGCGCTCCTCCGACTCCCGCTGGGCGTTGAGCTCGTGGAGGTAGTCGGCCAGCGACGCTCCCCTCGCGGCATCGTCGGTGACGAGCAGCTCGATGCCATTGGAGGCGGTCGCCATCCGTCCTGCGGCGTTGAGCCTCGGCCCCAGTTTGAAGGCGATATCCTCGCTTTCGAGCCGGGATCGCTCGGCAAGACCGGTGAGCTCGAGGAGCCTTGCGAGCCCTGGTCCGCCTCGGGTGCGAAGGTTGTCGAGCCCATGCCGCACGAAGAGGCGATTCTCGTCCACGAGTGGCATGACGTCGGTCACGGTGCCAAACGCCGCGAGTCCGACGCCGCGAAGAAGCGCCTCACGAAGGCGGGGCGTGACACGGGACGAGCCGCTGGCCCGCGTGGCGATGGCCCAGGCGAGCTTGAAGGCCACGCCGGCACCGCAGAGGCCGCCGAAGGGGTAGGTCGTTCCGGGGAGTCGCGGATGGACGAGCGCGGCGGCTTCGGGCAGCACGTCGCCGATGGTGTGGTGGTCGGTGATGATGAGTTCGAGGCCAAGGTCCCTGGCGTGCCGGGCCTCCTCGACGCCCGTGATGCCGCAATCAACCGTCACCACCAGGTTGGCCCCCTGCGCGGCCAGGGTCGAGAGTGCGTCGGCGTTGAGCCCGTAGCCTTCCGATTGCCGGCTCGGCACATACCAGATCGGCTTCGCATCGAGTGCGTCGAGGCAGCCGACCAGGATCGCCGTGGCGCACATGCCGTCGGCATCGTAGTCGCCGTAGATCGCGATCGTTCGGCCGGATCGCACCGCGGCAAGAATACGATCGGCGGCCTCGGGCACGCCCGGCAGCGTTTCAGGATCGCGAAGGTCGGCGAGCGTGCCAGACAGAAAGGCCTTCACGTCGGCCGGATTCGTGACGCCCCGCGACGCAAGAAGCGCCGCCACCAGGCTCGGCACTCCGGCCGATTGCTCCAGCGATGCCACAGCGGCCGAGTCGTGCGGACGGACGTGCCAGCGCTTGGGCATCGGGGGAATCCTTTCCGCAGGAGAGACGAGAAAGTCGCAGTATAGGCCGGCCGCGAGGCTCCCGAAACACGCTATAGTATCGGCCTCGTTCCCGGAGACCTCGTCATGACGTTCGTCGACATTCCGCTTCCGCCCCTCGCGGCGAAGCCTGCCCGCAACGACGTGTCGGCTGAAACGGTGTTGTGTGAGCACTGCACCGCCAAGTGCTGCCGCTACTTCGCGCTGCCGCTCGAAACACCCACCACGCGGGAAGAGTTCGAGTTCATCCGCTGGTTTCTTCTCCACGACCAGGCCACGGTGTTCACCGAAGATGGCGACTGGTATGTCTGTGTTCACACGGTGTGCAAGCACCTGGGTGACGACCATCGCTGCGGCATCTACGAAACACGCCCGCTGATCTGCCGCGAATACACCACCAAGGAGTGCGAATACGAGGACGACTGGGTGTATGACCAGTATTTCGAAACACCGGAGCAGGTGGAGGAATACATGGACGCCGTTCTCGGACCCGGAGGCATGGTGGTGGGCGACGGCCGCACCAAGGAAAACCGCGGCCAGTCGATCCGCAGCCGCAAGCCAGCCCTCCTGCCCGTTCTCTCATGATCGAACCACGCACCCTCAAAGGTTTCCGGGATCACCTGCCGGCTCAGGCGCTAGCCCGCGAGCAGGTGCTCGATGTGGCCCGTCGCGTGTACCGGTCGTATGGATTCGCGCCGATCGACACACCGGCGCTCGAATACCTCGAGATTCTCACCGGCAAGGGGAGCGAGGAGACCGACAA
>JAFMIU010000123.1 GCA_017853835.1 Pirellulales bacterium | reverse complement strand
TTGTCGAAGGTGGCCGAGTCGCTGCCCCCCTCGCGGATCACCGGCTTGATCTTGTCGAGGTCGGGGCCAAACACCGGGTGCGCGAGCATGCTCTCGCGGGCGTGCATCCAGTTGATGTTGCCACGGACGGTGTTGATCTCGCCGTTGTGCGCGATGTAGCGGAAGGGGTGCGCGAGATCCCACGTCGGGAAGGTGTTGGTGCTGTATCGCTGGTGCACCAGGGCGAGCGACGAGGTGAATCGTTCGTCGGAAAGGTCGGGGTAGTACTTGTCGACCTGGTCGGCGAGGAGGAGGCCCTTGTAGACGATCGTCTTGCTCGACAGCGAGCAGACGTAGCAGAAGGCGTGCTCCGTGAGGCCGAGCGTGCCGAGTTCGATGCCGAAGCGTTTGCGGGCGACGAACAGCTTCCATTCGAAGTGGTCGCGGGCCACCTTCGAGCCGCGGCCGATGAAGATCTGACGCACGAACGGCTCGACCTCACGGGCCGTGCCGCCGATCGATTGATTGTCGGTGGGGACGTTGCGCCAGCCGAGAAACTCGAGCCCTTCTTCCCGCACGACCTTCTCGAAGAACTGCTCGGCGGCCTCGCGGTCGCCCTCCGACGGGGGCAGAAAGACGTTGCCCACCGCCCAGTCGCCGGCGGGCGGCAGCGTGATGCCGGCCTGCGGAGCCACGGAGGCGAAAAAATCATGGGGCATCTGCGTGAGGATGCCGGCTCCGTCGCCCGTGAGTGGATCGCACCCGGTGGCGCCGCGGTGGGTGAGGTTTTCCAGCACCTCCAGGCCTTGCCGCACCATCCGATGGCTCTTCACGCCGTGCAGGTTCACCACGAAGCCCACGCCGCACGCATCGTGCTCGTTGGCGGGATCGTAGAGGCCCTGCTTGGCGGGGAGTCCGTGGGAATGGCGGGGAGCAGGAAGCGTCATGGCGAAACTCGTGCGTGATGCAGAAATGGAAGACGGGATGTGTTCAGAAACGATCGATCAGGGCCGGGGACGATTCGGGAGGCGTCGTGGGGGCGGTTAGGCCAGGGTCGACGTCGTGGGCATGGCCCTGGAGGAGTTCGACGAACCGCTGCGCCGTGGGGGCGAGCGACTTGCCACGGGCGTGGATGATGCCGAGCGGCCGCACCAGCTCATCACCGACGAGGCGAACCATCGCCAGCGTGCCGGCGGCGAGTTCGCGGCCGATCGTCGGTTCCGGGAGGAGGGCGATGCCCGCATCGATCTCGACGGCACGCTTGATCGTTTCGATGTTGTCAAACTCCATCACGACCGATGGCTCGGCACCAGCGGCGGCCAGGGCACGATCGATCTCATGGCGGATCACGAGGTCGGCGTCGAAGCCCACCATGCGTTGGTTGTGGAGTTCGCCGAGCGAAGCCTGCACCCGTCCGGCAAAGGCGTTGCCCGGCGCGCAGACGAGCACGATCGGCTCATCCCGCCACGGCTGGGCTTCGACCGTCCGCGTGCTTCGCGGATAGCTCACGATGCCGATGTCGGCCTGCCCCTGCTCGACCGATTCGAGCACGCGGTCGGGGTGGAGATACTCCAGCCGGACGTTGGCCTTGGGGTGGCGGCTCATGAACTCCTGCACGTATCGGCTCATGTGGTGCAGGCCGACGGAGTAGATCGCCGCCACGCGAACACGCCCGGCCACGTCATCGTGGAGCGTGCGTACCTGATCCTCGAGGGAGTCGTAGGCGGCGATCAGTTTTCGCGACCCGTCGTAAAAAACCTGCCCTTCACGGGTCGGCGAGAGGGGCCGCTTCGACCGCTCGATCAGCCGGACGCCCAGATGCGACTCCAACTGGCCCACCACCTGACTGGCAGCCGACTGGGAAATGCCGTTTTCCGCGGCAGCCTTCGAGAAGCTCCGCCGGGAGACGATGTCGCAGAAGATTTTCAGGGACTTCAGATTCACCGGAGCCCGCGCGTACCGCGGCCCGTCACAACGCCAACCCGCCTCATCCCTGATAAAAAAACCAAATGTTGCCGCCGTGCATCATTTGGAAAACAAATAGAAGATATCGGCCTCGCGGTGGCCGTCAAGCGGCGTCCGACCCGGCGAGAAACTGGTTTTCCTCCATTTTTCCAAGCTTTCCCAGGGCGCCCAGGCCGGAAAACATGCACGACCGGCATATTCGGACCCGATGAAGAATGCGGGTTTCTATGCGCCGCCACCGCCTGATTGCCGCTGCTGCGATCCTGCTATCCCTTCTTGCGAGGGGTTTTGTGGCCTCGTGCGCCGACGAGGCGGACCGCGACGCCCCGCCAACGATGACGGAAATGCTTCGGGAGGGAGGCGACGAAGCCGGCGTGCTGTGGGACGCCGACGACGCGCCATCCCCGGCGGAGTCTGCTGAGTCCGCTCCCGACTCCATCGACCAGGACGCGTTGATTCAGGCGCTGGTGGATCAGGCCGTGGAGGCCCGCCTCGCCGGGATTCCACGTCCGCGCTACATCCCCGCCACCGACATTGCGCCGCCCGGGGGCCTGGTGCTCCACCGGTCCACGCAGGGGTTCCCGTTCGCGCTCGCCTTCAACGGCTTCATGCAGGTTCGGTGGTTCGAGTTTGCCCGGGAAAACACCTCGTGGACCAACTCGGCGGGCATGACGCTGCCCGTCAAAAACATCAACACCTTCAACCTCAACCGCGTTCTGCTCTCCTTCTCGGGCTACGTCGCCGACGAACGACTCGTCTATCGAGCCGCACTCTTCGGCACCTCCGACATCGGCGTGCGTTCGGCCTTCGTGCCGCTCGGCACGCTGGGCTGGAAGTTCAGCGAAGCGGCCACGCTGCTCGGCGGTGTGACGATCGTTCCGAGCTCACGCGAGTGGGTCGAAATGCAGCCCTGGGTGCTGGGCATCGACCGGAGCATGGTCAACACGTTCTTTCGGCCCGGCTACAGCCCGGGCGTGTACTTCGCGGGATCGTTCCTTGATCGCGAACTCAACTACCAGGCCGGAGTCTGGAACGCCATCGACGGTGGTCAGGCCGGGGTGCTGCGCAAGGGCACATCGATGGCGTGGGCGGGCAACACCTGGTGGGAGCCACTCGGCCCCTTCGGGCTCGGCTATTCCGACATGGAGGTGCGCGACGACCCCGTGGTTCGCTTCGGTGGCAGCGGCACGTTTGCCCGCACACAGGCAATCATCTTTCCCGGTCTCAATCCGGAAGACACGACCGTTCGGCTCTCCGATGGAACTCCGATCGCGTTGCCCAACGCACTCGGCCCCGGCACGAATCTCGATCAATACGCCTATCAGCTCGCGACGGTCGATGCCGGATGGAAGCAGGGGGGCTGGGCGGTCAACTTCGAATACTACTTCCGTCAGCTCAACGACTTCGTCGGCACGGGGAACTTCGTTCACGACAGCGTCTACGACCATGGAGGGCTCGGATATCTTTCGTGGTGTTTCGTGCCGCGAACCTACGAGGTCTATGCCCGCTCCAGTGCGCTCACGGGCACCTACGGCACTGGCCAGGAATATGGCGGTGGCCTGAACTGGTACGTCAACCAGTCGCGGCAGGGGCGGTTCACGATCGAGGCGCTCTACATGAACCGCAACCCGGCGCAGAACATTCTCTATCCCTACCGGGCGGGCCACACGGGCACGGCCATCCAGACGCAGTTCATGGCGATGTTTTGAGGCGTCGCCGCAAGGCATGCGGCGGCATGGCAGCGAAATGAAGTCGAGCGGCATAGCCCGGCGTGTCCCAGGCCTCACGGCCTTGGGCTTGGACAGAACCCTCTGCCGTCCACGCCCAACGGCGTGAGCCTTGGGACCGGCACGGTGAGCCGCGCGGCGTGTTTGGCATCCTCGTCCGGGCTGGGTTCGCGGGCGTTCCCCGGCCGTCTGCCCCACCCGCTTAATCACCGACCCCGCGGGTGTTACACTCCTCGGTTTGGTTTTTCCCCGTCAGGATCCCGCGAGACGTGCCCGCCTCACCCTCCGTCAGCCAGGCTCAAAAGAAGGCCATCCAAAAGGCCGACACGCTCATCGAGGCCCTCGGCTGGATCCGCAAGTTCCGCGACACGACCACGGTCATCAAACTGGGCGGCAGTGTCGTTGAGCATCCCGATTCGCTCCGTCACCTCCTGATCGACATCGTCTTCCTGTCGACGCTCGGCATGCGGATCGTCGTCGTGCACGGCGGTGGCAAGGCGATCAGCCGGGCCATGGACGATGCGGGCATCGAGCCGGTCTGGGTGCAGGGCCGCCGCTACACCGACGACGCGACGCTCGGCATCGTCGAGCGGGTCTTGGCCACGGATCTGAATCACGACCTCGTCGCCAAACTCGAGGAGTATGGGGGGCGGGCGATGTCGCTCAACTTCCTCTCCACCAACGTGCTCTTCGGCGAACGGCTCACCCTTGTCGGGCCCGACGGCGCCCCGCTCGATCTGGGGCACGTCGGCGAGGTGACCAAGGTCGATCGCCTCACGATCGACAACCTCATGTATGCCGGACAGGTGCCGGTGATCCCGTCGATGGCGATGGGGGCCGACGGCCAGAAGCTCAACGTCAACGCCGACACCGCGGCCACGGCCGTCGCGGCGGCGATCGGGGCGGAAAAGCTCGTCGTGCTGTCCGATATTCCCGGCGTGCTTCGCGATGTGAACGACCCTGAGAGTCTCATCCCCCACATCACGGCCGCCGAAGCCCGCATGCTGATCGCCGACGGCACGATCGCCGGCGGCATGATCCCGAAGATCGAAGGCTGCCTCGACACCCTGGCCCAGGGGGTCAAAAAAATCCACATCATCGATGGCCGCCTCCGGCACTCGCTCCTGCTCGAGATCTACACGACGAGCGGCGTGGGAACCGAACTCGTTCGCGACGACTCCCTCGTGCCCCGTGCCTCCGACGCCCGTCGGCCGGCCGCCCGCTCCTGACCCGTCACCCTGTCCGGGAGAATCCCCATGGCCACGATCGACTCCGAAGCCACCGCCGTTGGTGCCGCCACCCGCGGCGTGATCGACACGTTCGACCGCTATGTCGTGCCCAACTACCGGCGATTTCCCGTCTGCCTCGTCAAGGGCGAGGGGTCGCGGGTGTGGGATGCCGAGGGCCGTGAGTATCTCGACCTGTTTCCCGGCTGGGGCTGCAACCTTCTCGGCCACTGTCCTGCGCCGGTCGTGAAGGCGGTGCAGGAGCAGGTGGCCAGGCTGATCCACGTGCCCAACACCTGGTACACCGAGCCGCAGGGGGAATGGGCGAAGCTCCTCTCCGAGCGTTCGTTCGGCGGCCAGGCCTTCTTCTGCAACTCCGGCACCGAAGCCAACGAGGCGGCCATCAAGCTCGTGCGGCTCCGGAGCAACGGCGAGAAGTACAAGATCATCACGTTCCAAGGGGGCTTTCACGGCCGCACCATGGGGAGCGTCACGGCCACGGCGCAGCCGAAATACCACGAAGGCCTGGGCCCGATGCTCGCCGGGTTTCAATACGCCCCGCATGGCGACCTCGCGGCGGTGGAGCGGATCATCGACGACCGAACCGGCGGCATTCTCGTGGAGCCGATCCTTGGTGAGGGAGGGGTCGTGCCCGCGCCCCCTGGCTTCCTCGAAGGACTGCGGCGCATCTGCGACGAACGCGACATGCTGCTGGTGTTCGACGAGGTGCAGTGCGGCTGCGGCCGCACGGGCACCTGGTTTGGCTACCAGCACTTTGGCGTCACGCCCGACGTGATGACGCTGGCCAAGAGCCTGTGTGCGGGCATCGCCGGCGGCGCGATGCTGACGACCGTCGAGCTGGCGAAGCACCTTCGGCCTGGCATGCACGCCTCCACCTTCGGCGGCAACCCGATCGCCGCGGCGGCCGGCGTGGCGACGATCCGCATGATCGAGGAGCAGGGGCTGCTCGAACACGTGGGGCGGGCGGCCGACGCCTTCCGCACCCGTCTTCTCGCGATGAAGGAACGCTGCGATGCGATCCGCGAAGTGCGGGTGATCGGCATGATGATCGGCATCGAACTGGCGGTCGACGGTGCGGCGGTGGTGCAGGCATGCCTCGATCGGAAACTGCTCGTCAACGCGACGCAGGGGCGGGTGATCCGCCTGCTGCCGGCGATGAACGTCACCCAGGCCGACATCGAAGAAGGGTGCGACCGACTGGCCGCCGCGATCACCGAGGTGGCCGCAGGTGGTGCAGCGTGAAAGGCATGCCGATGGCGATTCGACACCTCACCGTTCCCGAAGACCTGACCGCGGCCGAGATCGAGGCCGTGTTTGCGATCTCGCGCGATCTTCAGGAGAAGTTCGCCGCCGGCCGCCGCGATGCGCTGCTGCCGGGGCGGGTGTTGGCCCTCGTCTTCGAGAAGCCGAGCCTCCGAACACGGGTGAGCTTCCAGGCGGCGATGACGCACCTCGGAGGGTCGAGCCTGTTTCTCGGCGCCGACAGCGGGTTTGCGTCGTCACGGGAAAGCATCGCCGACTTCGGCCGCGTGCTGAGTGAATACGTCGATGCCATCGTGTGCCGCTCCAAGGCGCACGAGACGATCCTGCGGCTGGCCGAGGTGTCGAGCGTGCCGGTGATCAACGGGCTCTCCGACGAATCGCACCCCTGCCAGGCCCTTGCCGACATCTACACGCTCCGCCAGGAAGTGGGGCGAGTGAACGGCCTGACCATGACGTTCGTCGGCGACGGCAACAACGTGGCCCGCTCGCTCGCGGTCGTCTGCGGGCTGCTCGGCATGCGATTCGTGCTCGCGGCCCCGAAGGAGTATCAGTTTGACGACGCCTTCCGGTCGCACCTGAAGACGATCCTTCCCGAGGCCGACGTCGAGGAAACCACCGACCCGGTGGCGGGCGTGCGGGATGCCGCCGTGGTCTACACCGACGTCTGGACCAGCATGGGGCAGGAGGAGGAGCGGCAGGCGAGGCTGAAGGCCTTCGCGCCGTACCAGGTCAACGCAGCGCTCATGGCCCACTGTCCCAGCGCCCTCTTCATGCACTGCCTCCCGGCTCGCCGCGGCGAGGAGGTCACCGACGAGGTGATCGATGGCGAGCGGAGCGTGGTGGTCACGCAGGCGGCCAACCGCATGCACGTGCAGAAGGGGCTTATCGCGTGGCTCCTCGGCCACGCCTGAAGCAGGGAGCGGACGGGTTGCTCCGCTTCGGGGTTGCTTCGCTTCGGGGTTGCTTCGCTTCGGGGTTGCTTCGCTTCGGCGTGGCTCCGCTTCGGCGTGGCTCCGCTTCGGGGTTGCCCACACCCCGTCGCCGGACGCTCGCTGCGGGCATCCCTGCCCTCCGCTCGCTCGGCATTGGCCGGCGCTCCGCCATCCTGGCTCCGCTGGCCAATGACGCCGGCTCCCGGGGCGTGGGCAACCCCTCGCTCGTCAAACGGCGGGGCGATTCGATGCGATGCGACGCTGCTTCGTGAAAGCCCAACGGCGCCGTGCGGAAGATCGTCGCGTGTCCCAGGCCTCACGGCCTCGGGCTTGGACCGGCGTGGAAGCCCAACGGCGTGAGCCGTGGGACCGGCGTGGTGAAACGTGTGGCGTGTTTTGCGTGGCGAGCCAATGTCGCCCAACGGCGCCGTGCGCAAGACCGTCGCGTGTCCCAGGCCTCACGGCCTCGGGCTTGGACCGGCGTGGAAGCCCAACGGCGTGAGCCGTGGGACCGGCGTGGTGAAACGTGTGGCG
>JAFMIU010000008.1 GCA_017853835.1 Pirellulales bacterium | reverse complement strand
AAGTCACCGTCGGCCCGAGCGTGCACGGGCCATGGAGGGCCGTTCACGCGTCAAACCCATCCCAGGATGGGATGGCAGCCGGCGGTGATGAAGTCACCGTCGGCCCGAGCGTGCACGGGCCATGGAGGGCCGTTCACGCGTCAAAATAGAGACAAAACTCATACGGATGCGGGCGAAGCCGCATCGGGTCGATCTCCCGCTGCCGCTTCCATCGAAGCCACGTGGCGATCACATCGTCGGTAAAAACGTCGCCTCGAAGCAGGAAATCGTGGTCCCGCTCGAGCGCATCACACGCCTCGTCGAGCGACGCCGGCGCCTTGGGCACATCGGCCAGCTCTTCGGGAGGCATGTCGTAAATGTCGCGATCGAGCGGGTCGCCTGGATGCGTCTTGTTTTGAATGCCGTCGATCGCCGCCATCAGGATCGCGGAAAAGGCGAGATACGGATTGCACGTCGGATCGGGACAGCGGAACTCCACCCGTTTCGTCTTCGGGTTGGCGGAGTACATCGGAATCCGACAGCTCGCTGAACGGTTTCGCTGCGAATAGGCGAGATTGACCGGTGCCTCGTAGCCTGGAACGAGCCGCTTGTAGCTGTTGGTCGTGGGATTCGTGATCGCGAGGAGTGCCGGCGCGTGCCGGAGAATGCCGCCGATCGCGTGAAGGGCCATGTCCGAGAGGCCGGCGTAGCCCGTGCCAGCAAACAGCGGCTGGCCATCCTTCCAGAGGGAAAGGTGGGTGTGCATGCCCGAGCCGTTGTCGCCGTAGATCGGCTTTGGCATGAAGGTGGCGGTCTTGCCATGACGGCGGGCGACGTTGCGCACCACATACTTGTAGAGGCACATCTGGTCGGCGATGCGGATCAGATCCTGAAACCGCATGTCGATCTCGCACTGGCCCGCGGTGGCCACCTCGTGATGTTGTGCCTCGACATCGATCCCGCACTGGATCATCGTCTGCATCATGTCGGTCCGCAGGTCGGCCAGCTGGTCTGACGGCGGGCATGGGAAATACCCTTCCTTGTGCCGAAGCTTGTAGCCGAGGTTTGGGCCCTCGCTTCGGCCGCGGTTCCATTCAGCCTCGACGCTGTCGAGATGGAAGTAGCCCTCGTGGGCGTTCTGGTCGAATCGCACGTCATCAAACACGAAAAACTCTGCTTCCGGGCCGATGAAGCAGGTGTCGGCGATGCCCGTGCTCGTCAGATAGTGGACCGCCTTCCGGGCAATATTACGTGGATCGCGGGAGTAATCCTCCCGTGTGATCGGGTCCTGCACCATGCAGATCATCACGAGCGTGGGCGTCGTCGCGAATGGGTCGACGAAGGCGGTGTCGGCGACGGGCACAAGGAGCATGTCGCTCTCGTTGATCGCCTGCCAGCCTCGGATGCTCGATCCATCGAAGCCGAGCCCATCGGAAAACGTGTCTTCCTCGAGCTTGGCGACCGGGATGGTGAAGTGCTGCCAGGCACCCAGAAAATCGGTGAAGCGGAGATCGACGGCCTTGACCTCTTTCTCGCGACAGAGGGCCAGGACTTCACGGGGCGTCATGCGGAGCACCAGAACGGGAAAGGCGACGAGTTCAGCCAGGCACACAGTCGCGTGGCGTGGATCAAAAACAAGGGGCGGCAGGCCGTTTCCGACCTGCCGCCCCAGTTTACCGTCGGGCCGGCTCGCTGCTTCCGGCCCGACCGTTGGATTGTCGAGTCTTACGATGTCGCGGCATCCGCGTCGTCGTCACCGGCGTCGTGGGTTGACGACTCGGTGCGGCGGCGGAAGAGTCCCATGCCGGCCGCGAAGACACTGATTCCAGCCAGAGCGACGGTCGGAGGCTCGGGGACGGCCGTGACCGGGATCACCGCACCGACCTGGTTGCCCTGCGTTCCGTTGATCGTGTACTGGAACACGTGGGCGTAGTTGCCGAAGCCGAGGATGTTGGCGTTGGCGTTGCCCGTCACACCGAACACCTTCCAGTTCTGCGTGTTGGCTCCGACGACCGCGAGACTGCCCGAGTCGATGAGGCCGACTGCACTCCCAGCGGCGTCACCAGCCCACGGGAAAGACCACGGCTGGTTGAACCAGCCAGGCACGGACGGGGTGCCGATGGTGTTCGTCGAGTAGGGCGAGGTGCCGTTGGCCGCACCGTTGCCCGGGTCGTAGCTCGTGGCGAGGGTCGGGGTGGAGATCAGGCTCACCGCGGCACCGACGCGGGCCTTGGAGACGGTCGTACCGCCACCCCACGTGCCGGCCGGCAGGGTCAGCTGGTTGGCCACACCCGTGGCGCCCGAAACCGTTGCGCTGACGGGCGAGGTGCCCGACGCATAGAGGAGCGGGCCGGACCCACCAGGCTGCACGTTCACGGTGCCGGTGGTGTAGGTGAAGTTGAACAGCGAGAGATCCCAGCCCTTGGGATCGATCTGCAGCTGTCCGGTGTTCACGTTGTAGTAGGCCACGGCACCGGGGGCGCCGTTGGCGGCGGTGTTCGTGGAGCGGATCGGGAGGGCCGTGCCCGAAGCAACGGCTGCCCACGTCAGGCCGCTGGGCGTGGTGCCCGAAATAAGGTTGGTGCTGCTCGACGTCGACGGCTGATCAAACAGCGCGGCGGAGGCAGCGGACGAGATCACAAAACCGATCGCCAAGGCGGCGAAACCTGCCGAAGCGGCAAATGAACGAAGCGACATGGGTGTATCTCCAAGCAGCGAGTTGGATCAGGGGACTTCACACCCCCCGACACCTCTTGGAAATGCACAGGCCGTGCCAAACGTGAACGACCCACTGGGATTACGACCTCGCGTTTGGGCGGGAACGCCGCAGAAACCCTTTTTTTCTGCTGAATTCAGTACTGCGCTGGCGCACTACGCAATTCGATTTCCCAACCAAAAACCCCTCGAGCCGGCACGAGTCTCACGGGGTCTCACAAGGCCGGTGAGGCGTTTCGCAAGGAATGCGAAACGCGAAGCTGGGATGGAGGCGGCGATTCGCACAAACGGCGAATCAGGGCGCGGAGGCTGTCACGCGCCAGGTTTGCGGCGCGTCGGTTCGTGAAAAAACAAGCCGGATCGTGGGGGCTTTCGGCCACGACAGCGTGTCTGAGGTCACGGCGAGATCCACGAGCACACGGTCATGGTCGTGCGGGGACGGGGCATCGAATCGCTCAAACGTCCCGGTAGCCACGCGGGTGGCCTCGCCCCGGCCGCCAGAGACCGCGCCGGAGACATGGGTCAGCCAGGACAGTCGATGGGGGGCGATTTCCACGGCACCGACCGACTGGCCGTCGGGCATGGGAAGTGCCGAGAGCCGCCATGTCCGGCAGGCCTGGCCCTCTTCGAGAAGGAGGTCGAAGTGCAGCCCCTGCGGGTCGTCCGGGGCGTCGCGATGCTCCAGGACGATGAAGCGAGGCATGGGATCAGTAGTCCGCCGACTGAGACAGGCTTCCGCCAATCGACAGTGGTTTTGGCTTGTGTCGAACGGCGCGGCGGGTGTTTTCGTCGCGGAGACGTTCGACAGCATCATCGAGGCTCATGGCCCCGAGGTCACCGTCCACCCGGTCGCGGAGGCTCACGGTCCCCGCCGCCTCGTCCCGAGGGCCGCAGACCACCATCATCGGGATCAGTTCGAGCTGGGCGGTGCGGATTTTTGCACCGAGCTTCTCGGCGGCGAGGTCGATGCTCGCCCGCAGCCCGGCGGCCTCGAGCCGTGCCTTCACCTGCTGGGCATAGGCCTCGCTCTTTTCGCTCACGGGAATCACGCGCACCTGCTCCGGCGCCAGCCACAGGGGAAACGCTCCGGCGAAATGCTCGATCAGCACGCCGACAAATCGCTCCAGGCTGCCCAGCGGGGCGCGATGAATCATCACCGGCTGGTGCTTGGCATTATCCGCACCGATGTATTCAAGATCGAACCGCTCCGCACTCGGGAGGTTGTAGTCGAGCTGCACCGTGCCGAGTTGCCATTCGCGTCCGAGCGAGTCGTTGACCACGAAGTCGATCTTGGGACCGTAAAACGCCGCTTCACCCGGTTCCGGTTCGCAGCCCGGCAAGTTCATTCGCCTGGCCACCCGCTCGATCGCCGCCTCGGCTTCGTTCCATCGCTCCGGAGGGCCGACGTATTTGTCACTCGACGGATCGCGGAACCCGAGCCGAACGCGGAAGTTGTCGAAGGCGAGGCTTTCGAGCACCTTCAACGTGAAGTCGATACATCCCTCGACCTCCTGCTCCACCTGTTCGTGGGTGCAGAAAATGTGGGCGTCGTCCTGCGTAAACCCGCGAACGCGGGTCATGCCGCCAAGTTCCCCCGACTGCTCGTAGCGGTAGACCGTGCCAAACTCCGCCAGCCGGAGTGGAAGGTCCTTGTAGCTGTGGGGACGGGCCTTGTAGATCATCGTGTGATGCGGGCAGTTCATCGGCTTGAGCAGATACTGCTCGTCCTCGTTCATCACGATGGGCTTGAACTGGCTGTCGGCGTAGTAGGGGTAGTGGCCCGAGATCTTGTAGAGGTCCACCTTGCCGATATGGGGCGTGTAGACAGGCTGATAGCCACGGGCTGCGAGCTCCTCGCGCACGAATCCCTCGAGCGTCCCCCGCAGCACGGCCCCTTTCGGCATCCAGAGCACGAGACCCGATCCGACAAGCGGGCTGGTGGTGAACAGATCGAGCTGCTTGCCGAGCACGCGGTGATCCCGGCGCCGGGCCTCCTCGAGCGCTGCAAGGTGGGCGTCGAGATCGGCCTGGGAAAACCAGGCGGTTCCGTAGAGCCGTTGAAGCTGGGCGTTGTTGGAATCGCCCTTCCAGTAGGCGCCGGCGATGTTGGTGAGCTTGAAGGCGCCGATGCAGCCCGGACTCGGCACGTGGGGGCCACGGCAGAGGTCGACAAACTCGCCCTGACGATAGAAGGAGAGCGATGGATGCTCGGAGAGCCCCGTGGCGATGTGCTCTGCCTTGAGGGGCTGGTTGAGGCCTCGGACGATCTCCACCGCCTTGTCTCGAGGCACCTCGACCCGCTCGAAGGCCTCGTCCGCTTCGACGATCCGCTTCATCTCGGCCTCGATGGCCGGCAGGTCGTCGTCGGTGATCGGTCGGCTCGCCCGCATGTCGTAGTAAAAGCCTTCGCCCACCGTGGGACCAAACGCCAACTCCACCCCCTCGAAGAGACGCATCACAGCCCTGGCCATGACGTGGGCCGCCGAGTGCCGCATCACCGGGAGGGCTCGTGGATCGCCGGCAGAGAGCGGCTCGAGGTCGACCGTGCCTTCGGCAGGCAGCGTGGCATCGAGGCCGACGGTCTTTCCGGCGAGGACCGCGGCGATCGGTCGCTTCTTCGCCGTGCCGCCAACCGCCTGAAGGGCTTCGGCCACCCGAGCGGCCGGAGGAAACTCGTGGATGGAACCGTCGGGAAGGCGAACGTGGGGCATGGTGATGACGATGGGAGGGGAATGGCCGGAAGGCAACAGGATCGCGCAGCCTAGCGGTCGATCAGCGGCCGGGGCAAGCCGACCGGGGCGAGGGCCCGCAGCCGGACACGCGGTGTTTTTCGGCAGGGGGCCCTGTCGCTTGACTGGCACCCAATCACGCGCGAGACTCTCCCTGTCGATCCGCCGGGCGATTAGCTCAGTTGGTTAGAGCACCAGCTCGACAAGCTGGGGGTCATAGGTTCGAGTCCTATATCGCCCACTCCGGCACGGCCCATGCCTGCCTCAACACCCGAGAAACCCGCGGTTCGTCCCGGTGACGCCCGCGGGTTTCTGGTTTTTTCGGTGGGTCGTCAGTAGTCGGGATAGGGGCCCGGAAACCGCTGGCGGGTGCCCCCGGCCTGGAATCGGGCAAGGTATGGGATGACGGCTTCGCTGTAGCGCCCGGCGTTTTCCCCTCGAATCACATACCCGGCAGCCCAGACATACTGATCGATGCCCCGGACGTAGAGCTCGGACGTGTAGGGCTTGGGGTAGTCACGGTTGACCTCGGGCCAGGTGGCACCGGTGAAATACGCTTCGGGCCAGGCGTGCGGCGCGTCGTGATCCGCCAACGGATCGGCGACGATCACGGGTGAATCAGGATCGGCGTCGCACGAGGCCGCGACGGAGTGGCCATGCGTGCCTGCCGACCACCGCACATGCCCGATGCCGGATCGACCGGAGTTGCGATACAAGCTCAGAGTGGCATCCGTCAGCCGCACACAATCAAACACGCCCCGGTCGAGGGAGTCACGAAGGGTGAACGTGACGTCGTACTGATCGCGGTCGAAAAGTGCGTGTGCCTTCCTGGACGCCGCAAGGAAGGCCTCGGCATTTTCTCCCGGGAGGACTGTCGCATCGGCGACCAGCCGAGGCTGAAACCGGTCGGCCCACTCGATGGCTGCGAAGGAATGGCCACGATAGAACAGCACGCCCATGAGCTCCTCCACGGATCCATGTGGCGTGAGCCGGTCGAACCGACGCAGCACCTCGCACTGCTGATCGACAAACTCGGCCGAGTCAGCGCGGTAGAGCATGTTGATCAGGAAGGCACACTCAAAAGGCGTGCGGGCTGCCGCCACGAACGTGCGCCGGTTGGCGGATGAAAGAGCATCGGCATAGGCGAGGAAGGTGGCCCGACGAACCGGAGGCACGAGAAGGCACTCGGGCGATTGGGACGTGTCTTTGCGAAGCTGGTCGGTCCGGTCGGACGGCATGGTGAAGAGTCGTTCGGCCTGTCGCTCGATCTCGATGAAGTTGGACCGTCCATGCTGCGTGAGCATTCCTCCCGGCAGGGCGCTGGGGGCGGCGAGCATTTCATACGTACCACCGGCCCGGTCGAGCCGCTTGAATGCCTCTGGAGCCAAGCGCTGGAAATCGAGGGCTACCAGGAAGTTGCCCGTCAGAAAGTCGAGCCAGCGGTGCACGTCGACGAGCCAGAACGTCGCGGTTTCAAACTCCGCAGACCATCGGCGACACGCCGCGATGTCGCCCGCTCGCACGGCCTCATCGATCCGCGCCAGGCAGTATCCCGGCCACGTGTCGCCCTCGGGCAGCGTCAGAGCAGCTGAGGACGTGGGGAATGGCCCGGTGCCGGTCGCCCGATTGGCGAAGCCTTCGGCGGCCGACCGGAGTGCCTCGGCCGAGTCCCAGGCCGCTTGGTTCGTCCGACGAACATTCTCGAGGAATCGACGCAGGCGAGTCTGGTGCCACTGCAGATCGTCCGTGGCCGAGGAGAGTTGGCTTCGGCGCGAGTAGAGAAGCATCGCGAGTTTGGTGCCAGGGCCCCCATCGTAATCGCCCATGTCGGCGGGCAGCGTGTCGCTCACCGATCCTGCCAGCACCGGCGTGACGCAGCTTTCAAGGCTGAGGTCGCGGCTTCCCAGAAGGACGGCACGGCTCAGGGGCAGGCTGGTCGAAGCCAGCGTCGCGAGCGTTTCCACCGTCACGTCGTTGGGGGCGGATGCCGACGCCATCTTTTCGACGGCGTCGGCCCGGACTCCCCAGGCCCATCCCAGGCTGATCGCGACGGCTGCGACCGTTGTCCATGCGCATGTCGTGAGGATGGATCGGGCGGCGGGACGCGATTCGACGGTGGATGTCATGGTGCGAGAAGCGAGGGGTGATCGAAGCAGATCCCGATCCACCCCGTTATAGACCACGACCAATGACACGTTTCGCCAGCAAGCCGCAGAAAACCGTCGCCTGCTGACAAGCCGGCCGTGAGGCGACCGCCGCGCGGTGGTTTCACTCGATCTGCCGACGGCGCGTCGACGAGTTCGTCACGAGGCCCGACGGTCGCAGGTGGATCGGGCCGGACGCGCATACCCGTGATCGACGAACCACTGCCATGAGTCGGCGATGGTCTGTTCGAGCGGACGGATCGTGTAGCCGAGTTCACGGCGGGCCCGATCGCTCGAGTAGTGCTGGCACAACAGCGACATGGTCGCAGCCGCCGAGTTGAGCGGCCCTTCCCGCCCGACGCAGCCGGCGATCCAATCCCCAACCTTTCCAGCAAGACGCACGACCGGCAGAGGGGCTTCGCCGCACGGAGGCCGACGACCGGCCGTCTCGGCGAAGAGTTTCCAGGCATCGATGAACCGCAGGTGGTGGCCGCCGAGGATGTAGCGGCGTCCCCTGCGGCCGGCGGTCATGGCGGCAACGATCCCGCTGGTCACATCGCGAACATCTCCGAAGTGTTGGGATCCCGGTGGTGCGAGGAGCCCCCGGCCTGCGGCCACCTCCAGGAGCATCCGGCCGCTCGATGGCTTCCAGTCCCACGGTCCAAGCATGAAGACAGGATTGACGATCACCGCGTCGAGGCCGCGATCAACCTCGTCAAGAACGACCTGCTCGGCCTCCCGCTTCGTCACCACATAGGGACACTCCACGGTATTGCCAAACGGCGTTTCTTCGTCCGCGGGGGAGTCGTCACCGGTAAGGCCGAGGGCGTTGACGCTCGACACCTGGATCAGCCTGGCACCCTCCCGACGGGCCGCCTCCGCCACGAGCCTGGTGCCGTCTACATTCACCCGTCGCATGGCGTCGAGGTGTCGCCATCCCACGTGCACCATGGCGGCGGAGTGAATCACCACACGGGCGCCCGCGACGGCCCGGCGCACGGCATCGGCATCGGTAACGTCGCCGACGCACCGGCCCACCTCCACGCCCTGAAACTCCCGATCGCTCCTCCCGTTCCGCACCAGCGTTCGCACGTGGTGGCCGTCGGCGGCGAGTCGCCGGATCACATTGTTGCCGACCAATCCCGTGCCACCGGTGACCAGGCAGTCGATCGGTTCGGAGGAGCGACGTGAGGCGGGGTCGTGCATGGCTCAGCACCTGTGGATCCCGTGAGCGATGGGCCTCATCGCCATTTCGAGGGATCGGCAGGGAGGGCCGAAGAGTTCGCTCCGGCCGTTGCAGGCCGCACAACGGGAAGTGTCCGCCCGGTCAAATCCCATGGAATCAAGGCAACCCGTCGACGGGCGAACCTTCGATGAAATGGCTGCGTAAACTAGGCACAGCCTTTCGGACCAAGGAGGGTACGCGCATGAACCGCGAAGATCTGGTGTCGCTCTGCGAGAAGTTTGCCACCCGCCGCGGGCTGGTGGTCGGCAGGATTCACATCGAGGCGGCATCGTCCTCGGTCGATCCGGTGCCGGAGATCATCCGAAGTTTTCTCCGGGCCGAGATCTCCGAAAACGAGAAGAACGCCCTGCTGTCACTCGTGTGTGACGACGAGGATGTCTGCGGCGAGACGGTCTGCGTGCACGACCCGTATGCCGATGAACAGGCCATGGCGTCGGACGACGACTGAGCGGCTGGCCGTGATCAGCCGGTGGCGCCGCGCATTGAGAGGCTCTTCGCCGTGAGGACGGCGCCCACCGACATCAGCGCCAATCCGAGCCATCGCGGCGGTTCGATCACCTTTCGCAGCGGTGCTGCCTGCCACGTGGCGGCCTGAACGCCGCCCCCCATTCGCGCGGCGACGAACGAGCTCGACTTCTCGTTGAGCGTGAAGGATTGAACCATCCGGAACTGGATCCCTGCGAAGAACAGGAGGAGTCCGGCGAGCAGGATGTGCTGACGTTTGGCGTTCATGGCACGTGTGTCATCGAATCGGTGGCCCCGGTCGGTTGACTCGACCGTGTCGAGGCGCGGTTGGCACGACTATGGCGGCTGCGCGGCGCGGCAGGCGGGCCTCGGGAGGTGCCTTCTGGGCAGACTGGGGGGGCTGGGCTGGTGGTTCCGATTTGTCATGAGATTTCCTGCGGAAACGGTCGTGCCGAGGACGATGATCCTGACGATCGCGAGGGTTTGTCCGTGTGCGATCGTTAACCGCAACCGTGTGAGGCCGACCGTGACCGCTCACCTGAAACGACCGTTCCTGGGATTCGTGGCTTGGGCCGTGTGCTCATGGGCCGCCCTTCCACCGGCTGAGGCCGCCTTCGGCTATGACGCGGCCGCAGTGCCTCCCGTCATCGCCGAGGACGATGAAGTCAGGCTCGTCGAGGAGCGGATCGTGCTCGATGCCGAAACCGACGGGGCTCTGACGCTCAGCGAAGGCGAGTCTGTTCTCGCCGATAGCATGGTGATCGGTTCACCGGAACCGGTGCCGATCATGGAGTCGGTCGTGGACGAGGCGACCGCCCCCCGCGTGCTCGATGTGTCGGCTCAGCCGTTCAACAAAGACATGCTGGTCGACGACTACGCCCTCGACGAGATGCCCTTCGAGGCAAGCTCGGGCCGATGGTTCTGGAATGGCGGTTGGTATGTCGGCGGCGAGTCGCTTTGGATGGAGCGCAGCCGGGAAAACCGCGTGGTCATCGCGAGAGACACCTATCCGCTGCCGATCAAGAGCCCCGTCTTTAGTTTCAAGTTTCCCGAATACACCACGGCCGCCCAGCCGTTCAACGCCGCCCCCGGGGCTCGCGCCACGATCGGCAAGTCACTCGGCCGCGACTACCTCGAACGGGATCGTTTCGTCGAGTTCGTCTACTACGGCGGGATGGCCTACAACGACAACGACGGCTTCAATGCCATCGGCCAGGAAGGCTTCCAGACGCCGCTCGACTACTTCGCTCCGGGTTTCAATGGAGCGGGCACCTTCCAGACCTGGTTCAACTCCGGCTTCAACAGCTGGGAGTGGAACTACAAACTTCGCCGTCGGCTCGGCCGCGACCAGCTCGTGATGTCGCCCGGCGGCAACTGGACGCGTCACGCCGAGCGGGGATGGCTGCCGGCCCTGATCACCGGTGTTCGTCTGGCCAACGTGAATGAGGATTTCCGCCTCCAGAGCAGCAACCCGGTGGGGGGCATTCCTCCTGGAACTCAGTTTGCCGGCAACTACGTGATCAACACGAACAACTGGCTGCTCGGTCTCAACCTCGGCGGTGAACTCATCAGCCAAAACGAGTTTTACTACTGGGGACTCCGTGGCCGTGCCGCCCCCTGCCTCACCTTCGCCGACATGAACCAGGCGGCCTACGGCATCAACACGACGGGCTCACCGAAGAATCCCCAGACGGGAGTGCCTTACGCCCAAGGGGCCTTTTCCTTCACGGATCAGACGGCCCGAACGACGGCGGGTTTCGTCGGCGACCTGACGCTTCTGGCCGGCTGGCAGATCAAGCCGAACTTCTCGCTGCAGGTCGGCTACGACTTCTTGTGGGTTGCTGGAATCGCGTCAGCGACGCGGCAGTTCAATCTCGACCAGCGCGACATGAACGTGATCGATGTCGGCGGCCAGACCTTCTACAACGGCCTGTCGTTCGGCTTCAACGGCTCGTGGTGAACGGAGCAGCGGCCGGCCGGGCGTCTTCTCCGGCGATCACGACGGCGACCGCCTGACCGGTGGTGCAGAGGTTCACGGCGATCGCGGTTGCGGGACGGCCCGCCAGCGGCTCGCCATGAACGACCCGCACCGGGCAGGCAGGGTCTGGCGTGCGGAAACTGCGGGTGACCGGCACGAGTCCGGCCTGGAGTCCCAGGATGCTCGCCACCAGTTCCACCGTTCCGCCACCGGCGCCGAGATGGCCGAAGGAACTCTTCGGAGCGGTCACGGGCACGTCGCCGAGTTCGGCGACGATCGCAGAGGCCTCGGCCCGATCCAGGTCGATCGTGGAAAGGCCGTGCGCGTTGACATGGCCGACGTCCGATGGAGCCAGCCCCGCCAATCGGCAGGCGTCGCGGATCGCCTGTCGAAGCGACTGGCCCGTCACGCCATGATGGCGCGCCCGCGGCTCGCACCGCGATGCCGAAGCGAGCACCGTGCCAAGAATCCGTGCCCCACGGGCCTCGGCATGGGCCCGCGATTCGAGCACGATCGTGCCGGCTCCCTCGCCGTTGACAAGCCCGTCACGGTCGCGGTCGAAGGGCCGAGAAGCCGATTCGAAGTCATCTCCGCGGTGCGACAACTGGGCTGCCCCCCGTGCCACCATGGCCGTCGGATGCAGTCGGCAGCCCGCGCCGCCGGCGAGCATGACATCCGCCCATCCGCGTCGGATCACGCTTGCCGCCTCGGCGATTGCCAACAGGCTCGACACGTCGCCGAGCACGATCGAGTTATTGGGCCCTCGGGCGTCGTGGGCGATCGCAACGTGGGACGCGGTCATGTTGGGCAGGTGCTTGAGCAGCCAGAGCGGATGCACCTCCTGCTGGATCGCCTCAGCCCAGAGGGAGTAGTCGAACCGTCCATCGCGGACCGCTCGACGATACGTTGATTCCAGATCCTCGATGTCGGCGTAGATCATGTCGCCGCCGAACACGACGCCGAAGCGTTCCGGAGCTACGCTGCCGGCCGTGAGTCCGGCGTCGGCGATCGCCATGTCGGCCGCGGCGAAGCCGAGCTGGATATCGCGGCTCATCACCTTGAGGCTCTTCCGCGGGCGAACGTACTGCTTGGGATCGAAGTCGGGGATCTGTCCACCAAACCGCACCGCCAGGCCGGAGGTGTCGAACGCCGTCAGTGGCCGGATGCCGCTCGTGCCCGCGACAAGCGCGTTCCAAAACGCCTCGCGGCCGATGCCGATCGGGCTGAAGACGCCGAGGCCGGTGATGACAATGTCGCTGGGGGAGCCCATGGCCCTGACGCTAAACGAGGGGAGGCAGCTGCCGGAAGGGGAATCTGACCACCGCAATCATGACCCCGGAAACGTGCCTCGGGAATCGCGGCCGAGAAGGGCGAGACAGCGGCTCACGGCGAGCCGGCTCCAGGTTTCGAGGATTGGGACGGATGGCGTTCCCGCCATGCCGACGGTGCGATGGGGTGCGGATCGGCCCACAGGCCGCGGTGAGCATGGCGGGCCGTGGCCTCGAGGTCGACCAAGGCGTCGTCGTCGCCGAATCCGGTGAATGCCCAGGCCCATCCGTCGGCCACGAGCGACTGGTTCACGTTGGAGTCGCCCGCCCAGAGGATCGCCAGGAGTCGGCCGTGCTGATCTCGGGCCGTGCCCTCGACCGCAAGAGCCCGTCCTTCAACCCGTGCCGCCAGGGCCGCACGAGCCTGTCGACCCATGGGCTGGTCGAGTTCTGGGGCATCGATCCCTACGAGCCGGATCCTCTGACGGCGGCCTGAGGCATCCACGGCCGTCACGGTGTCGCCATCGTGGACCGCGGCGACCCGCCAAGAGGAGCGGCCTCGGGCATCCACTGCCCGGCACATCGGAGCCGTGGCCACGACGATCGCGAGCGCCGCCAGCATGACGGCCCCCTGCCACGGCAGCATGGGGCGAGGCTTGCGACGGCGGCGCGGGCGATGGATCACGGCTGCTCGGCCGGCTTCACGATCACGACCTGGCCTGGTTCATCCACCACGATCTGGGCCTTGCCATCGCGCAACGTGATCGTGCCGTGCACGCGGATCGTGGCCATGAGGTAGTGCTCGGCCGGAGCGTCGATTCCGTCGGCCTTCAGTCGTTCGAGGCCACCCTTGCGAATCACCACGGTGAAGTTGTCGTCGTCGCGATGGTTGCGGGACGAGTTGAGAAAGCAGATGTTTTTGTCGGGAAGGCCGCGAGACGACTCGACGACCATCTCGACATCACATTCCTCGCCGTCGTGTTCGCGGGCATCAGCAGGGGCGATGCACACGGCCTCGCGAGGCGTGTCGGCCACGGCGGAGGCACCATCGGCTTCGGCGCGAGCCGATACCGGCGGCCATGATGCGATGACGATCAGGGCGATGGAGAGCGTGGCGAACCGTCGGCCCATGGCGGAAATCTCCGAGTGGCATCGATGCAGGGATGGCGACCCCACCATCGTACCGCTCGCAGACCGTCGCCGCACGCCCGCGATCAGGCCGCCTCGACCCCGGGGCTCTCGCCGAAGTAATACTTCTTCGCTTCGGGGTTTGAGAGCACCTCCTGGGCGGTGCCGTGGCAGAGCACCTTGCCGGCCCGGATCACATAGCTCCGGTCGGTGATCGCGAGGGTTTCGCGTTCGCGATGGTCGGTGATCAGGATCGAGATGCCGTCGTCGCGGAGGCCGCGGATGATCTTCTGGATCGAGTGGATCGTGACGGGGTCGATGCCGGTGAACGGCTCGTCAAGGAGGATGATCCGGGGCTCGGTGATCAGGCAGCGGGCAATTTCGAGCCGACGCTTTTCGCCGCCCGAAATGTAGTGTGCCTTCGATCGACGGATCTTCACGATGTCGAACTGCTCGATCAGTTCGTCGCACCGCTTGCGGCGGGCCTTGGGCCCCATGCCGATCAGTTCCATGATCGCCAGCAGGTTCTGCTCGACGGTGAGCTTGCGAAACACGCTCTGCTCCTGGGCGAGGTAGCCCATGCCGCCGTCCCGGGCTCGTCGATACATCGGCCAGTCGGTGATCTCCTCGTCGTCGAGCCGCACGCGGCCCGAGTCGGGGATGACGATCCCGCAGGTCATGCGGAAGCTGGTCGTCTTGCCGGCGCCGTTGGGTCCGAGAAGGCCGACGATCTCGCCCGCTTCCACGTGGAAGTCGACGCCGTCGACGACGCGGCGGCGCCCGTAGTTCTTGACGAGGCCCTCGACGCTCAGAAGCGACATCCGTGCCACTCCGCCGGTGCGTGACGGGCGGCCGATCGGCCGCTCACCGTACGTACCGCATCCTCCCGAAGTTGGGCCACGAGGGCAATCGCAAATCCCAGCCGCGAAAACGCAGCGGAATCGCCCAGGAAGCAGGCACGGCGTGGGGCCAGAACACCACCAGTGCCTTGCCGATGAGCAGGCGGCGGTCGACCTGATGCCCGTCGATCCAGAGCCGGCTGTCCTTGCTGGCCGCCGAGTTGTCGCCCAGCATCAGGAACTCGCCGTCGCCCAGTGGAAACTCCAGCACGTTTTCCTCGATCACCCGTCCGTCTCGGGCCACGTCGATGGCCGCGATGTAAAAGACATCGCGAAGCATCCGCATCCCTGACACACGGACATCGCCTCCCGAGATCGTGATGCCTGCCGGTGCCAGGTCGCTTGGCGCCTCGGAGCCTGGTGTGGCATGGCCGGTGGCCAGCGGACGCTGCTTTTCCGGCAGCGGTGAGGCCCAGGCGGTGGGCCGATCGAACGCCACACGACGGCCGTCGACGAACAGCGACAGTTCATCGTCGACATTGGCAAAGAGGATGTGCCACGAGCCGCGGCCACGAACAGGCGTCGCGGCGATGGCCGGCGTGGATGTCCCTGGCACCTGGAGGCTGGCTTGCCCGCTGGCAAGATCGAGTTCCACGCGATGCCGCTCACCGCACTCGACCAGGTCGATGGCAAGCGAACCGTTCGACGATCTGGTCTCGAGTTCGAACTCCACCGCCAGGTCGCCCACGGCGTGAAACCGCGTCGGCATGATGTTGTAGGGCTGGAAGTCGTCGATCGGCGTCGGCATCTCGGGAATGGCGGGCCGGCCGCCCGATCGGATGGATCGCCAGTCGTCACTCGTTGGAGCGAAGTGGCGATACCGGAGTTGGGCCGACTGGCCTTCACCGCAGGAAACACCAAACGACCTGCCGCCGTCATCACTGGTCCACCGGCTTCCGGCGGCCTCGGCGGCCGACCAGTCGGCCCAGGCCAGCGGCCAGCCGGCGGCCGAGAGTTCTGGCGACACTCGTGCGGCGTCGCTCACGCACTGAAGCATGGCGAGCATGTGTTCCGTCGGCTTTCGGGCCATGGTCGGGGGGGCGTCGTCGCGCTTGGTCCAGATGTCGCCTCCCGCGATCATGAGCGTTTCACCAGGCATGCCGACGAGCCGCTTGATGTAGTTGGTCTTGGCGTCCTCGGGATACTTGAACACCACGACATCCCATCGCTCCGGCTCGGCGAAGTCGTAGGCAAACTTGTCGACCAGGATGCGGTCGCCATTGAACGAGGGATAACGGGGGTCGGGCTGTCCTGGGCGGAGGGCCATCGGCATGTCGTTGCCGCAGTTGAAGCATCGCGCGGCGGGCACGATCCGATCGGGCCGCAGTCGCCCGGCCGCTTCATCCCACTCCTGGCTGGCACCCACGCGAAACTCCGCGCCGCACGACGAACAGGCGAGGTCTTTGTGGCGGCCCATGAGCGTGGGCGCCATCGAGCCGGTCGGAATCACGAAGGCTTCGGCTTCGAACGCCCGAAAGAGCAAGGCCAGCGTGAAGGCCACGACAATCGACTCGATCGTCTCACGGCCGGCTGCGAGGGGGTTTCGGACGACATCGCCCCGACGGCTCCCCGACGTTGGGACGGGTGCGGGACGCTGGGTGGGGGCACGTCGATCGGTGGGTTTTGCCATAGACAGGCAAGTCTACCGTGACACGGAACGAGCACTCAATGCGGTGCGGACGTCAGCAGGTCTCGGACGGTGGCGTCGATGTCGGCGTAGGTGAAGGGACGGCCGAGCGTTCGCAGGGCCGACTCTTCGTCAAACCGCATCGCCAGCGAGCCGTCGGCCCGCCAGATGAACACCGCCGGCACGCTTGCCAGATCGAGTTTGCGGTACATCGCATCGGCCTCCTCGCGCGACAGCATGTTGACCACCGCACGGGCATCGACCTTGTCGAGGAAGCCGGCCACCGGCGGGAGCACCTCCTCGACCGCGCCAACTCCCTCGTAGTCGAGCGCCAACGACAGGCAGACGATCGCGTCGGGGTGAGTGTTGGCGAGCCGCACGAGCCCGGGAAACTCCTTCACGCACGGCGGGCAGGAGGTGCTCCAGCAATCGAGCACCACGACCTTCCCGCGATGCTTCGCCACCTCGTCCATCAGTTCGGCGTGGTCGACGGGTCGCACGGCGATCGGCGGCTCGGCCGCATGGCACGGGAGCATCGCGGCCACGACAGCCGCCAGCATTCCCATGGTGGCGAGCGTGTTCCACAATCGACGCACGCGCTGTCTCCGTGCCGGCTGGTCGTTCATGTCACGATTCGAACACATTCGCCACAAGCCTCCTGCCATCCTTGCCGCACCGCGGGAACTCGTGGTGGCCTGCGCACCGATGCGGAGCCACGTGAACCTGTCGCACATCGTACGAACCTGCGGCTGCTTCGGCATCACGCGGGTGATCGCCTGCGGGGCGGCCGGAATCCACGGCCGCATCGCCCGCGACGGCGCCGAGTCGGTGGAGGTGTCGGTGCATCGCAGCCTCCCTCCCGTACTCGATCGGCTGAGGTCCGATGGCTACGAGGTCGTCGGTCTCGAGCAGGCGACCGGCTCGGAGAGCCTGTTCGACTTCTCGTTCGTATCCAAAACGGTGCTCGTGATCGGCAATGAACGGACCGGGCTCGATGCCGACGAACTCGCCCGCCTCGATCGCGTGGCCGAGATCCCGATGGCCGGAATGCCACACAGCCTGAATGCAGCGACGTCGGCATCGATCGCCATCTATGAATACTGTCGTCAGTGGCCGAAGGCCCGGGGCGGCGCATGACGCTCGTGGTGGCCGCCGACGAGGCGGGCTACGGCCCAAACCTCGGCCCGCTCGTGGTGGCCGCCACGATCTGGGAAGCGTCTTGCGGCGCGGGCGACCTCGACGCGTCGTTTGCGGTGCTCGCCGACTCGATCGACGGCCTGTGGGGCGACTCCAAGAAAATCTATCGAGCCGGCCAGGGGTGGGGTGCACTCGAAACGGGCGTGCTTGCCGGTGTGCTGCTCGCCGGCGGTCAGATGCCCGTCTCGTGGGGCGAACTCGGCCGGGCGATTCATGTCGTGGAGGCCATGGTGCCCCCTCCGGAGCACCGCGAACGGGAGGCGATCGCCCTGCCCAGGTCGGGTTTCGCGGCCACGTGTGGGGCCCGAGCTGAAGCCGTTGGGAACCGGCTCATGGCGGCCGGGCTGCGGCTGCGTGGCATCCGATGTCGGATCGTGCAGCCCGCGGAGTTCAACATGCTGCTCGATGCAGGACTCAACAAGAGCGACATCCTGTCCCAGGTCACCCTCGATCTCGTGGCGGCGCCGGTTGCGGAAGCCGCCAGGGAGGCTGTGGTGTGGTGCGACCGGCACGGCGGGCGGCGCCGGTATGCGCCGCTCGTGTCGAGGGCCTTTTCCGCACCGATGGTGCAGGTCGTTGCCGAGGCGGCGGCGCGGTCGGCCTATCACATTCCGGAGAGGAACTGCCGCATCGAGTTTTCGGTGGGGGGCGAAGCGAGGCTGCCGGTCGCCCTGGCCAGCATGACGGCGAAATACATGCGGGAACTGTCGATGGCGGCGTTCAATGCCCACTGGCGAAGGTGTATGCCGTCGCTCGAGCCCACCGCCGGATATCCCGTCGATGCCTCCCGGTGGCGGCGCGAGGCGGCGGCGGCGGTGGAAGCGTCGGGTGTGCCATGGGATGCCATCTGGCGTCGGGCCTAAGGAGCCGTGGCCCAGCGTTGTCGGACGAGAATCGGCGATTCCTGTGGAGCGTTGCTTGCCCGGCTCGGTTGGGATGGCGACAATCGGCACCACCATGACCAGTCATCTCTATATCATTCGACATGCCGTGGCCGAGGATGTCGCGGCCGACGGCACCGACGGGTCGCGGCGGCTCACCCCCAAGGGCCGCCGTCGGTTTTCCCGACTCGCCCGACGGCTTGTTCGATGCGGCATCGACATCGACCTGATCGCCACGAGCCCGCTGGTGCGCACCCGCGAGACGGCGGACCTGCTCGCCGCCGTGCTGCCAAACCAACCTCCGGTGGCGGTGGTCGAGGCGCTCGCCCCCGGGTCGAACTGGCACGCAATCGCCGCGTGGACGCAGGCCCAGCCCGCGAGGCGGGTGGCGTGGGTGGGTCACGCGCCGTGCGTAGGCCGACTCGTTGCACGGGCCATCGGTGATGGCACGGCGTCGGTGGCCATGGACAAGGGGGCCGTGGCATCGATTTCGTGTGGCGACGGTCTCGAACAGGCAGGCGTCCTCGAATGGTTGGCGGTGCCGGACCTCATGCGTCGTCGAAAGTGACCGTCACGGTGGCCGGGGTGGCCGCACGCCGCGAGGCGAATACACTGAAAAGCCCCGCTATGGAGAATCCGAGATGAACCGGGTCGCATCTTCCACGTTTGGTGTTTCGATCGCTCAGGTGCTCGTTGCGATGGCGATGGCCGGCATGTCCGGATGTTCGCCATCCAGTGGTCCTGCGGTTCGGGAGGAGGTCGTAGAGATCGAGACGATCGAGATGCTCCCCGCCGAACCCGAGAAGCAGGCCGGCACCGACACGGCGGCGGCGATCGATGCGTCACGCAAGGCCGCCGATTCGACGGCGGCCGAGGCCGACCGAGCGATTGCCGAGGCGGCCCAGAGCGGCCAGGCCTCCACGAAGGCCGTACCCTCCGAGAAGGTCATGCTCGGTGAACCATCGCTGACGTCCGGCGTGCCCGGGTCGGGAGCGATCACGCTCGCCGAGATCGACTCCTGGTTGGGTGATGCGAAGAACCACGCGGTGCTCGAGCCCGAACTGCCGCTCGGCCTCTCTCAGGGCGCCGGGCAGATCACGGGGCTCGAGGCGAACCCGCTCACCCGAGCGAAGATCGAACTCGGTCGTCAGCTCTACTTCGACACACGGCTCTCCGCCGATTCGACCATTTCGTGTGCTTCCTGCCACGACCCGGCGACCGGGTACACCGCCCACACCAAGACGGGTGTCGGCATTCGGGGGCAGCTTGGCGGCCGCAACTCACCCGTGTCGTTCAACCGGATCCTGTCCGGCCTGCAGTTTTGGGACGGACGTGCCGACTCGCTCGAGGCGCAGGCGGTCGGCCCCATCGCCAATCCGATCGAGATGGGATTCACGCACGAAGGCGTGGTGCAGCGGCTTTCCGAGAATCCGGTCTACAAGAAGCAGTTTGACGTGATCTTCGGCGAACTCACGATCGACCGCATCGGCCAGGCGATCGCCGCCTTCGAACGCGTGATCGTCACGTCTCCGTCGCCCTACGACTTCCACGAGCAGTTTCTGCCCTTCGCCACGCTTGACGAGGAGGACATCGCCGACGACGAGCAGCTCGCCGCCAAGTACAAGGCCGCGAAAGCCGCGGTCGATGCCCACCCGATGGACGACTCTGCCCGGCGTGGCCGGGATCTCTTCTTTGGCAAGGCCAACTGCACCGCCTGCCACGTGGGGGCGAACCTGTCGGACGAGAAGTATCACAACCTCGGCATCGGCATGGAGGCGGCCGAGCCCGACCTCGGCCGCTTCGTGATCACGAAGAACGACGCCGACCGCGGCGCCTTCAAGACGCCGACCGTTCGCAACGCGGAACTGACCGCACCCTACATGCACGATGGATCCGTGGCCACGCTCGAGGAGGTGGTGGAGTGGTATGACAAGGGCGGCCACGCCAACCCGCAACTGAGCGACAAGATCAAGCCGCTCAACCTTACGGCAGGGGAGAAGGCCGACCTCGTGGCCTTCATGAAGGCCTGCACGAGTGCCACCCCTCCGGTGGAGACGGCTCGGCTTCCGGAGTGACATCGCCCCTTATGGCCTCCGATCGCACGCTTCTGCCGCTGGCACGGGCTCGACAGCCGTTGTATGCCGGTCTTGATCTGGGGGGCACCAACATCAAGTCGGCGCTCGTGGATGACGCCGGAGACGTGGTGGCGTTTCACTCGGAGCCAACGCATGCATCGCGTGGGCCAGAGGACGCGGCTGCCCGGATGGGCCGTGCGGTGCATGCGCTCGCCTCGCGCGTGGGGGTGGCCGCCGCCGACATCGCCCGCGTCGGACTCGGGTCGCCCGGTCCGCTTGATCTCGAGGCCGGCACGATCGTCCGCGCAGGAAACCTTCCGGGCTGGGACGGTTTTCCACTGCGAGACCGCGTGGCCTCGCATGCGGGTTGCGCCGTCACGTTCGCCAACGACGCCAATGCGGCCGCGTACGGCGAGTTTTGGGTCGGGTCGGCCCGCGGGGCGTCGTCGCTCGTGCTGCTCACGCTCGGCACCGGCGTCGGCGGTGGCATCATCATCGGCGATGTGAATGTCGAAGGGGCGCACAGCCACGGTTCGGAGTGCGGTCACATGATCGTCGATCCGTCGCCGGCGGCTCGGATGTGCCCGTGTGGGCAGCCAGGCCATCTCGAAGCGTATGCCAGCGCCACGTCACTGACGGCCATGGCGGCGGAGCAACTCGCGGCCGGTGTCGGCGGAACGCTTGCGGAGGCGGTGGCGGCGGGAGAGCAGCTCACGCCGATCCTTCTGGCACGCGAGGCGGAGCGGGGCGACCGCGTGGCACATGGCGTGCTGATGGATGCGGCCCGGTGGCTCGGGATCGGAATCGTGTCGCTGATGCACGCCATCGACCCGGCCGTGGTGGCGCTCGGTGGGGCGATGACGTTTGGTCGCGACGACCATCCCGTGGGGCGTGCGTTTCTCGCGAGGATTCGCGACGAGGTGCACCGCCGGACGTTTCCGCTGCTCGCCGAACGGACGAGCATCTGCTACGCGGGACTCGGCGGCGACGCGGGTGCGATCGGGGCCGCGGGCCTGGCCCGCCTTGCCCATCGTGGCCATTCGGGCTGAGTTGGCCCTTCCCCCGCGAAATTGCCGCCCCGAACGGTACAATCTCGCCATGGACTGCACCCACATTCGTAATTTTTCGATCGTTGCCCACATCGACCACGGCAAGAGCACGCTCGCCGATCGGCTCCTCGAGGCCACCGGCACGGTGGAAAAGCGGCAGATGAAGGAGCAGATGCTCGACGACATGGAGCTCGAGCGTCAGCGGGGCATCACGATCAAGGCCCGGGCCGTACGGATGGAATGCGTGCACAAGGGAGAGCGGTACGAGCTCAACCTGATCGACACTCCCGGGCACGTCGATTTCCACTACGAGGTCTCCCGGAGCCTGGCGTGCTGCGAGGGGGCTCTCCTGCTCGTCGACGCGTTCCAGGGAGTCGAGGCCCAGACAGTGGCCAACGCCTATGCGGCGATCAACCAAGACCTCGCGATCGTTCCGGTGATCAACAAGGTCGACCTCGTGCATGCCCGTGTCGACGAGGTGCTTCAGGAGATGGAGCAGAGCCTCGCGATCGATCCCACCGAGGTGATCCGGGCGAGTGCGAAGACCGGCATCGGGATCGACGACCTGCTCGGCGCGATCGTGGAGCGGATTCCTCCCCCCAAGGGTGATCCGGGTGCCACGCTCCGGGCGATGATCTTCGACAGCCACTACGACAGCTACCGTGGCGCCATCACCTACGTGCGGCTGGTCGACGGCACGGTCACCAAGGGCCAAAAGATTCGTTTCCTCGAGACGGGTGCGACCTACGAGGTGCTCGAGCTGGGGCAGTTCGTGCCGCAGCGGCGAGCCTGCGACAGCCTCTCGGCGGGTCAGGTGGGCTATCTCGTCTGCAACATCAAGGACGTCAAGCAGGTCCACATCGGAGACACGGTGACGATCCCCGGGGACCAGGCTGCGGCGCCGTTGCCGGGCTACAAGCCGCCCCAGCGAATGGTCTACTGCGGCCTCTATCCGAGTGAAGGGGAAAACTTCGAGGAACTCCGCGACGCGCTCGAGAAGCTCGCGATCAACGATCCTTCCTTCGAATATGCCCCCGAAAGCAGCGAGGCGCTCGGCTTCGGATTTCGCTGCGGATTCCTCGGCCTGTTGCACATGGAGATCATCCAGCAGCGGCTCGAGAAGGAACACGACCTCGATCTCGTCCAGACGGCGCCCAACGTCACGTACAAGGTCAAGAAGACCGACGGCGAGACGATCGACATCACCAACCCGCAGGATGTGCCCGATTCCGGGCAGATCGACGAGTTTTTGCAGCCGATCGTGCGGACCAACTTCCTCGTACCGGTGGAGCACATCGGTCCGGTGATGCAGCTGTGCACCGACCGGCGTGGCACCTTCCTGAAGACGGAATACCTCTCGCCCACCCGGGCGATGCTCACCTTCGACCTGCCCCTCGGCGAAGTGATCTACGACCTTCACGACAAGCTCAAGAGCGTGACCCGCGGCTACGGCACGATGGACTACGAGCTCATCGGCTACTTTCCGGCCGATCTCGTGCGGCTCGACATCCTCGTTGGCGGCAAAAAGGTCGACGCCCTCTCGATCATCTGTGACCGCCGCGACGCCGATCGACGCGGCCGGGCGATCGTCAAGAAGCTTCGCGGGGAGATCGACCGGCACATGTTCGAGATCGCCCTCCAGGCGGCGATCGGCACGAAGGTGATCGCCCGCGAGACGATCTCCGCCATGCGAAAGAACGTCACGGCCAAGTGCTATGGCGGCGACATCTCCCGGAAGAAGAAACTCTGGGCGAAGCAGAAGGAAGGCAAGAAGCGGATGAAGAGCATCGGCTCGGTCGACATTCCGCAAAAGGCCTTCATGGCCGTGCTCGACACGGGGGCCGAACGGACCTGACGTGCCATCGCCGGATCATCGGACCGTGCTGTCGCATGATGCCGTGCCCGCTACGGTCCGCGCCTTGGGCTGGACGAGTTTTCTGACGGACCTTTCGAGCGAGGCGATCTACCCGCTCCTGCCGGCGTTCGTGAAGGGACTTGGCGGCACCGGAGTCGACATCGGCCTCATCGATGGCTTGGCCAATGCCATCGCGGCCGTGGTGAGGCTCTTCGCCGGCCGGCTCTCCGACCGCATCGGCCGTCGACCGCTCGTGCTCTTCGGGTATGGTCTGTCGGCAGTGATCCGACCGCTGATGGGACTGGTTGCGACGCCGATCGGCGTGGTCGTCGTGCGGGCCGCCGATCGGTTTGGCAAGGGGATCCGTTCGGCCCCACGCGATGCGTTGGTCACCGATCTCGTCGAGTCCGGCATGCGCGGCCGCGCATTCGGTCACATTCGCGCCATGGATCACCTCGGGGCCGCGATCGGGCCGCTCGTGGCGATGGCGTTTCTGCTGCTCTTTCCGGGCCGCGAGCGAACGCTCTTTCTCGCGGCGGTCGTGCCCGGATTGGTGACGCTGGCGGTGATTTGGCGATTCGTCCACGATCCACTCAGGCGTTCCGCTCACGAAGTCCCGGAGGCAGCCGCTCCGGATCGGCTCACCGGTCCTCAAAAGACGCTCCTGGGCTGCGTGGCGCTCTGGGCTCTCGGGGCTGCGAGTGAGCAGTTTCTGCTGCTTCGCGCCTCGGATCTCGGGGTGCCGTTGGCGGCCATACCGCTGGTGTGGTTTGCGATCGGACTCGTGAAGAGCGGTGTGGCGCGCGTGGCTGGTCCGCTCGTCGATGCCATGACACCGCATCGGGCGCTCGTGGCCGGTTGGCTCCTGTTTGCCGCCGCCTACGCGGTCCTGGCCATCACGGTCGGGGCCGTCGCGATGGGGGCGATGCTCGTCGTGGCGGCCGCGTATGGTGTGGTGGAGCCGTCGGAGCGGGCGCTCGTGGCATCGCTGTCGCCGGCGGGTCGGCACGGCAGCGGGTTTGGCTGGTATGCCTTCGTGCAGGGGGTGATGGCGCTCCCTGCCGGCCTGGCCGCCGGCTGGCTCTGGGAGCATGGACCGGCCGGTCCCTCGCAGGCGTTTGCGCTGACGGCCGTGCTGTCCGCGGCGGCGGCATGCCTGCTGATGCTCTCGCGACTGGCTACTCCGGTTCGCCCCGTGGCATGAGCGTGTGTCGCCATGTTCGAGTCCTTCGATCGTTGATCGGTCGGATGCCCCCCCAGAGACGCTCCTGGGCACACGTCCGTCACCGTGATCTCGGGGAGCGACGTCGCGACAACGGTGCGGGGCCGCATGGAGCGAATCGCTCCACTCCCCTGGGGCGAATCGCTCCAGCCCGCTGTGGTCAATCGCCCCAGCGCGCCATTCGGCGCGGTGCGGATGACGCGAAAATGGCTGAAATCCTAGGCAACGTGCAGCGGGGCGCTTTGGAACTCAATGTGGCATGCGTTTTGCACTCCAACATGCCGTCGTTTCGATGACCTGGACCCATTCCCCACCCCTCACGGACATCCGGTTCCCATGCGTTTTCTGTTGGCCACGTTCACCGCCGCGCTCCTCATGTCGCCTGTCTCCGCCGCAACCATCTACGAGGTCAACACCACCGGCGCCACCGAGGTCGGCTCGAAGAACAACGACAACGTCTACATCGGCCAGGCGTTCAACTCGGGCCCCAACACGCTCCTGACAGCCGCCAGCCTCCAAATCAACCGCAACGGCCTCAGCACGGCCGACTTCACGCTCAGGCTTCACGAGGCCACGGGCTCACCGAATGCCTATTTCAAAACGGGATCGGCACTCGTGTCGGCCACCTACAGCAACTCGATCTTGAGTGATAGCCTCTCCACGTTTTACGAGTTCACGAATCTCAACTGGTCGCTCTCGCCCAATACCGTCTACATGATCGGCATCGCCAGTGAGAGCACGGCAACGGTCAAGTGGACGCTCAACCAGAGCGCCATCAAGGCCAGTGCCACGGGCTTCATCACCGGCTACGCCGGCTACAATGCGCAGCAAGGCGACAATATCGACAATGGGCTCCACGGGGCCACCATCACCGCGGTGCCCGAACCGTCGTCGTGGGCGTTGCTCAGCGTGGCCGTCGGCGCCGTGGCCGCGAGGTGCCGTCGTCGGTCACGGTGATGTCGAGAGCGTGATGGCGTTCTCGATGATGCCGATGTGCGAATAGGCCTGGGGATGGTTGCCGAGCGTGCGGCCGCTGGCCGGATCGTATTGTTCCGGAAGAAGGCCTTCCGGGCCGGCGAGTGCCACGATGGATTCGAACAGCGACTCGGCGTCGGACCAGCGCCCGGAGCGATGCAGGGCCTCGACGAGCCATGACGCACAGAGAAAAAAACCACCCTCGCGCCCAGGAAGCCCGTCGTCGCTGATGTAGCGATAGACCGTCGGCCCATCGCGGAGATGACGCTCCACTGCCGTGACCGTCGACACGAATCGTGGGTCGGTGCAGCGAACGAGACCCGTGAGGCCAACGGTGAGGGCGGCGGCATCGAGGTCGTCAGCATCGTAGGCGGCGGTGAACGAGCCGACGTCGGCGTTCCACGCATGGGCCAGGATGTCGGTGGCGATCGTCTCCCGCAGTTCCTCCCAGGCAGGGCGCCTGCGGTCGAGAAACTGCTCGAGAATCCGGATGCCTCGGTCGACCGTGAGCCAGCACATCACCTTGGAGTGCACGTGGTGACGCCGAGGCTTTCGAATCTCCCAGATGCCGTGATCGGGCTCGTGCCATCGGGCCTCGACGGCACGCACGGTCGCTTCGACGAGCCGCACATGCTCCGAGGAGAGCGGGGCCTCGGCCAGCAGGAGCTGCCAGACGAGTTCGGCAATCGGTCCGAACACGTCGAGCTGCACCTGCCCCCTGGCCGCGTTGCCGATCCGAACCGGTCGGCTCTGGCCATAGCCGGAGAGTTCGGCGATCTCGGCCTCGGCGCCGACCTCGGCGCCGCCCACCGTGTAGAGCGGCATCAGTCGATCCGGGGCGTCGGCCCGATCGATCACCCCGAGCATCCAGTCGAGAAATGCCATCGCTTCGGAAAACGATCCGAGCTTCACGAGTGACGTGGCCGACATCGCCGCATCGCGAAGCCAGCAGTAGCGATAGTCCCAGTTGCGAACACCGCCGAGATGTTCGGGAAGGCTGGTGGTGGCCGCCGCTGCGATGCCGCCCGACGGGCCGTAGCACAGCCCCTTGAGCACCAGGGCGCTGCGCCGCACGAGATCAGCATGGCGGCCCGGCACCGCGAGGCGAGATGCCCACGACACCCAGTAGTCACGGGTGAGCCGATGACGCACGTCGGGCGAGAGCGACTGGTGATCCCGCAGGGTTCCGGTGCCGTAGCGGAGTTCCAGACGCAGCGGCCCGTCGTCCAGCCGTGCCGTGCCCACCGCCGTGTGATGGGCGCCGTCTTCCCGGAGGTCCCACAGCACCCCGGGCGTCCGCAGCACGATGGGGTCGATCGTGTCGTCGATCTCGAGGCCGCCCTCGCGGACCACGAGGCGTGTCGGTGTGCGGCCGAAGTCGAGCCGTGGTGCGAACGTGATCTGCACCTCCCCGGAGCCCTCGATGAGCCGCACAAAATCGGTGCGGCCAGCCCGTTGGGTCGGACGGCCCGCGGAGCAGTCGAGGAAATCAGTCACCTTCACCTGCGGCCATTCCGTGATCAAGACGAGGGAATCGCCTTCATACCGCGACACGCCCTCGCCGCCACCGACGGGACGCACCGTGAAATGCCCGGCGCTCGGCCCGCCGAGCAGATCGGCGAACAGGGCTGGGCCGTCGATTCGCGGGGCACACATCCAGGCGAGTTTCGCCCCGGGGGCCACCAGCGCGATCACGCGACCGTCCGAGAGCATGGCATGCCGCTCAATCGGCACGATGGCGGCACCGGCAAGCCACTGTTCACGCGCCATCGCCAGCCGCGCCAGAAAACGGGCCACCTCGAGCGGGTTGTCGAGACGAAATCCCGCCAGCGTCGTCCCATCGCCCACCTTGATGCCGAGGTCGGGACCCTGGAGTCGGGCGAAGGCATCCTCGTCGGTCACATCGTCGCCGAGATAGACGACACCCCCGGCGCCGACCCGTTGGCGGATCGTGTCGATGGCGTCGCCTTTCGAGGTATGGACGACGGCAAACTCCACCACCTTCTTGCCATGCTTGATCCCGACACCCTCCCACCTGGCGGCGCCCGAGAGCAGCTCCGACACGGCGCGATCGGCCGTGGCCGGCTCGACGGCACGAAAGTGAAATGCCACGCTCGCCGGCTTTGGCTCCACGCGGAAACCCGGGCTGTTTTCGGCGATGCGTCGGGTTTCTTCGAGCAGGCGGCGACGAAGCTCCGTCTGTTCGGCGGTGAGCGACCGGACAAAGTCGTGGTCAAACTCACTTCCATGGGAGCCGACGAGCATCACCCGTTCATCGAGTCCGCTCAGCAGGGCGAGGTCGGCGAGGGATCGGCCCGAGATGACGGCGACATGGGTGTTGGGCAGCGCCGCGAGGGTGCGGAGCGCCACGATGGATTCGCGAAGGGGCACCGCGTCCGCGGGGTCATCGACGATCGGCGAAAGCGTGCCGTCGTAATCGGTGGCAATCAGGAGGACGGGCGTGCGGGCGAGGCAGGCGAGCCGCTGGTCGAGCGAGGTCTCTTCACCGCAGGCGGCCGATGGCCGTGGAAGGTCATCGTCGCCAAGGCTCGGAGCATCGTTCCCATCGGCCATCCGCAGCTCCCAGTGGCTACCGTCGTGGAATCAGCCCAAGATCGAGACCGAAGACAAAAAACATGAGCGACAGGATCAGGGCGAGTCCGAGGTAACTCAACAGGCCCACCACCGTCTCGCTTGCTGGTTTTCCTCGAATGAGTTCGTAGGTGAGAAACACCATGTGACCGCCGTCGAGCACCGGAATCGGGAGAAAGTTCACGACTGCGAGATTGGCGGAGAGCATCGTGAGAAACAGCAGCAGTCGCCCGAAGCCCTCGTTGGCCGAACGGCCCGCCTGCTTGGCAATTTCGATCGGGCCACCCAGCAGCCGCGGGCTGATCTCCCGCTTCGAGAGCTTCCCGAGGAACCCATACACCATGAAGAGGTCTTCCTTGGCCTTCCGGGCTCCCCGCCGGAGGGCATCACCCACCGACGATGCACGGACGGTCTCATAGACCGGATCAAACACAAGATCGCGGTCGACGATGAAGCGGCCGGCTGCAGCGACAGGCTCGAGTGTCACGACTCGGGTATCCCCGGAGACCGATTCCACATCGAGCGCGAGCGTCGTGCCCCGAGGCAACTGCTGGATCGCCGAGGCCACGATGGGCCAGCTGGGTTGATCCGGTGAAAGATCGATCCCGGCCTGTGGATCCGGCTTGTCATCCGGCGCGACGGCGGTGGCCTTCACGATGCGGTCTCCCGCAACGATCCCGGCCTTCGATGCCGGACTGTCTGGTTCAACGGCGGCGACCAGGGCATCGACCGGAATCGCCAGTCCCAGCGATGCAATGGAGACGGGGCTTCCGATACCGGCGGTTTCGTCATCCCGCCAGGTCACCGCTCGTGGACGAACCTCCACCCGCCGTTCGTCACCCGACGAGCCCACCAGCGTGAGGCTCACGACCGAGCCGGCTCGCCGTTGCAGGCGATCGTCGAGGGCGAGGGGGTCGCCGATGGGCTCACCATCGACGGCCGTGAGCCGCTCACCAGCCGTGATGCCCGCCTCGGCAGCCGGGGAATCAGCCTGCACCGCCTTGATCGCAAGCGGGGTCATGTTCATGCCGGTGATGAGTCGCGGCTGCGGCGGCAGTGTGATCGTCACCTCGGTCGAGCCCGACGTGCCACCTGCCGTGGAGGCTGTGCGGTCCACGGTGAGCGATACGGCGGCGTCGGGTTTGGTTGAGAGGGCCGCGAGGAGCTCGGCATAGGTGCTCACGGCCACGCCGTCGACCGCGCGGATCGTGTCTCCGGCCTCGAAGGCCGGCTCCGCCAGGGCGGCCGCCCCGGCGAGGCCTCGGGAGATGTCGGAAGGCAGGGAGAGCGAGAAGGGGCTCGTCACGCCGATCGTCGGTGCGCCGAGATCGGTGTCGGGCCGAAGCACGAGCGTTTTCGTGGAGTCGTCCGATGGTCGTCGAATGGCGAACTCGATCCCATCCTGCACGCTGCCGACGGTCACGCCATGCCGGAGGTCGTTGAAGATGGGATTGCGGCGTCCGCCGATCGCCACGATCTCGTCCCCCGTGCGCAGGCCGGCCCGCCAGGCGGCACCGCCGGTGCGGACGCTCGACAGCGTGCAGGTCATCTCGCGCACACCGAGGCCGTAGGCCAGCGATGCCATCAGCACGGCAAAGATGACGTTCATCACGACCCCGGCCGAGATGATGGCCATGCGCTCGGGCACGCTCTGCGCCGGGTAACTGCGGGGATCCCATTCAGGATGCGGCCCGGCCACCGGCTCGGAGGGAAGGTCGCCGGAGAGTTTGGCCCGCTGGGCCTCCTCCGCGGCCGCGGCCGGGTTGTCGTCCTGGCCGAGCATCTTCACGTAGCCGCCGAGTGGCAGGATGCCGATGCCGTATTCCGTCTCGCCGCGACGGAAGCTGAGCAGCTTTATTCCGCCGACGTCGAAGCCGAGAAAGAACTTCTCGCACTTCACGCCGCACGCCTTGGCGACGAGAAAGTGGCCGAGTTCGTGGACGAAAATCACGAATCCGAGGCCCCCTGCCACCTGGAGCACGACCAGCCAGTTTGCCGGTGTGGCAAACCACGCCAGCGCGCCGGCGCCGACCACAGGACTCATCATCAGCCATTCGCCCACGTCGCAACCTCCTGCCTCGCCCACTCATCAAGTCGCACAACCTCGTCGAGTGACGGGGTGGCATCGAACGGATGCCTCTCCAACACCTCCGCACACACGGCGGCAATGTCGGTGAACCGAAGCCGTCCCGCAAGGAAGCCGGCCACGGCCTCCTCGTTGGCCGCATTGAGCACCGCGCCCGCCGTGCCGCCACGGGCGGCGGCGGCATGACCGAGCCCCACGGCCGGAAACCGTTCCAGGTCGGGAGGCTCGAACTCGAGTGTCATCGTCGATGTGAAATCGATTCGTCGGGCCGGGCCATCGGTTCGCGCTGGGTGCGTGAGCGCGTATTGGATCGGCAGCCGCATGTCCGGCGGGCTGAGCTGGGCGATCACCGATCCATCGATGAACTCAACCAGGGAATGGACGATCGACTGTGGATGGACCAGGACGGCAAGCTTCTCCGCCGGCACCTCGAAGAGCCAGCGGGCCTCGATCAGTTCGAGCGCCTTGTTCATCATCGTCGCCGAGTCGATCGTGATCTTCCGGCCCATCGACCATGTCGGGTGCCGAAGCGCCTCGTCGGGGGTCACGTCAGCGAGCGTTGCCTTCGGCCGTCGGCGAAATGGTCCGCCGCTCGCGGTGAGCACGATGCGGCGCACCTCATCGACACGCCCCGACTGGAGGGCCTGGTGAATGGCGGAGTGCTCGCTGTCGACCGGCAGGATGGTCGCCCCGCGGCGACGGGCCTCCGCCATCACGAGCGGCCCGGCCATGACGAGCGTTTCCTTGTTCGCGAGAGCCACGGTCTTGCCGGCCGTGACGGCTGCCCAGGTGCTTCGCAGGCCAGCGGCGCCGACGATCGCCGACACGACTCGATCCACCTCGTCGGACGCGACGAGGTCTTCGAGCGCACGCGCCCCGACAGCCAGGCGAGTGCCCGACGGCACGTCGGCAGGGTTGAGGGTGGCGGCGGCCGCCTCGTCGACCACGACGACCCAGGCAGGCCGGAAGCGCCGGGCCTGTTCGATGAGCGGAGCGACGCTCGTGTGGGCGGCCAGGAGCCATGCCTCGAATCGGCCTTCCGCCGAGGCGATCACGTCGAGCGTGCTCGTCCCGATGCTTCCGGTCGAGCCGAGCACGGCCACTCGCAGCGGCCGCGCCCCACCCCGAAGGGTGGGCGATCGCATCGCCGGATCGGGTTCGCCCACCGGAGCGTGGGCGTGGACGTGGGTCGGCATGGGGTGGGCACGTGGGGAAATTGGCCGAGAAACGATTGCCGCAGTCTAGAAGGGGCATGCGTGAACTTCCACCGGAAAACGCCGCAGAAAAGCGGGTGGCAGGGCGGAACGCCGGAGGACTCTGGCCACGCGCGGGCGTTTGTCGCGGGTTTCGCTGCGGCTTACGATGCAGGGAGTCGTTGTCGTCCCAGGAGCACGGTTGCAGCCGAATCCCTTGCATGCCACAGAAACGAGACCCCCAGAAGCGCCCCAGCGAACGAAAGCCTGCCCTGGGGGGCAGTGTGGTTTGGTTTGTGGTGGCGGCTGGAGTCGCGAGCCTTTTTGCACTCAGTCTGGTGAGCGTCACCCCCGACCTGGAGCTCACCTACACCGATCTCGAGCGACTCATCGAGGCGTTTCAGGCCGACGGCGACGCTCGCTACATCGCGGTGGGGCAGGCCGCGGGAGGCGAACCGCCAGCCCTCCGCTATGGCGATCTCGGCGATGTGGTGATCGGTGCCTTCCAGGTGTCTGGCAGGGTGCGCGGCGCCCCTGAGGCGTCGAAAGAGGGGCCCGAGGAGGAGGTCAAGCCAAGGCGTCCAGGCCTCGCCGAGGTGGCTGGGGGGGAGCGACGGTTTCGCGTGGCCAAGCTCCCCAGCGAAAACTCGGAGGGCGACCTCATGAAGCTCCTCAAGGAGCACGGGGTGCCGTTCCGGTACGAGGATCCGCCGAGCGTCTGGAAGAACTGGCTTCCGATGCTCTTCCTGACCGGTTTGTTTGGCGCGCTCTTCTTCATGATGCTTCGGCGGATCGGTGGGGCCGGCAGCCCGATGGCTTTCGGTCGAAGCCGGGGCAAGATGTATGCCCAGGAGGATCTCGGGATCACGTTCGAGGACGTGGCGGGGATCGACGAGGCCGTGGAAGAACTCCGGGAGGTGGTGGAGTTTCTGCGGAGCCCCGAGAAATACCAGGTGCTCGGTGGTCACATCCCAAAGGGTGTGCTGCTCGTCGGCCCGCCGGGCACGGGCAAGACCCTCCTCGCCAAGGCGATCGCCGGCGAGGCGGGGGTTCCCTTCTTCGGCCTGTCGGGCAGCGACTTCGTGGAGATGTTCGTCGGTGTCGGGGCGGCGCGGGTGCGCGACATGTTTCAGCAGGCGGAGGCGAAGGCCCCCTGCATCATCTTCATCGACGAACTCGACGCACTCGGCAAGACCCGTGGCACGAGCGTGGTCGGTGGTCACGACGAGCGGGAGCAGACACTCAACGCGCTGCTCGTGGAGATGGACGGCTTCGGAAGCAACTCCGGGGTCATCGTGTTGGCGGCGACGAACCGGCCTGAAACGCTCGACCCGGCACTGCTGCGACCCGGGCGTTTTGATCGCCATGTGCTCGTCGATCGACCCGACGTGCGCGGTCGCGAGTCGATCCTGCGCGTCCACGTGGCCAATGTGAAGCTCGACCCGGCCGTGGATCTCGGCCAGGTGGCGAGGATCACCTCGGGCTTCGTGGGGGCCGATCTCGCCAATCTGGTCAACGAGGCAGCCCTGCTGGCGGCCCGAAAAGACAAGTCGTCGGTCGGCATGGACGAGTTCAACGAAGGGGTGGAGCGGGTGACCGCCGGCCTCGAAAAGAAGAAGCGGGTCATCCACGAAGACGAGAAGAAGCGGGTGGCCTATCACGAGGCCGCCCATGCCCTGGTCGCCTACTGCCTTCCAAACACCGACCCGGTCCACAAGGTGTCGATCATCCCTCGCGGACTCGCGGCGTTGGGCTACACGATGCAGCGGCCCGAAGATGACCGCTACCTTCTCACGCAGAGCGAACTCGAAAGCCGCATTCAGGTGCTCCTCGCCGGCACGATCGCCGAGGAGGCCGTCTATGCCGACGTCTCCACCGGCGCCCAGAACGACCTCGAGCGGGCCAGTGAGATCGCCCGGTCGATGGTCATGGATTACGGGATGAGCCGGCTGGGCCGGGTGACCTATCGGGAGAGCAATCGCTCGCCATTTCTCGCGGGTGCAGGGGCCGATCTGGGGGCCGCGCGGGGCCACAGCGAACAGACGGCCCGAGAGATCGACGAAGAGGTGCGTCGCATCGTGGATGAGGCGATGGCGAAGGTGCGCCGGATCATCGAAACCCGACGGGTCGCCCTCGAGTCGGTCACCCGGCGTCTGATGGAATGTGAGGTGATCGACGGGGCCGAACTCAAGGCGATCGTCGATGCCGCGACCGATGCACCGCAACTCGTTCCTGGGACCGATGCCGACCGTCGCGCCTCACGGCCGAGCCCGCCCGAGACGGCCGAGCCAAGTGCGGCCGAGGGCTGATGATGAGCGAGGCACGTTCATCCGAGAGCAGGCGTCGGCCTTCGTGGTCGATGCAATCGGTGCAATCGTCAGCGGCCTCCCGCTCCTGCAGGTGATTCATGGGCAATGGCACGGGCGGCCGATGCTCACCTCTGATCGTGTCGGCGACGCCGAGCGAAGGTGGATCGTCGGCAGGTGGAGCCACGTCGGAGAAGAGCGACCATGACGCGGAGTGTGCTGTTGGCGGCAGGTGTATTTGCATGCGTCGTCGGCCTGGAGATGCTGTTGGTCGACTCGGCCGTGCTGCTGCCGATCGACGGGAAGGGGCCGGCGAAGACGTTTTCGGCTCCCGACTGGGCCCCATGGACGCTGATTTCCGTGGGCGCGGTGAGCATCCTCCACTTCGGGAACATCAAGGGTTTTTCGGCCGGCAGTTCGGCGGCCCACGTGGGGCGTCATTACTAGTCGCCGTGCCGCGGCCGTTGCGGCAGTCAGCCGGGTGATGGGCATGGACAGCGCCGGCGAAGCCATTCACACAAGCGCGAGGCCAGCCCGCGACACCGTGCTCTACGACGGGGAATGCCGGTTTTGTCGCGGGCAGGTTGCCATGCTCCGCCGGCTCGACTGGCTCGGGCGTCTGGTTTTTCGCTCCCTGCACGAGCCCGAGGTGGCCCAGGACTTCCCGGAGCTCTCACGGGAGGCCCTGATGCGGGAGATGATGGTCGTCGATCGGCAGGGACGGGCCTGGGGAGGGGCGGCAGCCGTGCGGCACCTCTCACGTGCCCTGCCGCTCCTCTGGCCCCTGGCCCTGCCCCTCCATGTTCCAGGAACGCTGCCCGGGTGGTCCTGGCTCTATGCCGCCGTTGCCCGAAACCGGTACCGGCTCGGTGGTCGGTGCGTCGACGGCACCTGCCAGATCGAACGGTCAGGAAAGGGATAACGGCACGATTCTCATTCTGAGGCGACAGGACCCCCTCGCCAGAGTGGTGAATGGAGAAAAAACAGCGGCGAGAATCGCGTTTTGCTTTTTTGGAGGGTAGGATTTCCGACGCAGGGGCAAGAGTCTCGAATGAGTTTTTTTCATCCCGAATGATCCATTGTGGATGAAGCAACGTACTAGGTCTTACGCCCGATTTTCGGCCTGCCGAATCGTGGTGCCAAGCCATCCCCCCGTGTGTCCCTTCCCTCCTGGAACGAAAACCATGACTTCTCTGAATGCTCGCAGTCGGCGCGGCTTCACGCTCGTCGAACTGCTCGTCGTGATCGCCATCATTGGCGTGCTGGTGGCCTTGCTGCTGCCCGCTCTGTCGTCAGCCCGTTCGGCCGCCAACGCCTCGGGTAGTGCCAGCAACATGTCCAGCTTCGGGCGTGGCTTTGAGCTGTACAAGAACTCGAACAACGGTACCTACACCTCGGGCGCCTTTACGCACACGCTTGACGGCGATGCCCGCAACTACGGCTGGGTCGCCGACCTGATCACGCTCAAGGTCGCGCAGCCTGGCAAGGCTCTTGACCAGGGCAACCGCAACAAGGTGAATCTTGCCGCGGCTGATTACATGGGCGCTCGTGGCAGCAACAACGACGGTGAGTACGTGACGGGAACTCTGGGTGGCCGTTGGGTGACGGCAACGCCAACCGCGGCGACCCTCGCTCTCAACGCGCTGTTGAGCGGCTCATCCGGTGCCCAAAAGGAAGTGTGGGATGCGGGCAACAACACGAACTACGTCACGACATGGTCGTTTGTGCGCGGCGATCCTCGTGATACCGGTGGCTATGCTCCCGGTTCGTCCGGCCTTGGCGATGGTGATGGTCCGCTGAGCGACAACCATCTCACTCAGGGCAACACCTCGGCCTCACGAGTGGCCCTCATGGGTCCAGGCCGTGCGTCCGCGGTGACCGTCGGCGCCGCAGCCGGTGCGTCGACTGCTGCGATGGGCGACATGAACACCTTCGCCGGCACCACGATCGTGAAGTTGAACGACGTGCTCGTTGACCGGTTTACCACCGGGATGAACGTGGCCAACACCAACATCACGGCCGACGTGCCCGGCGCTGGCACGATGATCCACAACTTCGCGGCCATCGCGCCACTGCATCAGCCGAAGACGGCCCAAGGCACGGGTGGTCATGCCCCGCTCCTCTTCGCCGACGGCCACGTTGAGAAGGTGCAGGATACGGTGACCACGGCCGCAAGCGGTGAGGACACCCTCAAGGGCGACGGCTTCATCGGTAACAACGCGGCCGGCGTGATCGGCCCTGAGGGTTACCAGGAGATTTCGGCCCAGGTGTGGACCCGTCGCCTTCGGACGGATCAGATTTCCGGCGCCCAGTGAACTGTGGCTCACCCCGTACGGTTGAAGCATGCCGCGGCCGCCTTCGGGCGGCCGCGGTTTTTTTGTGCGGGCTATAGTTGACGGCATGGCGACCGCCACCATCACCCGCGACGCAGGCTCCGCCCCCGTTGATCCGGGCGCCGATGACGCCGCCGTGAATCGCGTGATCCGGGTCCAGATCGCGGCCACGCTCGTAGGAGCGACGCTCCTGGTTTGTTCGCTCGTGGCGCGACTGCTCTGGACGAAGGATTTTTATCCCGCGGTGCCGGCCGCGGCTGCGTCGGCCCTTCTCGGGCTGCCGCTCGTGGCTGTGGCGCTGCGCGATCTCTTCCGTGGTCAGGTCGGCATGAACGCGCTCGTGGCATTGGCGGTGTTTGGGGCGGCGGCCTCGGGGAACTATCTCGAGAGTGCGTCGGTGGCGCTCTTCATGACGCTCTCCTCACTCATCGAGAAGCGCACGGCGATCGGTGCGCAGGCCAGCATCGAGTCGCTCATCAAGCTCGCTCCCACGAAGGCGCACCGTGTGCTGGCCGATGGCCGTGAGGAGACGGTGGAAGCCAAACAGCTCCGGCCGGGTGATCTCGTCAGGATCCTGCCCGGCGACACCGTTCCCGCCGATGGGGCCGTTCGGGCCGGAACCAGCACCGTGAATCAGGCGAGCATCACGGGCGAGTCGCTTCCAGCCGACAAGGCGGCCGGTGACGAGGTCTTTGGGGGCACGATCAACCTCACGGGGGCGCTCGACGTGGAGGTGACGAAGGCAGGCGCCGACACGCTCCTCGGTCGGGTTCAGGATTTGATCCTTCAGGCCGAACGAACCCGCACGCCGATCATGCGGCTCGTCGATCACTATGCGGTGTGGTACACGCCAACGGTGCTCATGCTTGTGGGCGTCGTGCTCTTCTTCGCGCTCAAGAAAGACCCGACCACGGCCTTCAGCCGGGCCATCGCCATGCTCGTGGTGGCCTGCCCGAGCGCCTTGATCCTGGCGACACCGACGGCCATGGTGGCCGGGCTGTCCGCGGCGGCCCGGCTCGGGGTTCTCGTCAAGAGCGTGGTGACCCTCGAGGCTGCACGGAATCTCACGGCGATCGTGTTCGACAAGACCGGCACGCTCACGACCGGCATCCTGGCGGTGACCCGTCTTGCGCCCGCCGACGGCGTCGATGGCGGCGATCTCTTACGGATCGCCGCCTCTGCGGAGCAGGACAGCCGCCATCCCGTGGCCCGGGCCGTGACCGAGATGGCTCGTCGGGCCAACCTGCCGCTGGTTCGACCCGAGTCCTTCGAGGAGGTGCCCGGACGCGGAGTCGTGGCGGTGGTCGACGGCCGCCGGGTGACCGTGGGGCGGGCTGCCTGGCTGGCCGGGACCGATGGACCACTCACTGCCGGCGAGGCGGCGATGGTCGAGTCGCTCCAGCGGAGCGAAGACACGGAAGGGCTCAGTGTCTTGGTCGTCGCCCAGGACGGGAAACTCCTCGGATGGATCGGTCTCGAGGACAATGCACGGCCCGAGGCCGCCGAGGCGGTCGATCGCCTTCGCACGCTGGGTCTGAAGCGCCTCGTGATTCTGACGGGCGATCGTCAGAGTGTGGCCAAGCGGGTGGCCGACCAGATGCACTTCCGCGAATACCGCGCCGAGGTGCTGCCGCATGAAAAACTCGAAACGGTCGACGCGCTCAAGGCCCAGGGTCATCGCGTGGCCGTGATCGGTGACGGCGTGAACGACGCACCGGCCCTTGCAGCGGGTGATATCTCGATCGCGATGGGGGCCGCCGGCAGCGATGTGGCGATCCATTCCGCCAGCATCGCCCTGCTCAACAGCAACCTCAATCGCGTGCCGTTCCTGATCGAGCTGTCGAGGCGGACGATCGGTGTGATCCGTCAGAACATGGCGATCGGTGGCGCGTTCATCATCGGCTTCCTGGCCCTCGCCGCGGCGGGCTACGTATCGCCGGTGCTTGCGGCCATGCTCCATGTGGTGAGCGGACTGATCGTGGTGTTCAACTCCGCCCGCCTCGTCCGTTGCGGCGAGGAACTCGAGCGGGCCGAAGCGTCGAGCGCCCGTGGGTAGTCCCCAACGCCGGTGCCCGCGTCGAAGCCCAACGGCGTCTGGCGTCGTTGCGGCGCGTGTCCCAGGCCTGACGGCCTTGGGCTTGGACGAGATGGTGCGACGAGATGCCGGTGGAAGCCCAACGGCGTGAGCCGTGGGACCGGCATGGCGGCACATGGGGTGTGTTAGAGCGCATCTCCGCTACGTGGAGCGACGAGTTGATAATCCTGAGCGGGTAGGCGAGGGGGTCGGCGAACGCTCGAGGAGCCTTGGGCGTATCCTCGCCCCGGCGACGAGACTTTTGCCGCCCCCGAGCCGGCGATACACGTATCTCAGACGCGCTCTAGGCGTGGTGGGGTTCAACGAACCAACGGCGTCTGGCGTCGTTGCGGCGCGTGTCCCAGGCCTGACGGCCTTGGGCTTGGACTGGCAGATCCCGGTCTATGGCTGCCAGATCAGCCGACATCCCGCTCCTGGAACAGCAGCACCGCGAGGCTGAGCATGCCTCCGACGACGAACAGGGCATAGAGCGACACGGTCGCCACATGCTGGAGGGTGATCGCCTGGCCCTGGGAGAGGGCGTCGGCCATCCAGAAGAACTGGAGATTCGGGATCAATGCGTAGAGCGGCCAGCAGAGCCAACGGAGCATCGCCGGCCGGTTGCCGTCGGCGACCACCGAGCCGAGAAAATACTCGCTCACGAGACCGACGAGAAACACCGACAGGCAGCCGACGAGCGTCGCCATCTGGCCGAGCCTCGTCGACAGTGCGATCGCCACCGCGGCCAAGACGGCAACCGCCTCGAACACGAGCACGATCGCCAGCATGAGCTGGGTGTTCCATTCGATGGAAGGGCTCTGAAAGCTCCAGTCGCGTCCGATGCACCACACCAGCCCGAGCGCGGCCACGAGGCATGCCGCAAGACTCACCGCAAAGATGCTTGGAAAGGGTCGGCGAAAGAGATAGTTGACGAGCCCGGAGCCTCCGACGGCGAGCACGAGAAAGAGGAGCGAGAACGTGATCACCACGGGGTCGAAGGCATCCTCGGCCGTCGCGCCCGCCTGCACGCGGTTCCGCACGGCGAGCAGCAAGGTGGCGGCGAGCGAGACATAGGCCACGGCGAGCGCAACGACCACGCCGAGGTATTTGCCGATCACCAGGGCCGGTCTCGGCACCGGCTTGCTCACGACGGTGAGCACCGTCTGGTTTTCAATCTCTCGAGTCAGCACCCGTGTCGCCGTGAACGCCGCCAGAAGAAGGCCGTCAAGAAAGACGGTGCTCAGGCCCAGGTCGACGAAGAGTTTGGTGTCATCCTCCATCGTGAATGCGGCGAGGTTCACATTGAGCACCAGCGCCAGCACACCGGCGAGCACCAGCACGATGAAGACCGGCTGGCGGATCGATTCGAGGCACGCGTTGCGGGCGATGGCCAGAATGGTCATGGTCGGTCCACGGGATCGGGGATTGGCGACCACCTTACCAACCACGGGCGTCCCGGTAATCCCGGTGGTAGGGGTTTTGTGGCTGCCATCAGCCACGGCGGGTGGTGGTAAACTTGACCGTCTCGAGAAAGGCCCTCGAGCATCCGGGTTTCAGCAGCCAGTTCCCGTGCCGACGGCGACCCTTCCGCCGGACCCATCGTGACCGAAGATCACCTCGTCTACCGCCGCGGAATGACCGCCGCCATCGTGGGGCTCGCCATCCAGGTGGCCCTTTCCGCGGTGACGGCGCTCGTGGGGCTGTGGGCACAGAGCCCAGCCATCCAGGCAGCTGCGTGGCACATGCTCGGCGGGGTCCCGATCTGGATCGTGCTGGCCCTTCTCTACACGCAGTACGACGCCGAGCGACGCGAGGCCCTCGCGGCCGAGAAGCTCTCGACGCATGACGCCGCGTCGTCCGTGCTGTTTGGCGAGCTCTCCGACGACCTCGTTCGTGCCCGTCAGCGGCTTGCCATGCTGCTTGGATGGGGCTTGTCGGGCGTGAGCCTCCTTGTTGCCGCCTATCTGGTCACGTCGGGCGGAGTGCTCCTCTGGCGGGTGGTTGGTGCCGATGGGTCGACGGCGGGCGTGCGGGCCGGGGCGAGTCCCGTCGTGATCATGTTCGTGGCCGCCGGTATCGCCTTCGTGGCCTTCCTCGCGGCGCGATGGATCAGCGGCTACACCCGCGTTCGATCCTGGCAGCTCCTGCGTGGAGGGGCCAGCTACCTGATGAGCTGTGTGGCGGTGATGGGGCTTGTGCTCGTGGCGGCCGCGGTCGCTGCCGTGCTCGACGACACGTCGCTGTTTCGCGTGATCGCCATCGCGGTGCCCGCTGCGATGATGCTCATCGGGGTCGAGATCCTGTTCACCGGACTGTTGGAGGCCTACCGGCCGAAGCGACCAGGAGAAGTGCCACGGCCTGCATTCGACAGCCGCGTGCTCGGTCTCCTCACCGCGCCCGAGTCGCTCGGTCAGGTGGTGGGCGACCTGATCCACTACCAGTTTGGTGTGGAGGTGTCGCGAAGCTGGCTGTTTCGCCTCCTCGGCAGGTCGATCACGCCGCTCTCGCTCGTGGCGGCATCGGTGCTTTTGGGGCTCTCGACGCTGGTCGTCGTCGGGCCCGATGAATCCGGCATCGTGCTGCGATGTGGCGCCGTGCAAGGGCCCGCTCGAGGCCCTGGCATCCATGTCAAGCTTCCCTGGCCGATCGAGACCGCCGAAACCTATCCGGTCGGCCGTGTCCTTCAGGTGTTCGTGTCGAGCGACCCGACCAGCCGGATGGCCAACGCCCAGGCAATCCTGTGGAGCACCGGCGACGACCGAACCGACACGCTCGGCATGGAGTATTACCCGGCCGTCCTCGATGCCTCGTCGTCGGGTGCCGCCACCTCCGGCCTGGCCGTTGTCGCATCCGATCTCGTCGTCACCTACCGGGTTCGCGACCTGCTGGAGTATCTCAGCGGGGCCGTGACCCCCAAGGAGGCGCTCGAGGCGCTTGTGGAGCAGGAGGCGAGCCGCTACTTCGCCAGTCACACCCTCGACGGCCTCCTCTCGCGGGGCCGCAGCGAGGCCGGCGGCGAGATCCAGCAGGTGGTGCAGGAGCGGGCCGACCGGCTGGGTCTCGGGCTTGACGTGATCGGCGTGTCGGTGACGGCGCTCCAGCCTCCCGGAGGCAAGGTGGCCCGTGCCTTCCACCGGCAGATCGGAGCCCAGCAGCGTCGAGAAACGCTGATCCAGGAGGGCCGCAAGGACGCCGTGGCGACGCTCGCCAAGGTGGCCGGTTCGGTCGAGCGGAGCAATCGGATCAACGCCGCGATCCTCGAACTCGATGCGCTGCGTTCGGAGGCCGCATCGGGTGCCGACGACGCGCTCCGCCGCCGGATCGCCACCCAGGAGCTCGACATTGAAGGCCTGCTGGGCGATGCGCGAGGCGAGGCGGCCGAACTCATCCATGCCGCACGGGGCTATCGCTGGACGAAGTCCGTCGGGGAACGAAGTGCGCGGGAGCGATTTACCGGCGAACTGCTCGCCTTTGAGAAGTCGCCCACCTACTACCGGGTACGACGCTTTCTCGAGGTACTCGCCGACGGTCTCGCCGACCGCCGCAAGTTCATCATCGCCGGCGACCAGGGGGATCTCCCGATCCTGCAGATGGACTTCAGCGACCCGACCTCGGCCCTCGACACACTCCTCGGCCAATGACACGTCAATGGCCGGCAGAGACCGCCGGCCCGGAGAATGGCAGCCATGAAAAACTCATTCACGATTCTCGCCGGTCTGGCGATCGCCGCGGCCCTCGTGTCGTACATGTTTCTTTACCAGCTTCGCTACGACCAGGTGGCGGTGCGCACCACCTTCGACCGCGCCGACCAGGGCAGCGTGCAGGACACGCCAGGGCTCAAATGGAGGCTGCCATGGCCCATCCACAAGGTCACGCACTACTCCAAGCGCATCCAACTGCTCGAAGACAAGCTTGAGGAACTGCAGACGGCCGACGGCAAGAGCGTGATCGTCCGCACCTACCTGACCTGGCGGATCGAAAACCCGCTCGAGTTTTACGTGACGCTCAAGGATCCGGCCGAGGCCTCTCGGCAGCTCTCGAGCCGTCTTCGCGAGATCCGCGGGATCATCAGCCGCTACCGGCTCGACGAACTCGTCAATCTCGACCGCGATCGCCTGAAGCTGTCCGCGATCGAAGACGAGGCCAAGGCGACCCTGGAGGCATCCCTGGCGAAGTCGGGATACGGACTGAAGGTGGAGAGCGTCGGGATCTACAAGATCGTGCTTCCCGAGTCGACGACCGAAAAGATCTTCGAAACGATGATCAAGACCCGCGAACGGCTCGCGGAGAACGCACTTCAGGAGGGCCAGGCCCAGGCCTCGGCCATCCGCAGCGAGGCGCAGAGTTCGCGGGATCGCATCCTTGCCTTCGCGGAGCGCCGAGCCCAGGCGATCCGCTCCCAGGGGGATCGGGAGGCGTCGAAGGAGTATGAGAGCTTCGCCCGCAACGAGGAGTTTGCGATCTTCCTTCGAAAGGTGGAGGCGCTCAAGAAGATGCTCGACCACAACACGACCTTCGTGCTCTCCGCCGACAGTCTCGGGATTCTCGACTGGTTCAATCGCGATCCCGGCCAGGGCCCGAAGCCCGCGGCCTATCCTGAGCCATCGCTTCAGCCAGGGGGTCGTCGATGAGTGATGCGCCGGTGAGCCTCGCACCATCCGGCAACGAGCCGGAGCCGCTCGATCCGGCCCAGCAGTCGCTGGCCGAGGCGTTGAAGGTCGGGTTTGGCATCCTCAAGGTGGCCATGCTGGTGGCACTGGCGGCGTATGCCCTCAGCGGGAGTTTCAGTGTCGGTTCCAACGAGGTGGCGCTGCGGCTGCGTTTTGGCGAACTCGTGGGCCAGCCGGGGGAGCAGGTGCTGGAGCGTGGCACCTACCTCGCGGCCCCGTTTCCGATCGAGCAGGTTGTGACGATCGACACCCGCCCCGCCACGCTCACGATCGACGAGGCATTCTGGTATGAGACCAACGAGACCGACGAGGCACTGACCCGCGACCAGCGCCGCCGCCTCCAGGCCCGACCCCTCCATCCCGTGCGCGACGGCTCGCTCATCACCGGCGACCTCAACATCGCCCATGCCAAGTGGACGGTGACCTACCGGGTCAGTGAGCCCGTGGCGTATGTGACGAATGTCGGCGACTCGACGCTCGCGAGGCAGGTGGTGCAGTGTGCGGCGGAGCAGGGCATCGTGCATGCCGTGGCCCAGCTTTCGGCAGACGACCTTCTTCGGGGCGTGGTCAATCGGGAGGTGGCCGCGGCGGTGGCCCAACGGCGCCTTCTCGAGATGGCCACCGGGCTGACGATCGACCAGATCTCGCTCGACACGGTGTCGGCGCCGGTGAGCGTGATGGCGAGTTTCGATGCCGTGACCAGTGCCGAGTCCGATCGGTCACAACGGATCGTGACGGCCGAGCAGGATCGCGCCCGCATCCTGGGCGAGGCCGCGGGCGAAGGCGCCGATCGGCTGCTCGCCCTGCTCGACCGATTCGAGCGGGCCTCCGAGGAAGGCACCGGCGATGCTCCGGCCGCCGAGCAGGCGATCGATTCGGCGATCGGGGATCTGGTGGTCGACGGGGTGTCGATCGGCGGCGAGGTGGCCCGCGTCGTGAACGCCGCCAAGACTTACCGCACGCAGGTGGTGGAGCGGATCAAGGGCGACAGCGAGACGTTTTCCCGACTGCTCCCCCAGTATGAGCGGAACCCCCGCATCATCCTGTCGCGGCTCTGGGAAGACGCCCGGGAGAGCATCCTCACCGGCGACGTCGAGACGTTCTACACGGTGCCCGGCAAGCTCGAACTCCAGCTCAACCGCGATCCCGTGATCCAAAAGGAGCGGCAGCAGGAGCAGATCCGGTCGCTCAAGGAAAAGCAGGCCGGCTTCGGGCGTTGATCGGGTGCGGGTCGAGTGAGACGGTTCAAGGAGGGGCAGATGATCGCTGGCGAAACGGCGAGAGAACCTGAGGCGGTTGATGCAGCCGCAGGGATCGACATCAAGTGTGTGGGTCTCACCAAGACGTTCCGGGATTTCTGGCTCCGTCCCCGCGTGCGGGCCGTCGAGGGCATCGATCTCGAGGTGCGCCGCGGCCAGATCTACGGGCTCTTGGGCCCGAACGGTTCGGGCAAGAGCACGACCATCAAGATGATTCTCGGCCTCGTGACGCCCACTTCGGGCCGCATCGCGGTGTTGGGCCGCCGGCCGCGCGACGTGGCCTCGAAGCAGCGCATCGGCTATCTGCCCGAGGAGAGCTATCTCTACCGGTTTCTCTCCGCGCGTGAGACCCTTGATTACTACGGCCGACTCTTCCGGCTTCCATCGCGCGTGCGCCGCGAACGGATCGATCGGCTGCTGGAAATGGTCGGCCTCGACGCGGTCGGCCATCGACCCGTTGGCGAGTTTTCGAAGGGAATGCAGCGGCGGGTTGGCCTGGCCCAAAGCCTGATCAACGATCCGCAGCTTCTCATCCTTGATGAGCCGACGAGCGGAATGGATCCGGTGGGAGCGAGACAGATCAAGGATGTGATCGCCGACCTCGGACGGCGAGGCAAGACGGTGCTCCTCTGCACCCACCAACTGTCGGACGTGGAGGATCTCTGCGACCGGGTGGCCATCATGTTTGGCGGCCGAGTGAGGGCAGAGGGAACATGCGACGAGCTCCTCGTGCAGGAGGATCGCACGACGATCCGCAGCGACACGCTGCCGGCGGAGGTCGTCGCCGAGGTCCGCGACCTGCTCGCCAGGCGGGGGATCGGCCACATCGATGTCGAGCGGCCGAGGCGACGGCTGGAGTCGCTCTTTCTGGAGATTGTGGAGCGGGCGAGGGCCGAGGGCGTGCAGACGAGCGGGGCCAAGGCAGGGGGGAGCGTGGCGGAGTTTCTCAAGGGCCCTGAGGCCACGGACCAAGCGGCGGTCGTCGGTCGTGACGACACGACGCGCCCGGCATCGGCACCCGACTCCACATCGGGAGGCGTCGATTCCAACCTCATTGAAAGCCTCACCAGGCGGCAGCCGTGACGTCGATGGCATCCACACGAGCAGGCGCGACATCCGCATCGATGCGAAACCTCCGGTGGCTGGCCGCCATCGTGGTGGCCGATGGTCTTGTGATCGCGTCACTTGTGGCCCTCGGGCGGCCGGTGGAAGCGACCGGTCTCGTCGGCATCACGGCCATGGTGATCGGCGTGCTGTTGGGGATCGCGGTGATCCGCTGGGCACTCGGCGGTGCCACGGGCGTGGTGGGCGTTGCTCGCGCCGTGGTCGAGGAGGCGGTCCGCATGCGGGGCACCCTGGTGCTGGTGCTGCTGCTCGTGGTGGCGATTCCGTCGCTGCCGCTGCTGCTCGACCATTCGGAGCGGCTCGCCTACCGGATGCAGTTTCTGCTCACCTGGTCGCTCGGAGCCACCGGCCTGATCCTGTCACTCCTCACGATCATTCTGGCCTGCAGTTCGATCGGCGGAGATATTGAATCGGGCCGCATCCAGATGACACTCGTGAAGCCGATCCACCGTGGCGAATACCTGGTGGGCAAGTGGCTCGGGATCATCCTTTTCAACCTTCTCATGGTGGCGCTTGCAGGCATCGGAACGGCCACGTTCGTGCGGCTGCTGGCGGCCACGGAGGCGACCGATGCCCGTGATCGCACGGCGGTGGATCACCAGGTGCTCGCGGCACGCGTTGCGGTGGAACCCACGCCGGGCAATCCGGGGGAGGTCGAGGCGGCGATCACCGAGGCGATTCGTCGTGTGGAGGAGGACGCACCGGAGGCCTTTGCCGCGAATCCTGACGCCGCACGTCGCCGGATTCGGCACGAGTACACCTGGCAGTGGCACACGGTGACCCCCGACACCACGTCGATCTTCGTGTTTTCCGGCCTCGAGGCAGTTCGTGAATCGGTTGGGAAGGGGGGCACGGTCCAGCTGGAACTGAAGCCCCGGGCCGACAATGTCGACATCGACCTGGCCGACGTGCGGTTTGCCATGTGGCTCAACGACCGCCCGTGGCCGATGGTCGGGGGGGATCATCAGGAGCAGACGCTCTCGACACTGGCCGTGCACGTGCTGGATCTCCCGGCCGACGCGATCGACGACGACGGTGTGCTGCGGGTCACCATCGCCAACCGCAACCTCGTGCCGGCCGGGGAGACCCATCCCACCGCGATCACCTTTTCGCCTGGCGAAGGCATGCGGCTGCTGTGGAGGGCGGGCGGCTTTGCCGGCAACTTCGTTCGTGGACTGGTCGTGATGTGGATCAAGCTCACCATGGTGGCGGCGGTGGCCGTTGCCGCGGGAGCGTGCCTCGACATACCGTTGGCCATCCTGGCGTCCCTCGTGGTCTATGCCACGGCCGTCGGAAGCGGGTTTTTTCGGGACGCCCTCGGGCTCTACAACATGGTCTCCTCCACGATTGGCGGAGCCATCGCCGAACGCGTGGGTCGCACGATGATCATGCTGCTCGAGGGAAGGTGGTATGAGGCGTTTCGGATGCTGTTTGGGCTCGTGACCGACGTGGCCCTCTGGCTGACGCCGGCCTTTTCCGATTTTGACGCCGTCGGCCGGATCGCCTCGGGCATGCTGATTCCAGGCTCGGACCTGGTGGCGTGCCTCTGGCGGATCGGCCTCGCCTATCCGCTGATCATCGGCCTCATCGGCTGGGCGGTGTTTGAACGACGCGATCTGATTCGCTCATCCACCTGATCGGAGCAGCACGCATGTCAGACCGAGTGGTCGAAGCCATCGCGGCGGTGGTGCTCGTGTCCTGCATGGCGGCCTCCGGCCTTGTGTCACGGGCCATCGGCCGCCAGCGACAGGATCTCGGTCTGGTCGTGTCGATGGAGGGCACGCGAGGCATGCCGCCACACGTGGCGCTTGCCACGGCGGCCGCCGGCACGTTTCGCGGCCTGGCTGTCGACGTGCTCTGGGCGCGGGCCGAGGGCCTCCAGGATCGCGGCGAGTTTTTCGAGGCACAGACGCTTGCCCGGTGGATCACGGCGCTCCAGCCACGCTTTCCCAGGGTGTGGGCGTTTCAGGCATGGAATCTCGCCTACAACGTCTCGGTCTGTTCCAGGGAGCCGTCGGAGCGCTGGGAATGGGTGAACCGCGGGATCGACCTGTTGCGGCGCGAAGGGATTCCCTTGAATCCGCGCGATGCGAACCTGCCGAATGAACTCGGCTGGATCTACTTTCACAAGATCGGCGGCAGGACCGATCGCGAGCATGCCTACTACAAGGCCCGGCTCGTGCGGGAGTTTCGTGAGCTCCTCGGCGATCTGACGGGAGGGCTGACGTCCGACGAGGCCGTCGTCCGCTTTCGACGGATCGTCGATGCAGCCGATGGTGTCGGGGCCTTGCGGAGCCATCCAGATGCCGCCGCAGCGCTCGGCGTGATGGCGGCGCACGGGGCCGAACCCAACGAGGCGTTTCTGCGGATGCTGGGCAATGCCGTGCTCTACGACGCCTCGCTCGACACCCGTCTGGTGGCCGGGCGGGCACTGCCAACCGGCACCAACGCCGACCTCCTCGCGGCCATTCTTGGTGACGAACGGGTGTCACGGGCCGTGTTCGACGTCATCGTTCCCTGTCTCCAGAAGCAAACACTCGTCGAGCGCTACGGGATGTCGCCCGAGTTCATGCTTCGGCTCATGGAGACCTACGGTCCTCTCGATTGGGGGCATGCCCATGCCCACGGTATTTATTGGTCGGAGCGCGGCATCGCGCTGTCACGGGAAGGTTCGCATCGGGAGCGGTTCAATGAGCTGACCGTCGTGCGGACGAGGCTTGCGAATCTGCAATACCTGATGCGTTCGGGCCGACTCGAGTTCGATCCGCTGTCGGATCGGCTCGATCTCCTGCCCGACCCCAGGTTCATCGATGCCTACGAGCGGGGCATGCAGGAGGCCGTGCAGATGATCCAGTCGCAGGAAGGCCTGTCGGCCGCCGACTTCGGCCGGGCCGACGTGAACGACCTGCTCGGCGGCTACGAGTCATTTCTCGAACAGGCGACCGTCTTCGCCTACCTCTACGGCGACGAGGCCCAGGCCGCCCACTGCTATGGGAAGCTCGTCACGCTGGCCGAAGACAGCGGCCGCGGTTCTCAGCCGCTTTATACGGAGGGTCTCGAGGGCTTCGTGGCCCTGCGGCTCGCCGCGGTGATGGACATCGATCTGGCCAACATGCGGCAGTTTCTCGACGCGATGGTGCAGCGGGCGATGCTCGACGGACTGGCCAAGGGCCGTCTCGACACGTTCAATCGGTTCCTGCGTCTGGCCTTCACGATGTATGACCGGCGGTATGGTGTCAGCGTGCAGGGAAGCCGCCACGTGGCCAAGGAGGCCGAACTCCCCCCCTTTCCAGAGGTCGTGGCGGCCTCGTATGAGAGTGCGATGCGGCAGGAATCGACGCCCATCCTGATGCGGGCACGGATCTGGTCGTGGACGCCGGAGGCCTTGCGGAAACGGACGTGGCCACGGATCGGTGACCTCCTTCGGGCGCAGGCGTCTGCGGCCGAACTCAATCCCGAGCGGGCATTTCCGGCGCCGCCGGAGGAGAAGGGGTCGGACACCGACGAGGTGTCGGAAGGCGACGGCTCACCAAGCTGACCGACGAGAGGTGGCGTGACGTGCGATCACTTCACTGCATCGATGAACTTGATCTGGCCTGCCGGCTCATCCACATCGCGGTCGTCGAGGATGTAGTGCACCGCAGCACCATTGAGGAGATACCGTTCCATCGACTGCACCTGTGGCGATCGCTCGGCCTGATTGCTCGAGAGCAACTGGCTGTAGACCCACGGGTCGATCGCCCCGGAGATGATCTGGGTGTGTCCATCGCAGAAGGCCATCTGGTAGCCGCTGCTGTGACAGGATGACGGGTAACGCATCCCCACGTCGGTGGCCAGCCACATCCAGGCGTTGGCCTTCGTCTGTCGGATGAGCGGGTATTCGGTCGGATACGTGTTGGGTGGGACGGCGGCGCTGGTGACGGTTGCCACCGTTTTGTTCATCACCGGCTGAAGGAAGGTGTGGGCAGTGGCTTGGGAGAGCCCGTTGGCGGGAGTCGGTACGGGGTTGTCCGACCATTTCGTAGTAGTGGATGCCCACGATGCCGATCGCTCGGCGAGGAGGGCGGTGCAACTCTCGCCGTCGGCGGCGCCGATCGCCTCGATCGAGTAGCGACTGGGCTGGTACTGTTGCGTGGTGGAGATGTACCACGTGGCTCCCGAGGCGTTTCCGACGGTGTCGACGATGGCGCCGTCGCCACGGTATTGCCGAACGCCATCCTTGAGCACGCTTGCCGCCGTCCCGGCGTTCACCGCATAGGCGATGGCAGCAGGATTGCGATCCTTGAGTTGTCCAGCCAAGCTCGGGCAGACATACCGCCCCACGCGCTTCGCGATCACGTTGTCGACACCAGCCCCGCCGGTGTAGCCCTCGTACCAGTTGAAGATTTCCTTCTCGCCAAGAAAGGGCATGATGCTCACCGCCCATGAAACGCAGGCTTTCGTCTTGTCGGTGGCACACATCGTTGAGGTGTAGAGGTCTTGACGATTCCGCCAGCCCGGTAGCTCACCTCGGGCGGCATCGTAGGAGACAAAGCCTTTTGCCAGGCCGGCGAGGTTGTTGAGGCAGGCTGTTCGTCGAGCCGATTCGCGTGCAACGCCAAGGGCGGGAACGAGAATACCCATTAGGATTAAAATGAGTCCGCATGTCACCATCATTTCGACGTAAGTAAAACCTCGTCGATGTGATGGCCGGAGTAAAGCAATAGTTCGGCAGTTGTTAGTCTTCGCCATCGCCATCGCCTTTCAGGTGGCCCAGATGCCGAATTCCATAATAACCCACAAATTCCTCATCCGGTATGCTCCACATGCGTAACTGCCTTGCGGGGCGGTATGCTCAAGTCCCTTTCGGAAGGACGATCGGCTGCAGCCGACACGATTCATCGATGCACGGTGGTGACCGGTTCCAACCCCATGATCATGTTTTCGAGCGTTCTTTCGCTGCCTGGTGGCATGCTCGAGGTGCCATCGTTTCAGGCCGTGCCCTGGACAGCCCTGGGGCTGACGGCTGCCTGGTGCCTCGCCATGGTGGCGAGCATCGTTGTGTCGGGCTGGGCCCGCCGAACCGGCGGGGTGCTCGGTGTCGATGCCGCAGCCCGCTGGAACATCGCATTTGGGGCGATCGGCCTGGCGATGGTACTGGGCGTCGTTGTCGTGGGCCCCGTGGCCGTCCCGGCCGTTGCCGGCTGCCTCGCCCTCGCGACGGCCATGTTCATCCGGCAACGTGACCGTGGGCTTCCCGACGGGCGGAGGATCCTCGCCCGTGGAGGCATCAAGAATCTCATCGCCGAGCTGAAGCCCCATGTGGCCCCTTGGACGGTCGGCGAGGCTTCGTCCAGCAGCATGAGCCTGGCGGAGCAGTGGGGCGCATTGATCGCGACGGTGCGGCAACGGCTGGCCCCTGCCGGACGTGGCAAGGGGAAGGGGGCTTCCGAAACCACGGCTGACGTGTTCACGCTCTTGAAAAAAGACGGAACCGCCGTGATGACGCTGCCCGTTGGCGGCAAGCCGACGGGACGCGTGCCGGCTCATGTGCTCAAGCTGCAGCAGATTCTGCAGGGCATGATTCGGAGCAACGCCTCGGATGTGACGTTTGAGCCGCACGATACGGTGCACGAGGTTCGGGTGACGGCCCGAGGCACCGAAAAGGTCACGGATCGCATCGTGACCGGCGACAGCGCCAAGATGTTCGCCGCGATCCGTGTGTTGGCCGACGTGCCAAAAGACGACGGCGCGACGTCGAGAAAGGGACGCTTCGGCATCCTTTTTCGAAGCATCCGTCATCAGGTCGATGTCGAGTCGATGGGGAGCGGGGCGACCGAGCGGGTCGTGCTTCACCTCAGAAAAACCGCCGCCGCCACCGAGCGACCCGGGCTTGATCAGCTCGGATTCCGCCAGAAGCTGCTGGCACAGGTTCGCGAGGCGGTTGCGAAGCCCTACGGACTGCTGCTGGTGGTCGGCCCGCCCGGTTCAGGTCGAACCACGACGCTCTATGCCCTGGTGCGCGACATGGACGCCCGGAAACGCAAAATCATGACGGTCGAGGCACCCGTGGGTGACGTGATCGACGACGTGACGCAGATCGAGGTGGACACCGCCGGCGGTGCCTCCATCGCCAGCGTTCTTCCGATGGCGCTCCGCAAGGACCCCGACGTTGTCATGGTCGATCCACTCGGCGATCGTCGGGCCTGTGAGGCTGCGATGCAGGCCGCGCTGACGGGGCATTTCGTGCTGGCGGCGGCGGAGGGCAAGGACACCGCAGGCGCCCTCCTGGGGCTTGTCGAAAGCGGGATTGAACCGATGCTCGTGCAAACAGCGGTGACGGGCGTGCTGGCCCAGCGGGTCGCCCGTCGACTCTGTGCGGCATGCAAGGTGGCCATCGATCCGCCCGAGGCGCTGATGAAGAAGTTTCACCTCAAGCCCGGTGCCGTGAAGCACGTGTATACGGAAAAGGGCTGCGAGAAGTGCGGGCATACCGGCTTCGACGGAGTGGTGCCCATTCACGAGTTGCTCGTGATGAACGACCAGATCCGAAAGCTCATCACCGTGAAGCCCGTTGCCCGCGACATCAAGGCGGCCGCCGTGCTCAACGGCACACTCACGCTGCAGATCGACGGCCTGGCGAAGGTGGTGCATGGCGACACCACCGTGAACGAGGTTCTGCGGGTGACCGGCTGACGCGGTCCCGAGAGGCAATCGACATGTACGACCTGATCGTGATTGCGGCGGTGCTGGGGGGCGGTTTCGTCGGGTTCCAATGGGGGCTGCGCCGGTCGGTGGTCGCCCTTCTGGAAGTCGTGGTGTTTCTCGCCCTGGCGACCATGCTGCTCGAGCCGCTCACGGAACTGTTCGAGGCTGGCGAGGAGATGGTGACCGGCCAGATCGTGCCGCAGGCCTGGGTGATCCTGATCGCCTATGCAGGCGTCCTCTGGGGCGGGCTCGCCATCGTGCGTCGCGTCCTGCATCGTGACGAAGCCGACGAGGATGAGGTCGATCAGCCGGAAGGCGCGGTGGTGATGGCTGATCGGATCGGCGGGGTGGCTGCAGGTGGGCTGGGTGGCCTCCTCGCCGCCGGTGGAGCCTTGGTGACCCTCTCGATGGTGCCCTTCCTTTCCGGGCTCAAGCCGCTCGGGGATCGGATGTGGATCGATGCGGGCGGGATGGCACTTCACGTTGGCGGGCTTTTCGCCGGGGAGCGGGAGGAAGGGCGGTCGCTTCCGATCGACGGCGAGCCGCCGAGCCGGCCGTCGAACCTGGCAGCGGGTCTCGCGAGCGAGCCATGGCTCGACATGGATGGCGACGGAAAGCCGACGGATGCCGACCGCTACTGTGATCTCGATGGCAACGGCGCCTTCACCAACGACCTCTACTACACCGACCTCGATCGGGATGGCATGCGTCGCGTGGGGATGTACGAAAAATACGTGGTGGGTGCGTGGACATCGACCCTCACCCGAGGCGACCGCAAACGGCCACCGGAGAAGAAGCCTCAGCCGGCGCCACCCAAGCCGCCCACTCCACCGCCCCCGGTGGCACCAAACGCTCCCGTCGCCACAGGCACCGCCACGCCTGTTGCCACGGGCACCACCACCGCTGCCGCCACGGGCACGGCCGCCCCTGCCGCCACGGGCACCGCCCCCCCGCCGGCAACGGTACCGCCTGGGCCAACACAGGCCGTGCCACCGGAGGCCCCGTCCGTTCCAGGCCCACGGCCATGAAACCTGGCCGCGCCGTGATACATCACGAGGGATTGTTGGGTCCGAATGCTTGACTACGCAGGCGGTTTGCCCCACCGATCCCAAGGGGAATGGCCGGCGTGGTCCACGGCTTACGTCGTTGGGCTTGGGAGCAAGCTACGACCTGCCTCGAACCGGACGATCACGATGCCGCTGAGTCGTCGTCGGGCGTCGCCTCGGAATCGCCTTCGATTTCCTTGAGCAGGCGGGTCATCGTGTTGGCGTGCACGCCCAGGAGTTTGGCGGCGTTGGCCTTGTGGCCTCGGGTAACCTGGAGGGCCTCGCGGATGGCCTGCTCACGGAGTTTGGCCAGATCGAGGCAGGGAAGCCGACCCGGTGCGCTCGGGGATGACGATTCGCCGTCTTTCCGAACGGGCACTCGCGGCTCGATCTGAAGCACATAGGCCTGCTCGATCACATGCTCGAGTTGGCGCACGTTGCCCGGCCAATGGAACGAACAGAACTCCGTCAGGGCGTCGGCCGACGGAATCCACTTGGGGAGCCGATACCGTTCCGCGAATCGCTCCGCGAAAAAGTCCATGTACGACGGGATGTCTTCGGCCCGCTCCCGAAGGGGCGGCACGCGAAGTTCGATCATGTTGAGGCGGTAGTAGAGGTCTTCGCGGAACGTGCCCTTCTCGACCTCTTTTTCGAGATCACGGTTCGTGGCGGCGACGAACTGCACATCGATCGGCACCGGCTCCGTGGCGCCCACGGAGAGCACCTCGCGCTGCTGGAGCACGCGGAGAAGCTTGGCCTGGAGTTCCATCGGCATCTCGCCGATCTCGTCGAGAAACACCACGCCCCCTTCCGCTGCCCGGAAGATGCCCAGCGAGCGGCCGTTGGCACCCGTGAAGGCACCCTTCTCATGGCCGAAGAGTTGGCTCTCAGCCAGCGACGGCGTGAGCGCGGCACAGTTGACGGGAATGAAGGCGCGATTGGAACGCGGGCCGCTGCGGTGGAGAAGCCGGGCCCAGAGTTCCTTGCCGGTGCCGGTCTCGCCGTAGATCAAGACGGTGCATTCGACCTCGGCAGCCCGTTCGATCGATTTGGCGATGCGGCGCATCGACGGGCTCTGGCCAAGCACCCAGTTGCTCCCGCCCTGAGCCGGTGGAACCTGGGGCGCCTCCGGTACATCGACGACGACCGGGTCGAGCGATCCGCCGCGAGGATCGCGGACGGCGCTGTCGGCCGAGGCAAAGCTGGACGGGCGAATGGCCATGGTCACTCAGGAGCGCTGGTCGGCGAAGCCTCCAAGGCGGTCGCCCGTACGTACCGTAAGTATCCCCGTGCCACGGAAGGAATGCAACACGGCGGGGGGAAAAATCGATTGCCTCACATAAGGGTTTTTTAGGGAGATTGTGAGGGTTGCGCCGAAGGCGCGGGGGGGGCATCAGACTCCAGAAAGACGAGATGCTGCCAGGGGAGCCGGTCGAACGACTCGACCGACCGAAATCCAGCCGGGACGAGTTCCCGATCGATCTGCTCGCGGGTCATCTTGTGAAGGGGCTTGATGGGCACCGCAGGATCCTCCCCGCGGAACTCCACGAGGGCCAGGCGGCCGCCCGGGGCCAGGCTGCTTCGGATGCGGTCGAGCATGATCTCGGGGTGCGAGAACTCGTGGTAGACGTCGACACACAGGCACAGATCGATGGCCCCGGGTGGGAGCCGTGGGTCGATCGGGGTGCCGAGGACGAGCCGAATGTTGGTGAGCCCCTCGGCACCGGCTTGCTCCGCCAGCATCCGCAGCATTTCCGGCTGGATGTCGACGGCGTAGACGAGGCCCTGTGGGCCGACGCGACGTGCCAGTTCCAGTGTGTAGAAGCCATTGCCGCAGCCCATGTCGCAGATTGTCTGGCCCGGTTTCACGGCGAGGGCATCCAGCATCAATCGGCAGTCCTCCTCCCGCTGGCGGCTCTCCCGGACGAGCCACGGGGCTCCTGAAAAATGCATCGTTTGAGCGATCTCGCGCCCACGATGGTGGGTTGCGGCAGGAGGAACGACCGCCGAGCGATCAACGGCGGTGTCGATCGGCAACGGCTCGCCAGCGATCGCCACTGCCAGCCCCGCGCCTCCAAGCACCGCCACGACGGCCGAGATCCAGAGGATCGCCAGGAGTCGCCGAGCAGGGCCAACGAGTACAGCTGCCATGCCGACGAGTATACGGCACCGGTGGGATCAGGCGGCGAGATCGGCGGCGTCGAAGAGCGGGAGGCCGCCGTCATCGTGGCAGGAGACGATGGTGATGCCGAGTCGGGATGCGGACGCCTCGATCGCAGACTGGTCGACGAGAATGGTCCGGCCCGCCTCGATGGCCAGCACGGATGCACCGGCCGCCGCAAGCGATTCGAGTGTTCCCACGCCGATCGTCGGCATGTCGAAGCGATGGTCCTGCTGTGGCTTGGCCACCTTCACCACCGTCATGCCGCCCGTGGGACAGAGTCGTCCTGCACGACGGATGCATTCGTCGGTGCCCTCGATCGCCTCGAGCGCGAGGGGTGCGCGATCCTTCACCACCACCGTCTGGCCGATGTCGAGGCGGCCGAGTTCCTTGGCGAGCTGCCAGCCGAACGCCACGTCTTCAAGATGCCTCGCCGTGATGGCAGGACCGGCCAGGTGTCCGTCGGGGGCGAGCAGGTCTGGGGCGAAGTCGGTGGCGGGACAGATCGACACGCCGCGGGCGTCGAAGGCGCCGGCGATGGCGCCGAGCAGCGAATCGTCACGATTGTCGCGACGACGGCTGATGAAGTGCGGCCAGAACGTCCGCAGCCCTGTCCAGTCGGGCAGATGTCGCATCCACGCACGCCGGGCGAAGATCTTTTTTTTGTGGATCTTGCCCGCCATGGTCACACGCCGAACACCATGGCGCCGGAAGAAATCGATGGCGCCGCCAATCTCCGCAACGCCGATCTGGCCGTGGACGTCGGCGAGCGGTTCGAGGGCGGCATCGGCGTGATCGCGAATGGCGAGGATGGCCGTGCGGCCACCGCGGGCCCGGATGGCCTCGGCAACGGCCACCGGGAAGCGGCCCCAGCCGGCCAGTACGCCGATGGTCTCGCCCTGGAGCGACTCAAACGATGGGGAGCGGTCGGCCATCGCGTCCCCTCCTAGGCGGCGTCGGCCACGCGGCCTGCCGAGCCTTCAATCGCGGCCACCCGGGAGGCCAGCTGCTTGAGGTCGCGGCGCATGTCGGGCAGCTTCGACATGGCGGCCAACTGCAGCTTGCGGTCGCGGAGATCGATCGCCGGTTCGCCGAGCACGATCTTGCCTGGCTCGATGTCGCTCGACACGCCGGAACGGGCGCCGAGGATGGCCTTGTCGCCGATGTGCACATGATCGCGCACGCCGACCTGGCCCGCCATCACGACCCAGTCGCCGGTCGTCGTGCTGCCCGCCACACCCACCTGCGAGCAGATCATGTTATGCCGTCCGAGCCGTACGTTGTGCGCGATCATCACGAGGTTGTCGATCTTCGTGCCGCTGCCGATCAGCGTCGGTCCGTAGGTGCCCCGGTCGATCGTCGTGGCGGCGCCCACTTCCACATCATCGGCGAGTTCAACCCAGCCGAGCTGGGCGGAGATGGTGTAGCCGTCGGGGCCGGCTTTGTAGCCGAAGCCGTAGCCGCCCAGGATCGCGCCGGCGTGGATGATGCAGCGGGCACCGACGACCGTGTTGTCATAGAGCACGGCGTTCGGGAAAACCTCGCTTCCCTCGCCGATGTGGCAGCCCGCCATGAGGCGAACGCCCGAATGAATGGTCACGCCGTCGGCAAGAACCACGTCGGGGCCCACCGAGGCGAAGGGATAGATGTCGACATCGACGCCGATGCGGGCCGAGGGATCGACGGCGGCATGAGGGCTGACGCCCGTTCGTGGAGTGAACCGGGGCGGACGAAAGGCGAGAATGGCGGCGGCGAAGGAGGCGTGAACGTCAGCCACCTCGATGGACGGCCGATCGAGCGGACCGGTGCCCGATGGAACGATGACGGCGGCGGCACGGCTCTTCGCCAGCAGGTGGACTTTGTCGCCGGCATCGACGAGCGTGATGTCGTCGGGCCCGGCTGTTTCGAGGGTGGCCGCTGAGGCGATGGAGCGAGTGGGCTCATCGCCGACAAGCGTGCCACCGACGGCCGTGGCGAGCGTCGCGAGCGTGATCGGCATGAAACGGCCTCCCGAAAGATCCGCGCCCGAGGATCGGGCGGGCCGGGGAGGATAGGGATGCCGGGAGGGGCTCGCAAGCCGGTTTTTGGGCCGAATGACGGGCGGCGGCCATGGCTCAGGGGGCCGACGCGTTCGGCTCCCCGCCAGCCCGGGTGCAGAGGGCGTGGAATACGTCGATGTCGATCGAGTCGGCCATGAAGTGAACCGACGCATCGGCAAACGCGACCGTGACACCGGTGGGATGGCCACTGGAAAAATCGTCGAAGTGGCCGCCTTCGTTTGGAGGATGATCGCCAACCGCCACGACCCGCGCCCGACATGCCTTGGCACCCGGAATCACGCCCGTCCAGGTGCTCGAGCCCATGCGCGAACTTCGCTCCCCGATGAGGATGGTCCGACTGCTGCCATCGCTGATCTGACGCATGCCGATGCGGCTGTTGCGAAAAAACATGCCATCGCCCGAAGCCGGCGACTCGTCGATGTCTTCCTGCCATCCGTAGCACCCAACGATGTTCGATGCTGCGACCTCACAGAGCACGCCAAGGTCGCCCCCATCAACCGGATGCGGTGCATGGCCGTGGTCCTCATCGGCATGCTCATCCTCACCGTCGTCGATGCCGATCCCAAATCGGCCGCCACCCGTCTCGCCGGGACCGTTCACGTCGGAGGGACAGCGGTAGGTTGCAACGACGGTCGTGCGCTCCAGGGCGTGCCGTGCAGGAGAGGCCACGTCGAAGATGGGGCGGGCAAAGTCGATCGCGTCGAACGTGGCCTGGTGGTCAAGCTGGGGAAGCAGGCTCGCGGCCCAGCCCCAGCCGGGGAGTTCGTCGGTGGCAAGGGGAGGCGTGCGGCGTTGGGCCAGGCCGTGCCACCCATTCGGAAAACGCCGAAGGTGGTCGTGGGCGTGAAGGAGGGCGAGCGACGTCTGCCGCATGTTGTTGCCACACGCCACGCGGCGGGCCGCTTCTCGTGCGCTCTGCACGGCCGGCAGGAGCAGGCCGATCAGCGTCGCGATGATCGCCACCACCACGAGCAGCTCGACGAGCGTGAAGGCACGCCGGACACGTCGAGGAGAGTGGGACACGCTCGAGGGGATCGTGTGACGAACCATGAGATCAACGATGGGTGAAGGATGTTCTTCAAGTCATGAGACAACCAACAATTTAGCGAGCCCCAGGGGAACGGCAAGCATCCGGGCGCCGTCGTCGCGGGTCTCTTTCGGCGGCCTGTCAGGGCGATTGTGTCGGTTTCCAAGGGAGTTTAGGCTTCGTTTCTCATCCCCGGCAAACTGTTCGACCATTCCCTGCGTCTGGCCGACCAACATCCTTCAAGGACTGTCGATCCATGGCCCACTCCCGTGAGAACTTTCGCCCCCGTCCGTCGGCTTCACGTGCGGCTGCCACGCAGCCCACCGGTTCGGAGCTGGCGGCTCTCGACAGCGGGAGTGGCTGGCTCGCGTATCTCACTCGGGCTGCGGTGATCGTCTTCGTGTGCCTGTGGGTTTATTCCCCGGTGACAAATCCCGTGCATCAGGCCGACTGGCTGTGGGACGACGACCAGCTCCTCACGCAGAACCTCACGGTGCAGCACAAGGTGGCGCCCGACTCCAAGGTGCCACAGGAACTCTGGAACACGACGAACGACGCCTACACGCTGTCGAAGCTTTGGTTCAATCCCGACGGGGCCGACTACTTTCCTTTGAGCTACTCCGCCCTCTGGGCTCAGTGGCCCTTTTTTCAGATGGATCCTCGCACCGGCGGGCCTGCGCAGCCGGGCGGACCGTCGGTTCCCTGGCCGACCGGCTACCACGCCACGAGCGTCGTGCTTCACATCATCGGGTCACTGCTCCTGTGGCGACTCTTTGCCGTCATGAAGATCCCCGCCGCCTGGCTCGGCGGACTGCTTTTCGCCGTGCATCCGGTCTGCGTGGAGAGCGTGGCCTGGGTTTCGGAACTCAAGAACACGCTGTCGCTCCCGCTCTTTCTCATCGCGGCCATCTGCTTCGTGAAGTTCGATGACGCCGCTGAAGACGACGCCGGGAAATGGTGGAACTACGGCTTTGCCATCGCGTTTTTCCTGCTGGCGATGTTCGCGAAAACCTCAGTGGTCGCGATGCCGGTGGTGCTCCTGCTCTACGCCTGGTGGAAGCGGGGTGCGGTTCGGATCAAGGATCTCGTGTATGCCGTGCCGTTTTTCATCATCTCGATCGTGCTCGGTCTGATCACCATCCACTACCAGCACAGCCGCGCCATCGGCCAGGAGACGATCGTGGTGCCGTCGTACATCGGCAACGGTGTGGCCACCTATCGCGACGGCACCGTTCGAATCACCGCCGAAAAGATCGACGGCAAAGCGACGGGTTCGAAGACGGTCGTCGTGTCGGGTCGCGACGAGAAGAAGATTTATACCGGGCCGCTCAACACCCAGGCCGACCTGGAAGCCGTGCCCGCCGAGTGGCGGACACGAGTCCAGTCGGTCGGCAGTGGCATGGGGATGCCGTCGATCAAGGGCATCCTGACCCGCCTGGGAATCGCGGGCACGTCGGTTCTCTTCTATCTCGCCACGATCTTCTGGCCCGTCGACCTCCTGCCGATCTACACGCGGTGGGAGATCGATCTGCTCGATCTCTCCAAGCCGAGCGAGGCGATCGAAATGCTCACCTACCTCGTGTCGATCCCCGTGATCCTGGGGGGGCTGTGGTGGTGCTGGCAGAAGCGGTCCACCTGGGGCCGGCACGCGCTGTTTGCCATCGGGTTCTTCCTGCTGATGGTGGCTCCGGTGCTGGGATTCATCACCATCTCCTACATGCGAATCACCTGGGCGGCCGATCACTTTATCTACCTTCCGATGATCAGCCTCATCGCACTGGTGGCGGCCGTTGTGGGGACGAGCTACCGCAGGATCGAGGCGTCCGACCGGCAGTTTGTCGTGCTGGGTTCGGCGGCGGTGGTGGCGATCCTCGCCTGGCTGTCGTTCGGCCTCGCCACCACGTGGATCAACGAGGACGAACTCTGGACGCACACGCTTCAGCACAATGAAAACGCCTGGCAGGCCCACAATCGGCTCGGGGCAAAGAAGTTTGCCCGCGGTCATGTCGACACCATCGCGGTGCCCAACGAAGAGGTTCTCGACCCGGCGACGAAGGTGAAGATCAAGGGCGCGTTCCACCACTTCACGCGGTCGACGGCCCTCCGCCCCGATCTCGGTGAGACGCACAACAATCTTGGCACGGCCTTTTCATCGAAGGCGCAGGTCGCCCTCCAGCAGGGCAATCAGCAGGCGTTCGATCAGCTCATGGACAAGGCCGTCGAGCAGTTCAAGGATGCCGTCATCGCCACGCCGCACGTGACGGCCATCAGCGTCAACCTGGCCAACGCGATGGCGGCGGCAGGTCGATTCGCCGAGGCGGAGACGGTCTACTTCGGTCTCATCGACGACGTCGAAAAGGCGCACGCTCAGGCCGTTCAGCAGGCGGGCAACCCCAACCTGTCGATCGATCCCGGCGTGGCGGCGCTCTACAACAACTACGGTGTCGCCCTGTACAAGCAGGGTAAGAAGGAGGACGCGATCAAGGCCTTCCGACGCGCGTTGGCGATCAACCCGAATGTGAAGGATGCCCGAGAAAGCCTGGCGATGGCCCTTGGGGAGACGCCGGAATCGCCCAGTGAAGCCCCGGCGAGTCCCGAGAAGCCGTCGAACCCCGCGCCGATCCCGCTCTCCGTGCCGCAGTCGCCGACCCTTGGGCGTTAGGCGCGCGAGGGTGTGGTGTCCATGCGCGGGCCGTTTCAGCGTCGATTGAGGGCGTGAAGGGCGGCGAACAGCGGCTCGCGATGCTCGGGGTGCGCGATGGACACGAGCAACGCGCCCCGTTCGGCGAGAGATTTTCCGTGCAGGTCGACGGCGCCGTACTCCGTTACGACCCAGTGCACGTGGCCTCGCGTGGTCACCACGCCGGCTCCGGCCTTGAGTTCGGGCACGATCCGCGACACGGTGCCGCGTGCCGCCGTCGAGGGAAGGGCGATGATGGGCTTGCCCCGGCGGCTCATCGCCGCGCCGCGCACGAAATCCATCTGGCCTCCGATTCCGGAATAGATCCGGTGTCCAATCGAATCGGCGCAGATTTGGCCGGTGAGATCGACCTCGATGGCGGAGTTGATCGCGACGACATCGTCGATCTTACGGATCAGATTGGTGTCATTTGTGCGGTCGCAAGGATGAAACTCGACGAGCGGGTTGTCGTCGATGAAGTCGTACAGTCGCCTCGTTCCGATCACGAAGCTCGCGATGGTGCGCCCGGGATGAATCGTCTTTCGCGCGTTCGTCACCGCCCCCGCCTCGATTAGTCGCACGACGCCGTCGGAGAGCATTTCGGAGTGAATGCCGAGATCGCGACGGTCTGACAGTCTGGCGAGGACGGCATCGGGAATGCCGCCGATGCCGAGCTGCAGGCAAGAACCATCGTCGACGAGGTCTGCGACGTGGTCACCGATTCGTTCCTCCACCTCGCGCGGCGGTCGGGGGGCGTGCTCCGGAAGATGGCGGTCGGACGCGACCCACGCCGCGAGTCGGCTCAGGGGCACGGCGGTGTGGCCGTGGGTGCGGGGCATCCGATCGTTGATCTCGGCGATCACGATCCCGGCAGCATCGACTGCCGCCCGCGCGGTGTCGATGCTTGTGCCGAGCGAGCAGGTGCCGTGTCGGTCGGGGGGTGACAGCTGCACGATCGCCGCATCGAGCCTGACACGTCCACTGGCAAACAGCCCCGGGATGTCGGAGAGAAAGATCGGGACGAAGTCGGCGCGGCCGGCGCCGACCGGCTCACGGAGATTGGCGCCCGTGAAGAGCGACACGGAACGAAATCGACCGGCATGCTCGGGAGCCGTGAAGGCGAGCGGACCCTCGAGATGGATGTGCCACAACGTGACCTTCTCGAGGTCGGTCCGTCGGGCAAGGGCGTCGAGAAGCGGCGTCGGCGTCGCCGCCGCGCCGTGAATAAACACGTTCATGCCGCTCTCGATCCGCGACACGACGGCGTCGGCGGATTCGGCGGTTGTTTTCCAGGACTGCATGAACGTCCTCCTCCCTCTACCATACCTCGAACCGCCCGGAGACCCCCATGACCCGCTCCCTCGTGCTCGTGCTGGGCGACCAGCTCGATCGCCACTCCGCCGCCTTCGATGGTTTTGATACGGCCCGTGATCGCGCCTGGATGGCCGAGGTGGGGGGCGAGAGCACCCATGTGTGGTCTCACAAGGCTCGCATCGCCGTGTTTCTCTCTGGGATGCGACACTTTCGCGACATGCTGTTGGCGGATGGAGTGACGGTGGATTACACGGCGCTCGAGGCCACGGCGTCAGCCGGCGAATCGACATCGCTCGGGGAGGCGCTCGCCGCGAGCCTCACGCGGCTGGCGGGAGACGGCTGGACCCCGGAGCGGCTCATCGTGGTGGAGCCCGGTGAGTGGCGGGTGCAGGAATCGCTCCGTGCAGCGGCGCAGGCCTCCGGCCTTCCCCTGGAGATCCGCCCGGATCGCCATTTTTTCTCATCGAAGGATGACTTCGCCGAGCATGCCAGGGGTCGCAAGCAGCTCCGGCTCGAGTACTTCTACCGACCGCTTCGGGAGAAGTTTGGCGTGTTGATGGATGGCGACGAGCCCGCGGGTGGCCAATGGAACTTCGACGCCGAAAATCGCGGAGCGTTTCCGAAGGCTGGGCCAGGTGCGCTGCCGGCACCGGTGTCATATGCGCCCGATGCGATCACGCGCGGGGTGATCGATCTGGTGTCCGCGCGGTTCGCCGACCACCCGGGAAGCCTCGCCGATTTCGACTGGCCGGTGACGCCGGCACAGGCCCGGGCGGCCCTCGACGACTTCCTCGCCCACAGGCTTCCGCTCTTTGGTCGGTATCAGGATGCGATCTGGACGGGTGAGCCGTGGCTCTACCATTCGCGTCTGGCGCAGGCCATGAACATGAAGCTCCTCGATCCCCGCGACATCGTCGCCGGGGCGGAGCGGGCCTGGCGCGAGGGACGGGTGCCGCTCGAGGCGGCGGAGGGATTCATCCGGCAGGTGATCGGCTGGCGGGAATACGTGCGCGGCATCTATTGGCACTTCATGCCGCAGTACCTCGACCGCAACGCCCTCGGGGCCACGCAGTCACTCCCCAGTTTCTATTGGACGGGCGACACGGAGATGAACTGCGTGCGGGATGCGGTGCGCCAGACGTTGCGGTTTGGCTACGCCCATCACATCCAACGGCTGATGGTGACAGGATTGTTCGCCCTTCTCTTCGGCGTCGATCCGAAGCGGGTGCACGAGTGGTATCTAGCCGTGTATGTCGATGCGGTCGAATGGGTGGAGCTCCCCAACACGCTCGGCATGAGCCAGTTTGCCGATGGCGGCGTGATGGCCTCGAAGCCCTACTGTGCGACGGGCGCATATGTCGATCGTATGAGCAACGCCTGCAAGGGATGTCGCTACGATCCGAAGAAGGCCGAAGGCCCGGATGCCTGCCCGTTCACGACCCTCTACTGGGACTTCCTGGCGAGGCACGAGACGCTGCTCGCCCGGAACCAGCGCATGACGATGCAGCTCAAGAATCTCGGCCGGAAATCCCCAAGCGACCTTCGGGCCATCCGACGTCAGGCCGACGGACTCCGCGACGGGATGGCGTGACGGGAGCTCGGGCGAGGCGTGTGGCTCTATGGCGTCGGCAGCAGCTCGATCGGCGGGTGCGTGACCGCCGGTCCGGCTGGTTCCCGCGACCCGGTCTCGGCGAGCGGCTCTTCGGCAGCGGTGAGCACGCTCCGCGTGCCGTCATTGGGGAGGATGATCGAGTCGTTTGTGGCCGGCTGAGCGTCAGGCTTGGCGACGGCATGGGGAGCCGCCACGGGAGCCGGATTGACCGGCGCCGGCGCTCCGGGGGACGTTCGTGCCACGGCCCTTGGCGCCGGGGCACCTGACGGAATCGGAGGCACGCCCGCCCGTGCCATCCGTCGGACGGTTGCCGGCCGGGGTGGCGGAGGGACCGGTGCCACGGGGGCGATGGCGGCCACCCTCGCCTCGGCCCGTGCAGCTCGGGCCTCCGCGATCGACTGCCTCGCATACGTCCGCTCGACGATTCGCTCCGTGACCCGCTCGGACCGTGGACGTGTCGCCGCCACGGACAGGGACGGGTACGCCAGGCTGCTGATCACCAAAACGGAGCAGAAAAAAGCAGGCATTTTCACGGCGGGACTCCCTCGTGGAGCGGTGGGATGGGGGCGGGGGCGACTCGCATTGTCGCGATCCGCTCATTGTGCCTAGAGTGGAGTCAAAACCGCAACTTCCGGGACCGCGATGACCGCCTACAACCTTACCCATCTCCGCCAGCTTGAAGCCGAAAGCATCCACATCATTCGCGAGGTGGCTGCCGAGTTCGAAAACCCGGTGATGCTGTATTCCATCGGGAAGGATTCCGCGGTGATGGTCCGCCTCGCGGAGAAGGCGTTCTACCCCGCCAAGCCTCCCTTCCCCCTGATGCACATCGACACGACGTGGAAGTTTCAGGACATGTATCGGCTTCGCGACGACTACGTCGCCAAGCAGCTGGGCCTGAAACTGATCGTGCACATCAACGAGGAAGGTGTGGCCCAGGGGATCGGACCGATCTCGCACGGCAGCAAGGTCCACACGGATGTCATGAAGACGCAGGCCCTGCGGCAGGCGCTCGACAAGTATCGGTTTGATGCGGCCTTCGGCGGTGCCCGGCGTGACGAGGAAAAGTCACGTGCCAAGGAGCGCGTGTTTTCCTTCCGCGACGAGTTTCACCGGTGGGATCCGAAGAACCAACGGCCTGAGCTCTGGAATCTCTACAACACGAAGGTCAAGAAAGGAGAGAGCATCCGCGTCTTTCCCCTCTCCAACTGGACCGAGCTCGACGTCTGGCAGTACATCCATCTCGAACACATTCCGATCGTGCCGCTCTATTTCGCCGAGGAGCGGCCGGTCGTCTGGCGGGATGGCGTGATGATCATGGTCGACGACGACCGACTTCCGCTCAGGCCGGGCGAGGTTCCGGAGATGCGCCGCGTGCGATTTCGAACGCTCGGCTGCTATCCGCTCTCGGGAGCCGTCGACTCAACCGCCACCACGCTGCCCGAGATCATCCAAGAAATGCTGCTCACCACGTTCTCGGAGCGACAGGGCCGCCTGATCGATTCCGACGAGGCGGGCTCGATGGAGAAGAAGAAAAAGGAAGGCTATTTCTGAGGCGGATCCATGCTGATCGTTGCAGCGGGCCTACGGCCGCTGAACGATCGGTGCGGCTGCCCGGCACGCAATACGCTCATGTCACATCAATCCAGCCTGATCGCAACGAACATCGAAGAATACCTCGCCCAGCACGAGCGGAAGGAGCTTCTCCGCTTCATCACGTGCGGGAGCGTCGACGACGGCAAGAGCACGCTCATCGGTCGGCTCTTCTATGAGTCGAAGATGATCTACGAGGATCAACTTGCCGCCATCAAGAAAGACACGGGCCGCTACGGCACGACCGGCGAAGAGGTCGATCTCGCGCTGTTCACCGATGGTCTCGAGGACGAGCGGCAGCAGGGAATCACGATCGACGTGGCCTATCGCTATTTCTCGACCGACAAGCGGAAGTTCATCATCGCCGACACGCCGGGGCACGAGCAGTACACCCGGAACATGGCGACCGGCGCGTCCACGGCCGATCTGGCGATCATCCTGATCGACGCCCGCCACGGGGTGCTGACCCAGACAAAGCGGCATTCCTTCATCGTGTCGCTCTTGGGCATCAAGCACATCGTCGTCGCCGTCAACAAGATGGATATTGTCGGCTATGACCAGGCGGTTTTCGACACGATCCGAGCCGACTACGTCGAGTTTGCTTCACGGCTGGAGCTGCCCGACCTGCACTTCATGCCCATTTCGGCGCTTAAGGGCGACAACGTCGTCACCCCGAGCCCGAATATGCCGTGGTACACCGGCTCGCCGCTGATGCCGCTGCTCGAAACGGTCTACATCGGGTCGGACCGCAACATGGAGGACTTCCGTTTTCCCGTGCAGTTGGTGCTGCGGCCGAATCTCGACTTCCGGGGGTTCTCGGGAACGATTGCCTCGGGAATCGTCCGTAAGGGAGACGAAATCGTCTCGCTGCCGTCGCGAAAAAAGAGCCGTGTGAAGAGCATCGTCACGTTGGACGGGGAACTCGAGGAGGCGTTCGCTCCTCAGTCGGTGACCATCACGCTCGAAGACGAGATCGACTCCAGCCGTGGCGACATGCTCGTGCGCCCGGGCAACGTGCCGAAGGTCGATCACCGCTTCGAGGCGATGCTGGTCTGGATGAGTGAAGAGCCACTCGTGCCCGGCAAGCAGTATCTCTTCAAGCAGACGAGCAAGGTGGTGCCAGGGGCGGTATCGAGCCTTCGGTATCGGGTCGACGTCAACACGCTCCACCGCCAGCCAGCGCCGACGCTGTCGCTCAACGAGATCGGTCGCTGTGGGGTGACGCTCACGGGACCGATCGCCTACGACGCCTATCGCCGCAACCGTTCGACGGGCGCGTTCATCATGATCGATCGGCTCACAAACGCGACGGTCGCCGCCGGCATGATTCTCGATCGTGAGTCGGAGACCGAGTCGCAGGTCGAGTGGGGCGGCGCGGAGACCGGGGCCGACCATCAAAGTGACGTGACGGCGGCGGAGCGCGAGGCGCGATTTGGCCAGAAGCCGGCCACCGTGCTGCTCACTGGCTATCCCGGCGCCGGCAAAACCACCATCGCCCGTGCGGTGGAGCGGCGGCTTTTTGACTCCGGCCGTGCGGTGGTCGTGCTCGATGGAGCGGCGATGCGGCAGGGCATCAGCAAAGACCTTGGGTTTTCTGCGCGGGAGCGGAATGAAAACCTGCGACGATCCGTGGAGGTGGCGCACCTGTTCAACGACGCCGGCATGATCTGTCTTGCGGCCTTCGTGGCCCCCGACGAGGACGTCCGGAGGAAGGCCGCCGAGCGGATCGGCACGGAACGATTCCTGGTGGTGCATCTCTCTGCCCCGGTTGACGTGTGCCGCACCCGAGACACCGATGGCCATTACGCGCAGGCCGATGCCGGTGAGATCGCGAACTTCCCGGGTGTGTCGGCACCCTACGAGCCGCCGGCGAGTCCCGATCTCGTGCTGCCAACGCACGAATGGACGGTGGCAAAGTGCGTCGACGCCGTCGTGACGCTCCTCGAGGAGCGCGGGATCGCCTGAGGCAACGGCGCAACGCTGAAGTCGATCACGGTGAAGGACGTGTCGGGGCGACGAGTCGCACGCGGCAGAGCAGGTCGTCGGCCGTGATGTAGAGCGCTCCGCCACCGTCACCGAACGCGCAGTTGGCCGTCGCGCGACCGGTGAGGATCGTGCCGAGGTGGATTCCGTCGGGCGTCAGAATGAGCACGCCGCCGGGGCCCGTGGCGAACAGGATGCCGCGGGAGTCGACCTTCAGTCCATCCGGCATTCCCCGTCGTTCCTTCGCGAGTCGGGCAGCGTCGAAGAAGGTTTTTCCGTCGTCGAGGGATCCATCGGCCCGGACCGCGAAGGCTTTCCAGAGAGGGGCTCGCGGATCCGACTGGGCCACGTAGAGCGTCGCCTCATCGGGCGAGAAGGCGATGCCGTTGGGGCGGGTCATGGTGTCGCAGAGCAGGGTCGTGCCTCCGTCGGCGGCGATGCGGTAGACGCCGCAGTGGTCGAGCTCCCTTCGTGGATCGTCCCACTGTTTGGGAAGGCCATAGGGTGGGTCAGTGAAATAGATCGCACCTGAGGAGTGAATCGCCAGGTCATTGGGGCTGTTGAAGCGTTTTCCACTGTATGAATCGGCGAGCGTCTTCTTGCCGCCGTCGCGCTCCAGCCTCGACACCCGACGGTCGCCGTGCTCGCAGGCGATCAGCCGACCCTCGCGATCGACTGCGAGGCCGTTGGAGCCTGGCTCACGTCCGTAGTCACCACGGCCGGTGAAGCCGCTCGGCTCGAGGAAGACGTCGACGCCGCTACGAGGACGCCAGCGGTGGATGCGATTTCGAATGACGTCGGAAAACACCAGGCATGCTTCGCGATCGCCATCCGCAGGCATCCACACGGGGCCTTCGGCCCACTCGAATCCCATGGCCAGCACCTCGATGGCCGTGTCAGGCGCGATGACCACGTCGAGCCGCGGGTCGAGGCGTTCGATGCGGCCCACCGTCGGAGTCATCTCGGCCGCCTCGGCATCGACGGCGAAGAGGATCGTGACGATGGCCATGCCGAGGCCGAACAGCAGGATCATCACCAGTGCCACTCCCATCGCGCATCCGGCACGGGCGTCGTCACCAGTGAGCGCGGCAGAGCCAGCTTCCGGCGTCGCCTCGGCACGTTGCGTCTTGTTGACGGTGCCGTCGAGCGCGAGGAGCAAGCTTCGCGCGTACCGAAAAAACCAGAGCGGGATGGCGACAGCCGCCACGAGGCAGGCGGAGAGGGCGGCCGGCTGCGACCAGTGGAGCACGAGCACGAGGAGGGCATAGAGGGCTCCGGTGGCGACCACGGTGATGCCGTAGTTGATGTAGATCGACCCAAGATAGAAGCCTTGTTCGCGTGCAAAGCTCACACCACACGAGGGGCAGGAGTCGTTCATCTGCACGAGGCCTCGAAAGAGGCGGCCCTGTCCACAGGACGGGCAGCGTAGCCTGAGGGCACGGGAGAGCGTTGGGTTCATCGAGCATCCTTCGACCGGGGTCGAACCGACGACCCTTTCAGGATACCCGAGCCGACCGCGGCCTACTTGACCAGCACGGCGTAGAACTCGATGCAGCTCGACTCATCCGCGACGGCGGGATGGGTCCAGACGTGCGTCCATGGGCAGACGTGACGATCGATGTGATCGAGCATGTCGGCGAAGCTGTCGTGGGTCCAGACGTGGTAGTGGATCGCGTAGCCCTCCGCGAAGTGACGTGCCACCTCGTCGGCAAAGGCGAATTCGGGGATCGGCATCGCCAGCCGGAAAAACTCCTCGTAGTGGCGATAGTCGCGCCCGTGATCGGGCGAGGCATGATCCTGAATGAGATGATCAATGGGAGTGACGGGACGATCTCGGTCGAACGTCCGCTCCTTGTCGGGCACCACCAATACGAGACGTCCGCCCGGCTTCAGCTTCCGCCATGCGGCGGCGATCGATCCGATCGGATTGCGGGTGTGCTCGATCACATGGCAGGCAATCAGAAAATCGAGGCTCTCGTCCGCAACATTCTCGATGGTGTCGAAGTCGGTGAGAATGTCGGGGATGACAAGATCGCACAGTCGCTGGCCTGGATAGGGCTCGGCACAGAGCTGCTCGTAGGTGAGCCGGTCGCCATACATCACGCGGCATCGTGGCGGAATCGGGAAGGGTGAGGCGCCGGCTCCTATTTCCAGTCCGAATCCAGAGAGACTCGAAGCGAGCGCTTCCCGCACCGCCATGGCGTCGGTGAGTGATTCGGTGGCAATCCCGTCGGCCCATGGACGTGGCACGATTCCGCCGGGGGCGTAACTTCCGAGGAGCCGCGCGGGTGCGGCCTGAACATCCTGGGGCCAACGGAAGCCCATCTCGGTCAGTCGTGCAGCCGAGACAACCGGGTGCCGACGTCCTCGAACGCAGAGGTAAACCTGTTCTCGAAACTCGCTCTCCCTCGACTGGAGAATCACCGCCTCCCGCGACAGCCAGTCGAGCATCACCGTCGGATCGACCGGCTGAACGGCAGGGTCTGAAAAGGGGTTTTCAAAGTGCGAGACGATCATGGTGGCGATTCTCCGGGTCAGGCGGCGCGTTGGGCGATCGACGGCGACACGCTCTCGATGAAGCCCCACACGTCAGAAAAGGCTCGATCCCAGTTCGAGTGGTTGAGTCGGATCGTCTCCCAGCCAGCGCGGCGAATGGCAAGGGTTTCCTCGTAGTTGTCGATGGCCCACTGAAGCCGATCGGCGATCGCCGGGGCGCTGGCCGGGGCAAGGAGACAGTTCTGCCCGTCGCGGAGCAGCCAATGGTTGGCCCGGTTGTTGTTCGAAACCATCAGCCCGCCGCATGCCATGAACTCAAAGGGCAAATACGACGGATGGCGCGTCATCATCATCACGAAGCCGATGTGGCACGAGCGGTAGAGGTCGCCGGTGGCCCGGTAGTCAAGTAACCCCAGGCTCTCGATCACGCCGTCGAGCCCGTAGTCGCGGGTGTTCCACGGCGCGCCCGCGCAGAGGATCTGCACGCGATCGCCGACCCGGTTTTTCAGATCTTTGAGGGCCGAGGCGGCAAGCTCGAAGCCGTTTCGCGGATGGCCCGGTCGGCCATAGAAGAAGAGCCGAAGCGGACCGCCGGCTGGCCTGAGCGGATGGCCGTTGAACACCGTCGGGTCGACCTGGGGTGCAAAATGAACGGCCGTTCCGCCGTGCTCCTCTTCGTAGCAGCGTCGCAGGGTGCGGGTGTTGGCGATGCCGTAGAAGCCGAAGTCGTAGGTGAGGTCAGCCTGCGCCGACGTGGATCCGGCGGGGTAGAACAGCGGCTCCCAGTCCTGAATGAAGTAGAACTTGAGGCCCGTGTTTCGCACCTTCTGGAGCACGTAGGCCGTCGTCCATAGGGTGGCGAACGAGTAGTCCGAGGCCGGGATCATCTGAATCGCTTCGGCGGAGTCGAGCGGCATCAGCTGGCACCGCTCCAGTCCCGGAAAGGCTGCGGTGATCTTGGCCTGGAGATCGTCGGTGCTCTGACGGCCGCAGATCAAAAACCGCTGCCGCAGTCCGTGGGTTCGCTGCAGATACTCGGCGCACCGCAGGATCGTCATCACGCCGCCATAGTAGGGGTTGTCGAACGGGGGCAGGTACCAGTTGCACCAGCCAGCCCCGCTTCCGCGTCCCACCCGCTCCGGATGCTGCTGCGGCTCTTGGAGATCGGCAAGCGACAAGCCATTCACTTGTGCAAGCACGATGGCGTCAGCCGCATAGGAGCCTGGCTGGGGACGGGACGACGTGGCGGTTGAGGCACCCGATCCTGTGAAGCGGAATGCCGGGAGGCTCCACGTGCGACGAGAAGCCTGCAACGCCTTCGTTTCAGCCACGGCAGGGGCGGTCGGACGCGATTCGAGCTCGAGCGGTGCGACTGAGGAAAACGCGGGATGGAAGTAGGGATCGTCACGAAGACTGGTGTCGAACGGTGGCACGGGGGGCAGCGGAACGTCGTGCAACGTCACGCGGGCATGCGGGTCGACCACACCCCGACGGCCGTCCCGCCGGATGGAGCAGCACAGATCGACGAAAGCCGACTGCCAGTCGAGACGCTCGTTGAAGCCGCCGGCCGCCACCCAGGCATCGGCCTGGATTGCCACGGCCCACGGGCTCGCCGCCGTGCAGTTGCGATACCAGAGCGGGCCGCCGAACCAACCCCATTGCCTGAGCGGTGATCCACGAAACATCGGCGACCCCGCGCCAAATCGGTCGACCACCAATCCGGCTTCGACGACGTGGCCGTTCGCATCGAGCACGAGGCCGCTGGCAAAACCGATCTCCGGATGGCAGATCGTCCATGCGGCGAGTTCAGCGAGGCCGCCGGTAGAGACGTCGCGCACGGCACCTGCCACGAACACGATCGATTGGGTTTCGGGAAGGGAACGGGCGACGATCTGATTCGCAAGCCGGGGACGGGTGTCGACCGTGCCGGCAACGACGCTCACGCCCTCGGGCATTGACAGGTCGGCGACTGCCGACGAATCGGCCATCACCGTGATCTGGTGAGTGCGTTCGGCGAAAGCCGCCTTGGCGGACCGCACGATTTCGGAGAGGCGTTCGGCATCGCATCCGATCCCGTCGACCACAACATGAACGCCATCAATGCTTGGGAGCCACTGCAGGTGGAAACCCGAGTCCTCGCTTGGCACGACTTGGGCTGGCAGCTTGAGGCGGCTCACGTGATCCTGGAGTGCACGACGCTGACCATCGAGCGCGTACGGCTTGGCAGCGATCCCTGTCGATGTGGAGGCCGCGTGAATCCGCCAGTGATAGTGCACGCCCGGCACGCGGACGATCTGACGAGCTTTTTCGCAGACCCGCAGGAAAATGTCCCAATCCTGCGCCCCGTCGGTCTCCGGGCGAAAACCGCCGATCTCCGTGACGATGCTCCGGCGCAGCAGGTTAAAGTGTGTGAGGTAGTTCACCGAAAAGAGGATTTCGGGGCTCCATTGCGGCTTGAACAGCGCGCTCTGCCGAAGGGTCGACGCCTCGTCGATGCAGTCCTTGTCGGAATAGAGGAAATCAGCGTCAGGAGTGGCGGCGATGGCCTCGGCCATTCGCTGCAGTGCAAACGGCGTCAGTTCGTCATCGTGGTCGAGAAGCGCCACGAACTCACCGCGTGCCATGTGCAGAGCAGCGTTGGAGTTTCCCGAGATGCCGAGGTTATGCGGAAGAAATGTGACTCGGAATCGCGAGTCGCGGGCCGCCCACTCTTCGAGGATCCGGCGGTTTTCCAGATCATCTGGATCTGCGGATGCCAGACAGGCCTCCCAGTCCTTGAACGTCTGGGATGCCAGAGACTCCAGCGTTCGCACGAGGAACTTCGTCTTCACGCGATAGACAGGGACGACAACGCTAACGAGCGGGGTTTCGTCGTCTGCTCGTGAAGGTGTTTTTGCGACGGGCCCCTTTCGATCAACCGGAATCTCGTGCGCAAGAATCCATGCGCCGTATTCTGCGGGAGCCGCATCCATGCCAACGAGTTGCTCGAGCGGAATCTGCGGAACGGCGGCCGCCGCCTCGGCCTTCTGGAGTCGACGCAGGCGACGACGCGAACGTGCAATCCGCATTCGGGTCTGGGTTGACTGAACGAGAGGCCCGATCCCCGGCACGTGCATGGCCGTATCAGCAATCGCTCTGCCGACTTTCATGTGAGCTGCCCCTGGTCAAAATCGACGACTCGTCCTGTTGCACCCATGCCCAGCGCCGCCGGTGTCCCGGGGTGGCTGGGGAAGGACGGGGTGATAGCGGAAGAGGCAGAGGGGGATCAAGGCCGATGTGATGGGCAGAAAGGGCTCTTCTGGTTACGGAGGTTTTGGCAATTTGGGCTTGATTGGCCGTTGTGTCATTCCATAGAAACCCCCCACGAAAAGTCGTGGACCGTGGGATCGGCGGTGCGAATGAGTACCGCGCAGGCGACGACGTGGCCTCTCATGACCGAACCACTTTTTCATCCAACCAACGAGCAGGCAGTTGGCGAGCCAGTCGGTCCGGCGATCGTCATTGGTGGGATGCATCGATCGGGCACGTCCTTGCTTGCATCCCTCTTCGAAGGTGCCGGTGTCGCGATGGGCGAACGTCTCCTTGGGAACGGAAATGGCAACGAGGCCGGACACTACGAGGATCTGGACTTCCAGCAGTTTCACGAGCGAGTCCTCGTCGGAAGCGGATTGTCCGCCGAAGGATTTACGGCGGACGCCTTGCCGGTCATCTCCGAGGTCCTTCGCGAGGAGGCGACAAGCCTGATCGAAGCACGTCGTGCAACAGCAGGTCTCTGGGGCTGGAAGGATCCGAGAACCGTTCTTTTCCTCGACTTTTGGAACGAGTTGCTTCCCGAGGCGACCTTCGTTTTTATCTTTCGCCGCCCATGGGATGTCGCCGAATCATTCTTTCGGCGGGGGGATCCTGCCTACGTGTACAACCCGCCACATGCAGCCCGGGTGTGGTTGCACTACAACCGCCAGATACTGCAGTTTGTGTCGCGTTATCCAGAGCGATGCGTTGTCCGCGAAATCACGCAGGTCATTGCAAACCCAGCCGAACTCTTTGCCACACTGCGTGAGCGATTTTCATTGGCGCTCAACGACCCGCCTGCTCGGTATCGTCCGGAACTTCTGCATACAGATCATTCTGGCGCGTTGGCAAAACTCATAGCCGCATCATGCCCAGAAGCAGTCGACGTCTATCTCCGTCTTCGCCATCAGGCACACTCATCATCACGACTGCCCTGCGACTCCGGTGTCGTCCTGGCCGACCTCGCCGTCATGCAATGGGCAAAGGCATCGAGGCTCGATCAGGATAACGCCGCCGTTCGTCGCGAATGGATGTCGCTTCAGGCCTCGCTTGCCAGCCTGAGTTCATCGATACGGGATCTCGCCAGTCGGCCGGACGTGGACCGTGCCATCGCAGACCGACTGGCGGAAATGATCGGTGAACCAAGCTCTCTCCGGGCTGCCTGATCAGGCTGTTTAACCAATGAGCGAAAAGCGTGCATTAGGACGTGTTCATGAATGCGGCATCACGATCGCGGCATGGTCGACGTGCCTGATGGCTCTCGCTGCGGTGACAGCGCTTGGTTTTCGTGGGATCGAGGCTTGGGCTCGGCCCATTTTTGACGCACGGATCGAAGAACTCAGGCGCGTTGCCAGGGAATTTCCCTCCGGAGGCGTCGTCGCTGCTGTGCCGCTCTCGGACGGAGTGGTCGTGAGGCAGGACTTTGATGCATTTCAGGACGGCCTCTGCGGGCTTCGGTTGCGGGTTGTCACATGGCAAAAAACACCGGATCCGTATACATGCGCGTGGTCCTTGATGCGTCACGCTGATGACCAGTCGACGCCAGAGATCGTCCGTTGTGGCACGTTTTCAGCAGACGTTGCCCGGGATTGGGAAGCCATCACGCTCTTGTTTGAGCCCGTCTCAGACAGTGCGGCAGTTCGATACACCTTTCGAATCAAGGCAGGATCTGCAGAAGGAGCAAACCTCGTAGGAGTGCCACTGTATGCATCGCCCGGCGGCCAGCGAAACGGCGCAAGGGTGGTGCGTCGACCGCACCCAGGGAAGGCGGCATCAGGGCATCCACAGGTGATTCCATCCGACGCGGTGCTTGCTCTCCAGTCGCTCTACGATGAACCGGGGTGGTGAATCCATGAGCGACACAAACGTGATGTATCCAACCCGTTTTCGCGACGCGATCGTCCAGGTTCTGAGGTCACCTGTCTTTCAGTTTGTCTTCGCGACCGCGGCGGCCACGATCATTTTCTTCGCCAGAGCACCGTCGGCGTATATGACGCCGGTCTTGTTCGCGGAGGATTGGGACTGGACGACGATGGTTGTCACGCGGGGGTTTTGGGATACGGCGTTGCATGCGAGGCAGGATTACTGCATCGTTGGAAACATCGCTCTCGTGTGGCTCGCCATCCAACTAGCCGACGTCGTGTGGGGCGACATATTCTGCGCGCCGCAGTGTTTGGCGGTGATCTCCTACGCGTTTTTTGGCGTTGTTGCATCGTTGCCGGTGCTGCTGCTCCGTCGGCAGTTGCGTCCCGCCTACTGCTGGGCCGCCTGGTTGCTTGCGTGCTCTATGCCGTTGGGGATCCATTCGCTCCCGGCGTGGTCGGGGTTTGAGATTCTCGGCCGTGGCGTGAACGTGGGCTATGCGTTTCTTGTCGTTGCATTCGTGCTGGTGTGGTACCGAAACACGGAGGTGCAGTCATGGCGATCAGCGGCGCTCGTGGATGCCGGTCTGCTCGTGTGTTGCGCTACCAATCCAATCTGCATCCCACTGCTGTCCGCGACCGTGTGGCCCTCCCTGTGGCGTTGGCTCAGGCACGGTGCTTCGCTGGGTGAAACTGTGCGAAACACGACGTTCATCAGCCTTTGTGTGCTCGTGATTGGGTGCGTGGCGATCAATGGTGTTCCGTCAGCGACGCGGCCCCATCATGCCGAGCAGCCAGTGTCGGTGAGTTTCGATGGGTTCGTGGAAATGGCGTTCGCCAGGGGGCTTGTGTATCCACTCGTATGGCCGTGGTATCGACAGCTCTCGACGGGCATCACGTTGCTGGCAACCGCTGGGCTGTGTGTGGTGCTTGCCGTATGGACTCTGCCGCGACAGAGGCCCTTGATCGCGGCTGGTGTGGGTGCCGTGCTGCTCGTGTCGGTGGTTCTGGCGATGTGTCGCGGCGAGCTTGCAACGTGCTTGGGAGGGTATCGCAACACGTTTCCCGACCGATACTTCTATGCACAGAATCTCGTGATGACGCTCACGCTGGTTGCCTGGGCCTCTGGCATCGCGGAGCGAGCCGTGCGTTTGCGCTGGCTTTCGTGGCTTCCGCTCGGTGGTTTGGTGGTGATCGCCGTGATTTCGATTCACTTCGAACCGCCGTGGCGCATCTCAGACTCGCAGTTTCTCATGCTCGACGACGGCGGCCTTCGGGTTGCGGCGAGGCGGTGTCTGCGCGAAAAAGTTTTCGTGGATGGCCACGGAACACGAGATCCCGATGGTCCGTTCGTCGAGATTTTGGTGCCAGGTTTTCGTGCCGGCCCGATCCGCCTCAGGCGTCAGTCGGTGGAACGGGCGATGCTGGCGCACCCACGCCATTCGCTTCTCGCGACCATTCGAAACCATGCCCACTAGCAGCGCCTCTGACATCCGCCGCGCTGTCGCCGTGATCGGTGGGGGATTTTACGGCTGCATGCTCGCGGTGCATCTTCGGGAATCCGGGGCCGAGGTAGTGCTTCTGGAGAAGCACGACGACCTTCTGATGCGGGCGTCGCTGGTCAACCAGGCACGCGTGCACAACGGCTACCACTACCCACGGAGCCTGATCACCGGCCTGCGGTCGCGGGTCAACTTTCCGCGCTTTGTGGAGGAGTTTCGTGCCTGCATCGACTCGGCCTTCGACAAGATCTACGCGGTTGCCGCGAACCATTCGCACGTGACGGCACGGCACTTCGTCAACTTCTGCACCCGCATCGGCGCACCGCTGAGGCCCGTGCCATCGCACATCCGCGAGCTGTTTGATCCGCAGCATGTCGAGGCGGTGTATGCCGTCGAGGAGTATGCGTTCGACGCCGTACGGCTTCGTCGCGAGATGTGGCGGAGGCTGCGGGCCGCGGGGGTGGAGGTGAGGCTGGGTGCCGAGGTGACGCGCATCGGTCGGGAGGCCGGCCGGCTTCGACTCGAGGTTCGGAGCCCCGAGGGCGCGACGGAGCAGGTGGTCGAGCAGGCTTTCAACTGCACCTATTCCCAGATCAATCCGCTGCTCGTGCGGTCGGGGATCGCGCCGATTCCGCTCAAGCACGAGGTGACGGAGATGGCTCTTGTCGAGATGCCCGGTGAACTGGCCGGCATCGGTGTCACGGTCATGTGCGGCCCGTTCTTTTCGTGCATGCCCTATCCGTCGCGGGGGCTGCACTCGTTCAGCCACGTGCGCTACACCCCCCACACCAGCTGGCGTGACTCCGGTCGCGAGGTTCTCGACGCGCATGAGTTTCTCGCGCGGGGATCCTGGAAGACACGGTTTCCCCTCATGGTGAGGGACGCGGCCCGTTACCTGCCGGCCTTGGCCGACTGTCGGCAGGTGGATTCGATCTGGGAGGTGAAGACCGTGCTGCCGGCGAGCGAGCGCGACGACGGGCGGCCGATCCTCCTGGAACACGACGTCGGCCTCCCGGGGCTGACCTGCGTGCTCGCCGCCAAGATCGACAACGTGTTTGACATGCTGGATGCCGTGCCCGTGGACCGCATCCAGCCCCACCGGAGGGCCGCATGACGCGACCATCGTCGAGTTTCATTTCCGTGGTTGTGATCGTCACCGACGCGGGCGACCGGCTCTCGCATGTCGTCGGCGAGGTGCTCGCGACGTTGGCGGCGACGACCACCGAGTATGAGTTGATTCTCGTCGATGACGGCTCGGGAACTGCGACGGCGGCATGCTGCGACCAGGCGCTTGCCGAGCACGAGTGTGTTCGGGTGATTCGTCTTTCGCGACGGTTTGGCATGGACGTGGCGGTGACGGCCGGTCTCGATTCGGCGATCGGAGACTTCACCGTGGTGATGGATGCTGCCAGCGACCCTCCCGCCAGGATTCCCGACTTCGTCGCCCTTGGTGAACAAGGCGCCGATGTCGTCATTGGGACGACCGGGCGGCATGGACGATCGTGGCCGCGACGGGTCGCCTGGAAGGCGTTTCACCGCGTGTTCCGCCGGATGACCGGCTTTCGGCTGGTGGCGGGTGCGTCGTCGATGCGGCTCTTCAGCCGCCGGGCTCTCAATGCCCTCACGCGGATCCGTCAAAAGACGGTGCACCTGAGGCTGCTCGGCTGTTCCGTCGGGTTTCATACCGCAACCCTCCAGTATGAGCCGGTGGCCACACCCCGGAGGATGGCGCTCACGGCGACGGCCGCCGAGGCGATCTCGATGCTCGTGACACATTCGCCGGCGCCGCTTCGACTGGTGAGCTATCTCGGGGGTGTTGCCAGCCTGCTCAACGTGCTCTGCGTGGCGTGGGTGGTGGTGGCGAATCTCTGGAAGGATCGGGTGGTCGAGGGTTGGACCACGCTGTCACTCCAGATCGCGATCATGTTCTTTTTCCTGTTCACGACGCTGATCGTGGTGGCCGAGTATCTCGCCCACGCCTTCGAGGAGGTGAAGGACTGCCCGCTCTATCACGTCGCGGAGGAACGAAGCAGTTCGACCGCCCTTTCCGACGCGCGGAAACGCAACATTCGCATGCTCTCGCTCGATGCCCAGGAGACCCAGGATGATCGCTCCTTCGTCCGCCGCTCCGCCTGAGACGGTCTGCCGTGAGGTTCCCGCCCATGATGCCGTGTCGCTCGCGCCACGGCGGTCGCGGTATGCCGTCTGTCTTTTTGTGATCAACGAGGCCGAGAGGCTTCACCACCAGCTGGCGAAGATGCAGGCCGCCGGGCACGGACTCGACGTGATCCTCGCCGACGGCGGCAGCACCGATGGCTCCACCCAGCCGTCGAGGCTGGCGGCAGCGGGCGTTCGGGCGCTCCTCGTGAAGCAAGGCCCCGGAAGGCTCAGCGCCCAGATGCGGATGGGCCTGTCGTGGTGCCTCGACGAAGGGTACGACGGCGTGATCGTGATGGACGGCAACGACAAGGACGATCCGGAAGCACTGACGAGATTCGCCCGTCTGCTCGACGACGGGTGTGACCACGTGCAGGGCTCGCGGTATGTGCCGGGGGGAAGGGCGATCAACACGCCCCTGTCGCGGCATTTGGCGGTGACGTTCCTGCATGCGCCGGCGGTGAGCCTGGCCGCGGGGCGGAGGTACACCGACACGACCAATGGTTTCCGGGCCTATTCACGCCGCCTGCTGACCGATCCGCGTGTGGCGCCGTTTCGCGACGTGTTCAGTGGCTACGAGCTGCACTACTACCTGGCGATCCGTGCCGCCCGGCTCGGCTTTCGGGTTACGGAACTTCCGGTGACCCGCGCCTATCCGGCCCACGGCGGCGTGCCCACTAAGATCAAGGGCATGCGAGGCAATGCCCTGATCCTCTCGACGCTCGCCAAGGCATGCCTGGGGGCCTTCAATCCCTCACCGGCGCGAGCTGCGTGATCCATCCAGAACCACCGCGTCTGAACCATCGCGGCCCATCACCGCCAGCCGCCAACCATCACGGAGGATGACATGAACGATGCAGTGATCGGGAGCACGGGACTCGTGGGAAGCACGCTCTTGGCGCGACGCAAATTTGCGGCGGCCTACCGTTCCACGACGATCGACGGCATTGCTGGCCGCAGTTTCGATCGAATCTATTGCGCCGGCGCCCCGGCCGAAAAGTGGAAGGCCAATCGCGATCCCGATGCCGATCGGGGCAACCTTCGACGGCTGATCGACGCGGTCTCGAAGGCGAAGGCCCGCAAGCTCATTCTCATCTCCACGGTGGACGTGTTCGGAGATCCGCGGCGTGTCACTGAACACGACATGCCGACCGACGCGTCACCCTACGGCATGCATCGGCTCGAACTCGAACAAGCGCTTTCGTCGCGTTTCGACACGCTGATCGTGCGGCTGCCGGCCCTCTTCGGGGCGGGACTCAAAAAGAACGCCGTGTATGACCTTCTGCACGGCCATCAGACCGGAAAGATCGACTCCCGAGGCTGTTTTCAGTTCTACAACCTCGCGAGGCTCTCTCACGACCTCGACACCGCGGAGGATGCGAGCCTGAGGCTCGTCCACCTGGCGACCGAACCCGTCACGATCGGACGAATCGCCCGGGAAGCCTTCGGGTTCGACTTCGACAACGTGCTTCCCGGCACGCCGGCGTCGTATGACTTCCGCACCGAGCATGCCGCCGTGTTCGGTCGTGGCGGCCCCTACATTGCCGGCGCCGAGGAGGTGCTCGCCGGTATGCGGGCCTTCATCACGGCGGAACGGCAGGTGCGGCAGTGCGCCTAGCCGTTTCCAACATCGCGTGGCCGGCCGAAGCAGACGCCGAGGCCGCCGAACTCCTCGTCACTCACGGCGTGTGCGGCGTCGAGGTGGCGCCCGCTCGTGTCTGTGCACGTCCGTGGGAGGCCACGGTCGACGAGGCGGCCGCCTATCGGCGATTCTGGGAGGATCGAGGTTTGCCGATCGTGGCGATGCAGGCCCTGCTCTTTGGCCGAAACGAGCTGGTGCTTTTTGGCGAGGCTGGTGTTCGTCGCGAGCTCTTCGACCATCTCGTGGCCATCATCGAGCTCGCGGCCGATCTGGGGGCGGCGCGGCTCGTGTTTGGATCGCCGAAAAACAGGCTGCGCGGCACCCTCGCCCGGCGGCAGGCCGATGCCATCGCCATTCCCTTTTTCCGTGACCTTGGGCGCCATGCCCAGGCGCGTGGGGTGTGGCTGTGCCTCGAACCGAATCCACCGGCATACGGCTGTGACTTTCTCGTCGATTCCCGCGAGGTGATCGACTTCGTCGCCCGCGTCGATCAGGACGGTCTCGGCGTGCACCTTGATTCCGGCGGTATGGCGCTCTCCGGTGAAGCACCGGCCGAGGTCATCGCCGCGGCCGGTCCCCGATGGCGGCATGTGCATGCCAGCGAGCCTGGGCTTGCGGCCGTGGGGACCGGAGGCGTGGATCACGCGGCCATGGCGGCAGGGCTTCGAGCGGCCGACTATGACGGCTACGTGTCGATCGAGATGGTTCAGGGGCCTACCGGCACATCGTGGCGCGACCGGCTCGAGGCATCCCTCGCCGCGGTTCGCCTCGGCTATGGATTTGGAAAGACCATGGCCGCGTCATCGGCAGCCTAGAGCGCGTCTGAGATACGTGTATCGCCGGCTCGGGGGCGGCAAAAGTCTC
>JAFMIU010000122.1 GCA_017853835.1 Pirellulales bacterium | reverse complement strand
GTGAGCCGCCTCTCGCCGGCCCAGGCGATGTATCACTTCATCAGCGGCTACACGGCCAAGGTGGCCGGCACCGAGATGGGGGTGACGGAGCCCGAGGCGACCTTCTCCCCATGCTTTGGAGGGCCGTTTCTCGTATGGCACCCGATGAAATACGCCGGCCTTCTCGCCGAGAAGATCCGGCGTCACCGGGCGCATGTGTGGCTCGTGAACACCGGCTGGTCGGGGGGCTCCTACGGCATCGGCAAGCGGATGAAGCTGCCGATCACCCGGGCGATCATCGATGCGATCCATTCGGGCGCGCTCCGGGCTGCTTCGGCCGCGTCGGACGAGGTGTTTGGGCTCGACGCCATCACGGCCTGTCCTGGGGTGCCGAGTGACGTGCTCGTACCCCGTGAGGCCTGGGCCGACCGGGTGGCCTACGACGTGACTGCGCGGAAGCTCGCGGGGCTTTTCGCCCACAACTTCCGGCAGTATCTCGACAAGGTCACGAGCGAGGTCGCCGCCGCCGGCCCGAGCGAGTGACCGGCGCAGCGGCGTCGCGTTGGTCCGTCCAAGCCCAACGGCGTGAGCCGTGGGACCGGCGGCGTGGCTCGTGCGGCGGGTTTGGCCCGAGCGAGTGACCGGCGCAGCGGCGTCGCGTCGTTCCGTCCAGCCCAACGGCGTGAGCCGTGGGACCGGCGAGGTGGCTCGTGCAGCGGGGGTGCTGCGAGGCGGCCCACGGGGCATGGCCACCCCACATCGTCCCCATCGTCCCCACCCCCGGACGGCTCACGCCACGATGCCGGTCACGATCTGGCCGTGCACGTCGGTGAGCCGGTAGCGCCGCCCCTGAAACTTATACGTCAGCCGCTCGTGATCGATGCCCAGAAGATGCATCATGGTCGCGTGAAAGTCGTGCACATGCACACCGTCGCGCACGATGTTGTAGCCAAACTCACAGGTCTCGCCGTAGGTCGTGCCGGGGCGTGTGCCGCCGCCGGCCATCCAGATCGTGAAGCAGCGGGGATGATGGTCGCGCCCGAACTCGCCGCCGGGCTTGTAGAGCCCCTGGCAGTAGTTGGTGCGGCCAAACTCTCCCCCCCACACCACCAGCGTGTCGTCGAGCATGCCGTGATTGGCGAGGTCCTGCACGAGCGCCGCGGAGGGCTGGTCGGTCTGCTGACACTCCTGGGCAAGCCCCTTCTTGAGGCCCCCATGGTGATCCCAATCTTGATGGTAGAGCTGGATGAACCTCACACCGCGCTGCGCCAACCGTCGGGCGAGCAGGCAGTTGGCCGCGAAGGTGCCAGGGTCTCGCACGTCGGGCCCATACAGGTCGAGCACGTGCTCGGGCTCGTCGGCGATGTTCGTCACCTCGGGCACGCTCGATTGCATGCGAAACGCCATCTCGTAGCTGGCGATGCGGGCGGCGATCTCGGCGTCGGGCGTGATCGCGAAACGGTGCTCGTGCAGCTGCCGGAGTCCATCGAGCGCCAGACGGCGGTTGTCGGGCGAGACCCCCGGAGGATTGCCCACGTTCAGCACGGCGTCGGCTCCCGACCGGAATCGCACCGCCTGGTGCCGCGACGGCAGAAAGCCCGAGCCCCAGAGGTGGCTCATGAGCGGCTGCCCGCCCTTGTTCTTCGTGATCAGCACCACGAACGACGGAAGGTTGTCCTGGGCGTTGCCGAGGCCGTAGTCGAGCCAGGCCCCGATGCTCGGCCGCCCCGGGATCTGGGCGCCGGTCTGCATGAAGGTCACGCCCGGCCCGTGGTTGATGCTCTCGGTGAACATCGTGCGGATGAAGCAGAGCTTGTCGGCGATCTTCGCCGTGTGCGGCAGCAGTTCCGACACCCACGCACCGCTCTCCCCATGCCGGGCAAAGGCATAGGGCGACGCGGCCAGCGGGATCGAGCTCTGGTTGCCCGACATGCCGGTGAGCCGCTGCCCGCCGCGCACGCTGTCGGGAAGCTGCTCGCCGTCGCGCTCCCGCAAGAGCGGCTTGTCGTCGAAGAGGTCAAGCTGAGACGGACCGCCCGACTGAAAGAGGAAGATCACCCGCTTGGCCCGCGGCGGCATGTGGAAGGCATCGAGCACGCCCCCCGTCGATCCGGCCGGCAGTGCGACCGACGGATCGACGGCCGCCGAGGCCTGCGCGCCGAGCATCTCGGCGAACGCGAGGCCGCCGAGTCCCATCCCAAACGAGCTGAGCCATTCCCGACGATTCATCGCTTCACCACGCTTCCGTCATGATTCATCAGGGCATTGATCACGCTCGCGGCAGCCGCCACCTCGACTGCGTCGAGCGCCCCGTCGCGGGGCGTGGCCCCAACCGACACGAGCGCCTTCGCATCGTCGGGACGGCCGCGATACCACGCTCGCTGGTCGCCATGCATCCGGGCGAGAATCTGCCGCTCTTCGGAGTCGGGGTGGCGGCCCGTCAGGCGAACGAAGGCGGCATCGAGAACGGCGGCCGGATCGCCCGCCGATTCGACGAGCAGCCGTTCGGCCAGCACCCGCGCCGCCTCCACAAACTGCGTGGCGTTGAGCAGCACGAGCGCATGGAGCGGTGTGTTGGTGGTGTCTCGGCGGGCCACGCAGACCACCCGCTTGGGCACGTCGAAGGCCTCGAGCACCGGCGCGGGGCCCGTACGCCGCCAGAAGGTGTAGAGGCTGCGGCGGTAGAGGGCGTCGCCCGTGTCGGCTTTTTCCGGCTTGAAGGAGTCGGGCATGTCGTAGGTCTTCACCGGCGGCCCGCCGACCCGTTCCACGAGCAGGCCGCTCGCTGCCAGAAGCCCGTCGCGGATCATCTCGGCCGGAAGCCGGTGCCGCGGGCCTCGGGCAAGCCAGGTGTTGAGTGGATCGTCGGCCATCGTCTTGGCATCGGCCATGCTCTGCTGGCGGTAGGTGCGCGACATCATGATCGTCTTGATGAGTCGCTTCATGTCCCAGCCGAATCCCCCCTCGGCCACCGGGTGCGACAGCCGCCAGGCCAGGGCATCGAGCACGGCCGGGTGCTCCGGCTGCGTCGACTGGCTTCCGAGTTCCTCGGAGGTTGGAACGAGCCCCACGCCAAAGAGCGCCTGCCAGAGGCGGTTCACGGTGACGCGGGCGAGGAGGGGATGGTCGGGAGCCACGAGCCAGCGGGCGAGGCCGAGCCGTGTGCGCGGCTGATCCTCGGGGAAGGGAGGCAGGATCGCCGGCGTGTCGGGTGCGACCTCGACTCCGCGCTTGTCGTAGTCGCCCCGCCCGAGCACATAGGCTGTTTTCGGAGTGGGAAGGTCGCGCATCACCATGATTTCGGCCGGCTTTTCAGCGAGATCGTCGCGGTCGCGTCGCGCGTGCTGCAGCGCGGCCCGTGCCGCGGCGGCAAGCGTGTCTGCTCCGTGCGACAGCCACGCCGCCAACGACTCGGCCCCATGCCGTTCGTTCACGGCCCTTTGAATGGCGTCGGGGTCGATGAGCTGCTCCACCTCGATCGGAGCGAGGGCTCGATCGAACACGCGCACCTCGTCCACGAGCCCGTCCTTGAACCCATGGTCGCGCATCCGCTGGCCGATCGTGATGGTGTCGCCACCACCCCCGGTGATCTCGCGCGACAGCGTGTCGCGCACCACCTCCACCGCCGCCGGCCGACCATTCACAAACACCGCGAGACCACCCGCCCGACCCGAACCGTCGCTGGTGACGGCCACGTGGGTCCATGTGTTCACGGGGAGAGGCTCCGACGTGCGGATGCTCGCGGCATCGCCTGGCCAGAAGTGGATCAGCGACCAGCGAAGCTTTCCCTCGTCGACGAGGAGTTCGTAGCCGCGGCTGCCCGCATCGGTCCAGGCCCGCGAGCGATGAAACACGACGGCCCGGTCGTAGGGCTCGGCCGCGTGAACCCACATCGCCACCGAAAACGGCTGGCTGCGACGGAAGTTGCCAACGGGCGTGTCGATCGGGTGGTCGCCGGTGAGCCGCATGGCGCGGCCGAATCGTCCATCGACGAGGATGTTTTCCGGAGGCGACGACGCGGAGCCGTCAGGACGAGTGGCTCGCTTGGACTTCGCATCGGGATCGGCGCCAACGTCGATCTCGTCGACGGTGTCGGCGGCGTCGTGCGGGGCATCGTCGTGGGCGGCAGCGGGTGCCGTCGACACCAGGTTGTCGAACCGGCCATCGTCGCGCCGTTCGTCAAACGCGTAGTGCGCCACTTCCCCGGGCGGGCTGCGTGCCGCGAGGGCGTTCGAGAGCCCGCCGGGCTCGGGGCCGCGTCCCGAAAGCCAGGTGGCCACGGTGTCGGCGATCTCCCGCTCGCGATCGGAAAGGACGGCCGCTGCGGCGTCGCACGCCTTCTCGGCGGCGGCGAGGGCTGCCGCCTGCCGCTCGTCGGGCAGCCGCATGGTCGGCGTCGGAACCGACTGTGTGAAGTAGGAATAAAGCCCCGCCTCGTCGATGTCGTCGAAGAAGGCGAAGAGGGAATAGAAGTCGCGCTGGGAGAGCGGGTCGAACTTGTGGTCGTGGCAGCGGCAGCATTCGAGCGACAGGCCGAGAAAGGCCGTGCCGAAGGTCGTCACGCGGTCGTTGACGTAGGCGACGCGGTATTCCTCCTCCACCGAACCTCCCTCGGCCTCATGCTGGTGAAGCCGATTGAAGGCCGTGGCGAGCCGTTGCTCGTCGGTGGCGCCGGGAAGCAGATCGCCGGCGAGTTGCCACGTCACGAACTCGTCCCAGGGCAGGTTGCGGTTGAAGGCGGAGATCACCCAATCCCGCCACGGCCACATCGTGGGCCTCGGTCGATCGACCTGAAAGCCGTAGCTGTCGGAGTAGCGGGCGATGTCGAGCCAATCGGCCGTCATCCGCTCGCCATACCGCGGGCTCGCCAGCAATCGGTCGAGGAGCCGTTCGTAGGCGTCGGCCGAGGGATCGGCCACGAAGGCTTCCATCTCATCGGGCGTCGGCGGCAGGCCCGTGATGTCGAAACTGGCTCGACGGATCAGCGTGGCACGATCCGCCTCGGGCTGGAGCGTGAGCCCGCGATCGGCGAGCGTGCGCTCCACCAGCGCATCGATCTCGTCCGACTCCTGATCGGGGGCATCCGAAGGCCGTCGGGGCGCCACGAAGGCCCAGTGGGGCTCGTAGGGAGCGCCCTCGGCGATCCAGCGCCGCAGCGTCTCGATCTGCCCGGGCGTCAACTGCCCCAGCTTGGCCTCCGGGGGCGGCATCATGGTGTCGGGATCGGTGGACGTCACCCGGACGAGCAGTTCGCTCGCCTCGATGGCGTCCGGCGCAATGGCCCGCGCTCCGCTGTCGAGTTCCCGGGTGGCGTCGTCGAACCGGTCGAGGCGAAGCCCGGCCTCCCGGCGGGCATGATCGGGCCCGTGGCAGGCGAAGCAATTTTCTGAAAGGATCGGACGGATATCGCGGTTGAAGGAGAGCCGCGCGGCGGCCAGGGCAGGGGAGGCCTCCGCGGCCCACGCCGTTGGACCGCCCGAGAGCGCAACGACCGTCGCCACGGCCAGCAGGCCGTGGCCACACACGCTCCACACACCATTCCCGACTCGCAGCGGCATGCTCCGATCGTAGCAACCGCCTCCCGCAGCCGCCAAAGAGCGGTTGTTTCTCGCACCGCCGACGCCATCACGGCATCGTGGGGGGAACCAAACACGACATGCGATTCACCACGCCGGTCCCACGGCTCACGCCGTTGGGCTTCGACGGGAAAAACGCGCGGCGCCGTTGCGCAACCGAACACCGCGTGGCGAACACGCCAAACACGCCACGCGATTCACCACGCCGGTCCCACGGCTCACGCCGTTGGGCTTGGACGGGAAAAACGCGCGGCGCCGTTGCGCAACCGAACACCGTGTGGCGAACACGCCAAACACGCCACGCGATTCACCACGCCGGTCCCACGGCTTACGCCGTTGGGCTTCGACGGCATAGGGTTCGGTCCAAGCCCAAGGCCGTGAGGCCTGGGACACGCCGGGCTATCCCGATCGACGCCATTGGGCCACTGCACCCGAAAAGCCAAACACGCCACGCGATTCACCACGCCGGTCCCACGGCTCACGCCGTTGGGCTTCGACGGAAAAAACGCGCGGCGCCGTTGGCGCGTCGACCGAAACGCTCTACCCGGCGAACCGACGGCGGCGCAGCATCAGCAACATCGCCAGGCCCGACACCACCGACGCATACACGGCGGGTTCCGGTACGACGACCAGATTCACCTGGTTGGCCGTGGAGGTGTCGATCAGATACGACTGCCCGGGGGCGAGCGTCGGCATCGAGCCAAGCGTGACGGAGTTGTCGGTGAGCGTGCCCGAGTAGTTGAACAGCCGCCACGATACCGGTGCCACAATCGACGTGAAGTCGCCGATACCCGTCACGTTCAGGATGCCGTCGAGCGTGAGATTCGTCACCCCCGTGACGAGATCATTGATGCCGCCGCCCACGGTCTGATCAGCCGCGTTGAGTTCGAAAGGCAGCACGCTCGTGTCGGCCAGCGCGAGCGTGTTGGTGATCGAGAGCGTGTTGGGGCTGGTGCCCGGCGAAAGAATACCTCCCGCCGCGACCGTCACCGCCCCGGCGATGCTGCCGGAGCCGCCGAGGAGCGTGCCATTGGCCACCGTCACACCGCCGCCGAGGTTGTTGTTCACCAGCAGATGAAGCGTGTCTTGGAGCGTGATCGCTTCCGTGAGCAGCGCCGCATCCCCGGCCAAAACGAGCGTGCCAGCGCCACCGAGCGTAATGCCCGTGGCCGAACCGCCGCCGCTCGTGGCGGCGAATGGACCGGCGAGCGTCGACACGTTGTTCACGTCGAGCCGCAGTTCGCCACTCGTGGCGGTGCCGCGGAAGAAGCTGCTGGTGCCTGAGAAGGTCATCGGCTCGGTGCCGCCGAGCACGCCCACCGCACCCGTCCGACCGCCCACCGAGATGCCGTTGGCAAACGAAAGCCCGCCGGGAACGGTCGTTTTCAGTGTGCCGTAGTTGAGCTGCAGCTGACCGGTGCCCGAAGCCAGAGCATTGGACAGGATCACCGTGCCTCCGGGGGTGGGCGTGGCACCGGCGGCGCCGACGCGATACCCGCTCGTGGTGTTGGTGCCCGTGGCGATCAGCGTGCCCGCGCCCGTCTTCGCGATGCGGCCGGTCGTGCCGGCGATGTCGCCGGCGAGCAGGAGCGTGCCGCCGGAGCCGACGTCGACGGTCTTGTCGCCGCTCGAGAACGTGATGGCAGGATTGATGACGGCGGTGCCCGACGTCACGGCCGTGGCGGTGATACCCGACGACGAGATCGCCCCCGACGCATTGACGACCGATGGCGCGCCGAAGGTGAGCACGCCCACCGACCGGGTGGCTCCCTGCAGGTCGAGCGTGCCAGCGTTGGGGAGCGTGACAGACGTCATGCCGAACGCCCCGCTCGAGGTCAGCGTCGTCCCGGGAGCGATGTCGAGCGTGCCGCCGCCCGAGACCGATCGGCTGCTCCCGAGCGTCACGCTGGCGGTGGTCTTGAGCGTGCTATTGATCACGACGGGGCCGGCGGCATCACCGAGGTTCGAGTCGGATGAAATCTGCAGCGTGCCCGAGGAGAGCGTGAGGCCGCCGGTGAACGTGTTGGCCCCGCCGAGCACGAGCGTGCCCTGGCCAAACTTCTGGAGGCCGGCCGAGCCCGCGATCAGGGAATCGATGGTGGCGGTGACCGTGCCGACGGTGCCGGTGGTGATCGCGTTCAAGCCGGCCGACGCGGCCCCGAGGGTGATCGTGCCGCCGGTGAGCG
>JAFMIU010000043.1 GCA_017853835.1 Pirellulales bacterium | reverse complement strand
CCGAGGCTCACGAGTCGCACATCGGCCGGAAGACCGTTGAGGAAGTGCCATTGACTGGGCTATCCTCGATGCCGGACCCGCTCATGGCTGGAATGATGGCGAGTTCAACTACGATGGCCTGGTCGACATCCTCGACATGGCCGCCTTCCTTGGCACGGAACTCTACGATCAGGGGAGTTATCTTGGTACGGCGGCGACGCTCCAGGCAACCGGCACGGGGTCGGCAGCCTCCACTGACGAAAGCACCTCGCTGGCGATGATGATGGCCTTCGCCGCCTACGGCATGGAATCGACCTCCACCGCCGCCAAGCCGAAGGCCGTCAAAACCGCGTGACGCACAAGCCTCGCATCCATGCCAGTTGTAGCGCCACCCGACGCCTGCCCTCGACGCCCGCTCGTGCGGTCGTTCGTCATGGCGATGGGGATCATCCTCCAGCTCTCCTCACGCGTCATGGCGCAGGTGCCGGCGGTGATGTATCACGCCCATCCCAATCTGGGCTATGTCCGCGAAAACTTCACCTCGCATCTCGACTATCTCGCCGCCAACTCCTTCTCCACGATCACGATGGACCAGTTTTACGACTGGCGTGTGAACGACGGCATCCTCCCCTACCGCCCCATCCTGCTGACCGTGGACGACAACTACATCCTTGGCTACACGGAGATGTATCCCGCCCTGGCCGCCCGCGGGATGGTCGCCACCAACTACACGCACACGCTCGGGATCGGCATCGGCGCCCCGAAGGCGTCCTGGGCGCAGGTGACGGAGATGGATGCCTCGGGCGTGTTCCTGGTGGAGTCGCACTCGCAAACCCATCCGAGGCTGGTCGATGTGAGCGCCCCCCAGCTCCATCAGGAGGTTGCCGGCGCCCGGGGCGACATCGCCGCCAATGTGGGCGGAAAGATCAGCAACCACTTCGCCTATCCCTACGGCGTGTACAGCGCCTCGGTGATCGCCGAGCTTCAGGCCGCTGGATTCAAAACCGGCATGACGACCAAAACGGGCCTCAACACACGAGCCACGCCCCTGTTCGAACTGCAGCGCTACGGTGGCGACGGCAAGAACCTGGCAAACTTCCTGTCGTCATCGGGCCTGGGAACCCTGCCGCCACCTCCACCCGGATCGGGCTGGATCCTCGACGACGCAGACCCGTCCGCCCTGCCTCGCGGCACCGCCTGGACCACCCTCAGCAACGTGTCTTCCTATCAGGGCAAGAGCCTCGTTGCCGCGGGAGGGCCGTCGTCGACGGTCCGTTGGGCAAGCTATCTGCCGGAGGCTGGCACCATGCGTGTCTACGCGAGATGGTCGGCGGCCAGTGACCGGGCGACGAGCGCCACCTACACGATCGAGGCCGCCGACGGCCTGCACCAATCGTTCGTTGATCAACGCACGCACGGGGGCGAATGGGTATCGCTGGGCACCTATTCCTTCGCCTCCGGCGCTCCGGCCATCGTCACCCTCGGCGGCACCGGCGGGAGCCTGTCGGCCGACGCCATCTGGTTTGAACCGATCGCCACGGTCGACGATCCTCGTCACCTGGTGATCGACGTGGCTGCCGGCCTGCAAACCCAAACCCAGGCGGGCCATGGCTGGGTCGGGCCGGAGTGGCTCTCGCTCACGAAGACGGGCAGCGGTTCACTCCTCCTCGACGGCCGCAACTCACTGACCGGCCCCGTCACCGTGGAGGGGGGCACGCTGCTCGTGGCCAATCCTGCCGCCGGAGCCTTCGCCTCCGAGATCGCCGTGGCGGCAACCGCCCGGCTCGACGTGTCGAACCTGACGGGCGGCTACCAGGTGCCCTTCGGCCAGACCATCGGGGGAAGCGGCACGATCGTCGGATCGGTCGTCTTCGGACGAGGATCCACGCTCTCGCCCGGCGACGCCTCCCCGGCGGTCCTCACGACCACGCCGGTGCCGGAGCCTTCGGTCCTCGGCCTCACCGCGTGCGGCGCAGCCGTTGGCGTGGCAGTCTGGGCATCCGCGCGACGGCGCACGCAACGGTCGCGGTAAACCCGCATGACAAGGTGGGGGCCCGCATGGCCTCACTTCGTCGGCCGCAGATGCGCATCCATAAACGCGATCCACCGATCCCAATCGGTCGCCCCATGGCCGCCGTTGACCATGAGATAAGACAGCGCGCCACCCACCATCTCCCCGCAGCCCGCCGTGTAGGCGGGCCTGTCGATCCCCTTCATGCCGAGCAGCTCGAACACCGGCGTCGCCGCGACGGCCGCGAGAAACTCACCGTGCGGGTCCGACCAGGCGTCGGTCAGCCCCGTCGACAGCAGGATCGGCCGAGGAGCCATCAGCGCCACAAGACAGTGCGAGTCGACCAGGCTGGTGGCGGGATCGGCGGCATACTTCGCGTAGTTGCCGGCAAACTGATACGGGTATCGCGTCGGCTCCACGAGGTGCGCGATGGTTTCGCCATAGGTCCGTCGAGCCAACGCCGCGCCCCCCTCGCCCCCGCAGCAGGCGATCACCAGCGCGATGCGGTCGTCGTTGGCCCCGGCCCAGGTCACCGTCTTGCCGAGCCGTGAGGTCCCCGTGATGCCCACGCGGGTGGCATCGACGTCGGGGTCGGTTTCGAGATAGTCGATCACGCGACTGATGCCCCACGCCCAGGCGGCGATCGTGCCCCAGTCGTCGGGATCCATCGCCGTCTGCCCAGGCCGCAAGGCCAGACGCCGCACGAGGGTGATGTTGGGAGGACTGTCGCGGCCCGACTGGTCGGTCTCGATGCTCGCATAGTTGATCGTCGCGTAGCCGTAGCCTCGGGCGAGCAGCACCGCGGGGGGAACGTGCGCGGGGTCTGCGGCGGCCCGGCGCCGAGGACCGTTGAACGTGAGCGCCACGAGCACCGGCACGGGGCCCGTGGCATCGGCGGGCGTGGTGAGGGTCGCCTCGATGGCCGGTGCCTCCGGCCCGGGGCCCATCCGCCCCGCGAGCACCTTCTTGACGGCGGTGCCGTCGAGGGCGGCCGCGTCGGTGCTCACCACCTCCCACCTCACCGTCGGCGCCGTCGCCGGAATCCTTCCATACACCTCGCGTTGGTAATACTCCAGCAGCTCCGGACGGCGCCAATCCCGCCACGCGGTGGCATCCTCGACGGGCGTGCCATCGAACATCCGCAGCACGTCAGGCAAGACATAGTCGTGCGCCTTGGCCTCGGTGTAGTTCACGGGAATGCCGGCGACCATTCCGTCGTCTTGATCCGGGATCTGCCCGCGTTCGATCCCGCCAGACGCGGGCATCGCCGTCACCGCAGGCCGATGGTCGCGCACCATGGCCAGGTCCGCCGCCACGACCTCCCGTCCGGCGTCCGACAGCAGCGGGATGAACGGGCTGTCGGGCATGGCCTTGAGTCCCGCGACGACCGATCGTGCCACGAAGCGGGCGCCCGGCAGGAAGGTGTGGTTGTGATCGAGATACCACTCGTTCACCCGCTCGCGGCCGAGTTTCTCATATTCGCCGGCGCAGAAGTTCGTGAGATCGAACACGGGCAGACCGAACTTCGCCGCCACTTCCTGCGTCCATCGCCCATACCGTCCGTTGCCGGTGCCTCGTTCGATGCGATCGTCCTTCGGATCGTAGTCGGCGGGCAGTGTCGCCAAGGGCTGGTTGTCGCTTCCCACGGGCGTCGCATCACGAAACCGCACCTTCGGATTCGTCCAGATGTTGCGCGGCGTGGGCGTGAGCAGCGTCACGGAAGCCCCCTTTCCTGCGGCATCGGTGGCCATCGTGCCCATGTACCAGCCGTAGGTGTGAACGCGTTCCATGTCGGGTGCCTGGGCACTTGTCTCCGACGCCTCGGCCTCGCGCCGTCTCCCCCCTCGCCGTACGACCGGCCGCTCGATGACCTCATCGCCGATGCCGTCAGGGGTGGCCAGGCCGCCGTCATTGATGCCAAATACCAGAAGCACGAAGTCACCCTCCCGGATCTGCGGCAGCACGCGGGGCCAGTCGCCGTCGTAGTAGGTGCGACTGGATGTGCCGGCATGGGCCACGTTTCTCACCGTTACCTTGGCCGGCTCGAAAAACTCGACAAGGGGGGTGCCCCATCCCGCCATGGGCTGGCCATGTCGCTCCTGGAGATGCTCCATCGTCTCGCTGCCGCTGAACTTCGCCGTGGAATCGCCACACACGAAGATCGTCGGCACCGCCCGCGCCGTCGATCCCGCGAGCAGCATCGCCACGACGCCCAGACACACCGATTTCATGAATCCCCCAGTCGCGTTCGCCCGCCGAATCCTACCAGATGCCCGGGCGGCTGGAGGACTGGCGGCCCCCCTGTCATGGGTGTATACACAAGCTCTGGTGCCAGGCGCATCCGACATGAATCACGACGAGACGGGTATCACCCCCGTGGATGCAAGAAAAACCGCCGTCGCTTGGCTGCGATCGTTCGTTGCCTCCCTGCTGCCGATGCTCTGGTGGGCTGCGTTGACGGCGTTCCTGGGCCAGCCGGTCGAGCATCCGTTCATCGTGATGCTGCCGCCGGTGCTGATGGCGGCGTGGTGGGGAGGATCGATTGCGGGGGTCGCTGCGTCGCTGCTCGCGGTCGTGGCGGCGTGGGATCTGGGCACGGACTCTCCGCTCTCTTTTTGGATACGCCACACACGGCCCATGAATGTCGCTGGTGCGGCGACGCTGCTGGCAACCGGCCTCGTGGTCTCCTGGGTTCTTGAGCGGGCACGCCGGCAGGCAGCGCAGATGCTGGTCCCGCGCGACTCGTTCAACACGACCGAGGCATCGCTCCGTTCGTCGCAGGCGCGCGTCGAGTTGCTGGCGCGGATCGTCTCCCGCCTGCTCATGGCCGCCGATCCGCAGGCGGCGGTGCAGGAGTCGTGCGACGAGACCCGCCGGTTCTTGCACTGCGAGGTGTTTTTCAACTACCTGCTCGACCCGTCGGGCCGGCGGCTCACGTTCAATGCCTGTGGCGGGGTGGACGCTCGCGTGGCGCGGCTCGTGGAAGGCCTGGAGCTCGCCGGCTCGCTCTGCGGCACGGCGGCGCGGGACGGCTGTCGCTTGCTCGCCGAAAACCTCGCTGTCGAGCACGACGCGCGCAGCGAACTGATTCGCAGCATGGGGGTGCGCGCTTACGCCTGCCACCCGCTGATCGAGTCGGGCGGCAACGTGTTCGGCACGCTCTCCTTCGGCGCGACCGACCGCGACCGATTCAGTCAGGACGACCTGTCCCTGATGAAAACGGTGTCCGACCACGTCTCGGTCGCCCTACTGCAAGCGCGATCCGAGGCAGCGCTGCGTGAGAGCGAGGAGAAATTCCGCGCAGCCGTCGCCACCGCAGCCATCGGCTTTGCGCTCAGCGATGCCAGGAGCGGCAAGATTGTCAGCGCGAATGCCCGGCTCTGCGACCTCTTGGGCTACACCGAGGCCGACCTGGTCGGTCGCCACTTCAGCGACTTGATCCATCCCGACGACGCCGCCGAACAGGCGACGCAGAGCCGCCGGCTGCGGGCAGGGGAAATCGGCTCGTTCGTCATCGAGAACCGCTACCTGCACCGGGACGGCTGCCCGATCTGGGTGCGCAAGAGTCTGGCTGCCATCGGCGACCGCACCGGCGCGGTGCGCTGGATCTCAGTCGTGTCAGAGGACATCCGCGAACGCAAGGCGGCCGAGGCCGACTTGCAACGCACGCGCGACGTGCTGGAGCAGGCGCAGCGGGTCGCGCGGCTGGGCTCTTTCGAGTTTGTCCCCCAAACGAACATGCTCGAGTGGTCCGCCATGGAGAAGCACATCCACGGGCTGGATCCCGATGCGCCGTCGCCCACGTTGGAGGCGGTAGTGGAGCTGCTTCTGCCGGAGGACCGGGCCCCGACGCTCGCCCGTTTTGAGCAGTTCCTGCGGGGCCACGGGGCCGGCGAATGGGACTACCGCGTGGTGCTGCCCGACGGCAGCCAGCGCCATCTGAGCACCCGGGCCGAGCGCGACCTCGATCAGCGAGGGGAACTGCATCGCGTGATCGGCACGACGCTCGACATCACCGACCGCAAACGCCTTGAACAGGCGTTGCTCGACGAACGCGACCGTCTGGATGAGACCGTCCGTGTCCGCACGCAGGAACTGGAGCGGGCCAGGGACACGGCCGAATCGGCCACGCGGGCCAAGAGCGACTTCCTGGCCAACATGAGTCACGAAGTCCGCTCGCCGATGAGCGTGATCATCGGCTATGCCGACCTGCTGCTCGATCCCACGATCTCCTCTGCCGATCGGGAATCGGCCGCCGATTCGATCCGTCGCAACGGACGGCATCTGCTGCAGGTGATCAACGATGTGCTCGACATCTCCCGCATCGAGGCCGGCAAGATGCCGGTGGAACTGGCCGTCGTCTCCCCCTGGGAAATCCTGCAGGCGGTGATCGAGACCTACCGGATCATGGCCACCGAAAAACAGATTTCACTGACACTGACGGCGGAAGGAGCCGTTCCCGTCAGCATCCGGACCGATCCCGTGCGGCTACGGCAGATTCTGATCAACCTCCTGTCCAACGCCCTGAAGTTCACCGAATCGGGCAAGTCGGTCACGGTGACGATGTCCGTGCAGCAGGATCCGCGAGCCGTCTGCATCAGCGTGATCGACCACGGGATCGGCATGACGCCCGAGGAGGTGTCGCGCCTGTTCCAGCCGTTCGAACAGGCGGACACGTCGACCACCCGCAGGTATGGCGGCACGGGGCTGGGCCTGAGCATCTCGAAACTGCTGGCCAAGGCCTTGGGAGGCTCGATCGAGATCCAGAGTTCAATGGGCGAGGGCAGTACGTTCCGGTTGCTGTTGCCGCTGGCCGAGAGCGAGGTGCTGCAGCAGGTGCCACCGGATCGCTCCGACCTGGTGATCACCCGTTCGTTGTTGTCCAAGAAGACCGCCGTGCTCACGCCTGCATCGGCATCGGAAGGCAAGTCCGTCGCCACGCCGGTGGGCCACGGCCGGATTCTGCTGGTCGACGACAGCCTCGAGTTGCAGAAGTTGATCGCATATCGCCTGCGAGCGGCCGGCTATGACGTGACCACGGCCACCAACGGCCGGATCGGCTTGGACCTGGCCTTGCAGCAACCCTTTGACGTGATCCTGACCGACATTCAAATGCCCGAGATGGACGGGCACACCGCCACCCGCAAACTGCGACAGCAGGGCTACACGGGTCCGATCGTCGGATTGTCGGCCCATGCGATGATCGGCGAACGGGAAAAAAGCCTGACCAACGGCATGGACGAGTACCTGACCAAGCCGGTCGACACCGACGTGCTGGTGGCGACCGTGCAGCGGTTTCTTCAAGCCGCCCGAACGCCGGCCTCCGCCGCGGACCCAACGACTCCTGCAGCGGGCCTGGCGGGCGAAGCGGCGAGCAGTCGACCCACGTGATCGTTCACGCGACGGCCCCATCTCGCACCACCTCTGCTTTCCCACCGCCCCATCGCCGATCGGCAGGCGGCGGCCGGACATCCCGTGAGCATCACGTTCGGGACAACACTCCCTCCACCAAGCGAATTTTTCCCGTCACGGCCCGAAGGATCGCGCACCATCGACACAACCCGCCGCTCAGGCCGCTTCCGGCAGGAGCCAGCCGTTGGTGAGCACGCGGAGGCCGTGACGGCGGGCTGCAGCGAGCGTCTGCGGCGAGATCGATTCGCAGGCCACGATTCCGATCGCGGCGAATCCCGCCGAGGCGAGGGCCGCCGTGCGTCGCACCGCGCGGGCGAGGTCGTCGGCGTCAGCCGTACAGGAGACCTCCACGACGAGATGCACGAGTTGTTCGGCACGCTTGGCCACGGCGATGACGTCGGCCCGCATCAGGTCGGCGAGCTCCGCATCGGGCAGCCGTGCCTCCAGGCCCTCGACAAACTCGACCCGGTCCAAGACGCGGCACCGACGAAACTCTCGTCCCAGGAAGGCCGGCAGATTCTTCGCGACCTTGTCTTCGAGCATGTGGCCGTCAAGACGATCGAGCCGAATCAGCATTTTCTGCTGTGTCTTCACGACATCGGCGAGCGTTCCCTCGGTCCGCTTTTGCGCGTCGGCAAGCTCTTTCTGGGAGTCGGCAAGCTCCTTCTGGGCGTCGGCGAGCTCTTTCTGGGCATCGGCGAGCTCCCTGACGACGCCCGTGAGGGCGTGGAAGTCAGCCTGATTCACGAGGTCGTCGTGGGCTTCGACCACGACGTGGGCCAAGAGATCAGCCTGCTTCTCGGAAAACCCTTCGAGCAGACGGGTGCGAATCTGCGGAATGGTGGCCATGAAACGTTCTCCTGTCAGTGAGTATACGACACCGAGGCAAGAGTGTACGGGTGTTCACTCTTTTGTCAAGCGTGGGCTCGGTGCGCTGGCGGGCGTGGGGCCGCATGGGCTATTCTCACGTCAGGCGGTTTCATCGCCCGCTCATGACCGCGATGGCCGCCATCGACCATGGAACTCGGCGCCATGACCCCCGAAGGCCTCGCCCTCTGCGTGACGGCGGTGACGGTCGGAGCGGTGCATACGATTCTTGGCCCCGATCACTACGTGCCGTTCGCCGCGATGGCGCGGGCGGGCGATTGGTCGCTCGGCAAGACGCTCCGAGTGACCGCCGCCTGTGGTCTTGCCCACGTGGCAGGGTCGGTGGGCATCGGCCTCGTGGGCCTCGCGCTCGGCGTGGCGGTGATGCGGCTGGAGACCATCGAATCGGTTCGCGGCGACATTGCTGCGTGGCTCATGATCGGCTTCGGACTCGCCACGATGACGTGGGGGCTCGTTCGCGCCGCCCGCTCCCACCATCCACACGCCCACGTTCACGCGCATGCCGACGGCACCGTCCATGCCCATCCTCACACGCATGATCCCGCTCATCTTCACGTCCACGAGCCGAAACCTTCGTCGGCCGGCGGGCTCTGGTCGCCTTGGATGCTGTTCCTCCTCTTCGCCTTCGGTCCCTGCGAGCCCCTGATCCCGCTGCTCATGTATCCGTCTGCCACGGCGAACTGGTCGACGGCGGCCGCCGTCGTGATCGCCTTCACGGTGGCCACGGTCGCCGTGATGAGCGTCGCTGTGGTGGTGCTCCGAGGCGGAGCTTCGTTCATGCCGTCGACGGGGCTTCATCGCTATGCGCACGCCCTGGCCGGCGCCGCCATCCTCGCCTGCGGGGTGCTCATCACGCTCGGACTCTGACGCGACCTCCCCTCCAACCACGCACACCGACGGCGACGGTCGAGTATGCTGCGCCATCCCCCGAGGAACTCAGGCCGATGCGACAGCACCTGAAAGGGGTCTCATGATCGACACCGCGCCGCGATGGGTCCTGCTCGCCGCCGTGATGCCGCTGGTCTGCCTCGCCGAGGAACCACCACGGGCGTGGGTCGATCCGGCGACCGGCTACCACGTCGAACGGCTGACGACCCGAGTCGGGGAGAACCGGTCGTTCTACTTTCACAACAACCCGTTCCTGCCGGCCGACAAGGGGCACCCCGACGACCTGATGCTGTTCTACGGGGCCAAGCCGAAAGATGGCGTGGCCGACGACGGCACCAAGAAGGGGCCGCCCCGGCAGCTCTTCGTGATGAACCTCCGCACGCGTGAGATCCGCCAACTCACCGACGAGGCGGCCGGCGTGCAGGGGGAGATCGTGTCGACCGTGGGGCGATGCGCCTACTACCAAATCGATCGGCGGATCTTTCGCGTCGATGTCGACTCGGGACGGCCTCACCTGATCACCACACTTCCCGACCACCTTCCAGGCAGCATCCGTTCCGTGAACTGCGACAACACCCTGCTCGTGGCGGTGTATGCCGATGGCATCAAGGAACTCCTCAGCCAGTATCCACAGAAGAGCCGCTACTTCGACGTGATCTATCGGGCGAAACTCCCCAACACCATGTTCACGATCGACACGGCGACCGGCGGCACGTCGGTGATCCACGAGGAAAACGCCTGGCTCAATCACCAGCAGTTCTCACCGACTGATCCTCGCACGCTGATGTTTTGCCACGAGGGCCACTGGCATCTCGTCCAGCGAATCTGGACGATCGACGTTGACACAAAATCGGCCACACCGATCCACCAACGGAGCGTGGATGGGGAAATCAGCGGCCATGAGTTCTGGAGCCCCGACGGCAAGACGATCTGGTTTGATCTGCAGATCCCGAAGGGAGAAACCTTCTTCCTGACCGGCTACGATCTCGCCACCGGAACCGAAACGCGCTACCGCCATGACCGGCACGAGTGGTCGGTGCACTACAACCTATCCCCAGACCAGACGCGGTTCGTCGGAGATGGCGGGTCGGCCGGAAGCGTCGCCCACTCCCCCGACGGCCATTGGATCTATCTCTTCGAGCCGGAGGGCGATCACCTGACGTCGACGCGGCTGGTCAACCTCGAGACGCACGACTACGGGCTCGAACCCAACGCCCACTTCACCCCCGATGGCCGGCGGATCATTTTCCGGTCAAACATGCACGGGCCGACGCACATCTACGCGGTCGATCTCGATCGCCCAGGGCCACCGCCCGAAGGTGAGCCTTCGGGTGATGGTGGCCGCACACCCTGATTCAGGGCATGGAGCCGCATCCCCGGCCTCGCATGCGAGCAAGCCCGCGCCTGATCAAGCCGTCTCCCGCAGCGGCCCGTTGCGCATCGGCGGAAGGGTAGCCGTGGAATGAACTTCTACCAGCCGCCCAGCACCCCTCGCCGCCATCGGCGAAGCACGGCAGGTATGGCCGCCATCACCGCAACGCTCGCGAGCACCAGGCCGCCCGGTTCGGGCACGACGATCAGGTTGTTGGCAAACTGGTCGTTGTCTGAAAAGACACCGGAGTTGTAGTCGAAAAATCGCACCACCGAGATGTCGGATGCATCGATCGTCAGTCCGGTGTTCGACACGTTGCTTCCATCGAACGACAACGTGTAGGCATTGCCGGCCAGCTGCGTGAAGAGAATCCTCTGAAACTGTGATGTCGATTCCTTCCAACTCGACGCAGCGAACGAGGTGTCCACACCGGTGATATTCTCCTCACCACCGGCATCGATCAGCTTGAACGCGTTCGTTGGGTGATTGCCCCGGTAAAACGTCTCGAAGCGGCTCACTCCCGATGCATTTTGGAGACTGATTCCGCACACGGCACCGTTATCCAAGTATCCGAGCGACACGTCGATTTGAATCGTGCCTCCGACCGGAAGCACGCTCGAGCCGACGGCTGTTTGCATGGCACTCGCGAAGGAATACTTCTGCTCGGCCAGCTGGCCGCTTCGGGAGTAGAGGCCCCACCAGGTGCCGGAGAGCGTGCCGGCACTTCCGGTAAACGTGCCGTTGTTGGCGGTGTTGCTCGACGGATTCAGCGTCCAGCCTGCGGTCGAAGGCCCGCTGACCGACACGACCGGCGTTGCCTCCGCGCGGGACACGACGATCGCGGCGATCACCGCAAAGCCCCATGCCGCGGAGCGAGCACCAATGCCGCATCCGCACCACGAACGGTTCGGGATCATTCCGATGTCTCCTGAGTGGACCAGACCGGGCGACCTGGGCGGCCAGCGTCCTCACCCAGCCCGACAATCCTCAAGCAAACTGCGCGCCAGGAACCTTACAGTTTGCTCACCTCAAGCGCTGGCTCGGCCACCTCGATGCCATCGCCTGGAAAACAATGGGCTTCCGAGGTTTTTGAAGAGGCTCGCCTGCCGTCCGCGGTCCTCGGCTGGAGCGATTTGCCCCAGATCGGCGGCCCGGCCTGGAGCGAATCGCTCCACCGGCGCACCCCCGGGTGGTGCATTTTGCCCCAGGGGGGCTCGTGCCCGTCACGCGTCGTCGGCTTCGATCGCCCTGAGGATGGCAATCGCCTCGTCGAGCGAGGGCGCGGGGTAGCCTCGCTGATGACCACGCCGATCGGCCTCGGCCAGCAGGATCGCATCGAGACCGTCGGGATGCGCCTCGAGCCGCTTGCGGGCCCGGTGCCCCAGGGTCTGCTCGACGTGGCCGCGGGCGGCGGGGAGCGATTCCACCAGCCACTTCGTGCGGGGCGTGATGAGGTCGTCGAGCGCCACGAGCGTGGCCGCCACCGGATCGGAACGGTCGATGGCTCGCCCCACGTCGTGGACGAGCGCGGCGGTGAGCAGCTCCTCGTCAAACGGCCGCTCCTGATGGACCAGATCGAAGACCTGCAGGGAATGCTCGAGGGCGTCTCCTTCCGGGCAGCGAACCGGATCCTGACGCACGGTGACGAGGATCGACACCACCGACGCAATCGCATCGAATCGGTCGCCCACGAGCGGCCGGAGCGAGGCGGTGGCATCGAGCTCGCGACGCACCCCATCGCACACCTCCTCGGCATCCGGAAGACGATCGTCGGGAACCCAGCCGCGGGCCACCCGCCGCGCCGCCCGAAACGTCGCCCGCCGAGCGTCACTGCCTCGTCCAACTCCTCGGGCCGCCTCCTCGGCAATGCGCTGCCGTAGGCGATCGCGGTCGGCTCCGCGGGTCGATCCGTCGTCGGCGTCGTGGCCACGATCCTGCGGCGTCGTCATGGCAACGGCCTCCACCGGATCGCTCGCGCCTCGCCGGTGGTGGCGTAGGTGGCGATGCCGAGCGGCTGGCTGGGAGCCACCTCGCTCCGCACCGAAATCCGCCGCCCCTCGATGTCTTGGTCGATGATCACCTGGCCGTCCACCCGGCACTCGATCCGCGTCCGCGTCACCTTCACCCGCACGTCGTACCAACGACCCGCCTCAAACACCATGGTGTCGGTCGTCTCGTTGTCGCCGGCGTCGCGGCCATCAATGCACGAAATCCCCGTCAGCGCACCCCCCCAGCCGCCGAGAATGAGCGTGCCGCACTCGTCGCCCACGGGAAACGTCAGGCCGCAGAAAAAATCGTGCCCGTCGACGCGACGGGCCTCGAGCGCGATCTCGTAGTCACTCCGTGGAAACTCGCCCGACCACGTCACGCCGTTGAGATCGGCACCGGGGGTGATGCGGATCGCCCCGTCGACCACCTCCGGCGGATCGCCCCCGCCAAACTCCGTCGGGTGCCACTCACCGAGCGTGCCGCCGTCGAAGAGGGGACGCCAGACGCTCTCGGCTTCCCCCGTCGTGTCCTCGCCCGCCACGACCGCCAGCGACACCGCGATCGTCATCAGACACCCCGCCACGATGCCGACATCTCGTTTCAGGTGCATGAGCCCCTCCCCCTTTCGGCGCCGTCGCCGGCGGACAGACTCCCTTACCGTACCACGGGGACACCCCGCTCCGCTGCAACCGCCTCGGCCCGACGTGCCGCCAGGAGACGCTCCTGGAACCCACGATCCTGCTTCCAGCCACGGAGCATGTCGGCAGCATCCTGACCGATGTCGGTGCCCCGAAAGGCCACGCTGCATCGCCCGGCATAGTGCACCGCCCGCAGCGGATCCTCGTCTGCCGACGCCTTCGCGGCCGACACCAGCCGATCGCCATAGTCCTCGAGCCGTTCCACCACAAACCTCGCCTCGGCCGCCGTGGCGGCGTCCTTGGAAGCGGCGAGGCTCCTCGCCTTCACCAGCACCGCGCCGAAGGCGGACTCGTCGTGAAGGTGACGGCCGAGGGGGGCAAGCATGACCAGTGGCCGACCATCGAGCACCGACGCCGGCGACGACCGCACGGCCTCCACGATGGCCTCATGGGCCCGGCGCGGATGCCCGCGATAGACGCACACGCCGGTGTGGTCAAACACCATGCAATGCGGGATGCCGGGAAAGTCCATCCCACCATCCACGACGGCTCGTTCGACGATCGTAAACGTCACGCCAAGCTGCTCGACGACCTCCGCGATCTCCTCGGGTTCGGCCTGCTGGGCATGGGCCCCGATCACGACGAGCCCCTGGCGACCGAGTTGGCGATGGAGCGACTCGAGCGCCGGCATGTTCTTGAGACATGGGGGGCAGGAGACGCCCCAGAACTCGAGCACCACCACACGACCAGCCAACGACTCGGGCGACCGGGCCGGGCCGGAGACCCGCGGGCCGAGGGTGATGTCGGCCACCGTGAGCTGCGAGGAGACGGGGGCATCCTCAGCTCGGACCGTCGCGCCCGGCAAACCAAGAGCGCCGCAGGCCACCACACAGGCCACCACACGCACGGCCATGGGCGAGCATCGAAGCATGGGCATGAACACCACCGAGAGACCGAGCACCACCGATCGGGGCGGGAGTGTAGAAACCTCCCCCCACGGTGTCAGGCTCAGTTCGCGGCCGCAGCACCGACCTCGTCGAGGAGATGCGTCGCCGCATACACCTGCCGCAGGGCCTCCCGAATCCCGACTGCGTCCACCGCCACCGCCCGCGCGCGGAGGTCGTCGTAGGCGACATCGAGCACGAGCGAGTCGATGTTGCCGTCGAAGATGAGCCCCACCAGCTCGCCCGCCGCATTCACCACGGGGCTGCCCGAGTTGCCTCCGATAATGTCGGCGGTGGAGGCGAAGTTGAACGGCGTGGCCATGAAGGCCGGTCCAAGCGATGGCTGCGCCGCTCGCCAGCGGGGCGGCAGATCAAATGGGGGCGACTCGCCCTTGGAGGCCGCCCGTTGAAACAGACCGCCGTAGGTCGTGATGGCCGGGTAGGCCACTCCCGACTGGGTGCCTCCCGCCACCACTCCGCAGGCGAGCCGCAGGGTGAAGGTGGCGTCGGGATAGGCATTCGTTCCCTCCCGGGCAAACCTCGCCTTCGCGATCGCGGCATGAGCCTGCTTCTTCTCCTCATCGGCCGCTTCGGCGATCGCCCGAAGTCGCCGCGACTCGCCATCCACGAGGCGGGCCAGGGCGAGCATCGTGTCCGACGAGGCCTCCACCGCCGCAGAGCCGCCCTCGGAGAGCGCCCGACGCCGATCGGGGCGGTTTCCCTCGGGCCTTCGTCCAAGGTCGGTGCCGGCGACGAGTTCCGCCGCCCGCTCCGCCGGCGACCGACCGGCGAGCACCTGCCGCACGAGGTCGTCATCACCGCCGAGCGTCGTCGCGAGAAACGTGAGCGAATCGGCAAGCTTCACGGTTTCAAAGGCGTCGTAGATCGGCTCGTCGGAGAAGAGCTGGAGTTCGAGCGACTCCCGGTTGGAGTCGCGGTATTCGCGAAGCCGCTCGCCGTTGGGCTTGTCGCGCTCGGTCACCGCCCGAAGGATCGTTCGCGCGGTACGGAAAAACTCGCTATTGAACGCCGACGCCGCCTCGAGCAGACGGTACCGCTCGGCGATGCCGTCGAGCGTGTGCTGCGCCCGCTCGATCGCTTGAAACGGCGAGGCCTCGCCGGATGCCTCCATCGACGATCGCAGCTCCCTCTCGCTTCGCCGCTTGGCCTCCATGATTCTCGGGTCGAGGAGCCCGGCGAGCACGCCCGCCCTCGCCTTGCGGCCGTTTTCGATGCCGTGGAGTTCATGCACGGCCTGCCGCCGCTCCTCCGGGCCACGGCCTGCGTAGCCGCCGACAGTCGCCTCGAACCGGTTGAGGATCCGCAGATCGAGCGGCAGTCGGCGGTCGCGAAGCGACACGAGCTCCGCCACGGTGGCGCCGCGATCGGTGTGGCCCGGATGCCCCGACACGAAGATCACCTCGCCCTCGGCCACCGGCCGTGGCGACCAGGTGAGATGATGCTCCACCTTCGCGGGCGTGCCGTTCTCATAGGCCCGAAAGAAGCAGATGTCGAGGTTGTAGCGCGGAAACTCGAAGTTGTCGGCATCGCCGCCGAAGAACGCGATCTGCTGTTCCGGCGCAAACACCAGCCTCACGTCGGTGTACTTCTTGAACCGGTAGAGATGGTAGATGGCTCCTTGATAGAGGGTGACCACGTCGCTGCGGAGCCCCGTGGCCGCGAGCGACTCCTTTTCGATCTCGGCCATCGCCGCGCGGCGTGCTTGAAACGCCTCGTCGGCCGGCATGCCTGGCTTCACGGCCTCCTGCACCCGCGGCGTGACGTCGTCGATCGACACCAGCACGTTGAGCTCCAGGTCGTGGCACTTCTTCTCCTCGGCAGGAGACGCGGCGTGGAAGCCGTCGCGGAGAAGGTCGTGATCGGCATCGGAGAGCTTCTGGATCGAGTCGGCGCCGACATGATGGTTGGTGAGCACGAGCCCATCGGGCGACACGAACGACCCCGACCCACCGGAACTGAACCGCACGCTGGCTCGCTGGAGGTGAAGCATCCATTCTGGCGAGAGCGTCACGCCGTGATCTCGCTCGATGCGCGCGACCGGCGCGGCGTTGAAGAGCCACATCCCCTCGTCGCCGTGGGCTCCGGCCCCGATCACCGCGAGCACCCCCCACGCCCAGCGGCGCCATGCCGCCGGCCTCCGGGTGACGACGACGGTGTGCGGATGGATCATGCGAACAGCCTGGAAATGAGGGACGGAGCGTGGTCGGGTGTCGAAGGCCATTCGGCGTTCGCCGGGCCCACCATACTATGCCGGAGGGGATCGACGGTCGGAAAACGTTTGAAGGAGAGCCCGGATGATGCACGTTGCCGTGCGTTTCGCGATCACTGTTGCGGCTGCCGTGGCGGTCGCGGCCGTCGTTCGGCATGGCCATGCCGCGGATGGGCCGCTTCCCAACATTCTGCTCATCACCGCTGATGACATGCACTGGGATTCGGTCGGGGTGTATGGCTGTCCGGTCGCCGACACCACGCCGAACATCGATCGACTCGCCGGTGAAGGCTTTCGCTTCCAGTATGGCTACGTTCCGATCGCCCTCTGCACGCCATCTCGGCAGGTGATGCTGTCGGGCAACCACAGCCATCAGACGCAGACGCGCGAGTTCACGGAACTCGAACGGGTGGGGCCAGCCCTGCCGGACGTGCTCAAGCGGCACGGCTATTACCTTGCCAACATCAACAAGCAGCAAGACTTCTACGAGTGGGACACCGCGATCACGGAAGACCAATCGGGGTTCGGCCGCGACGTGCCGTTCTTCAAGCAGGTGGTGGGCGACATCATCGCCACCGCGGCACGCACCCATCAGCCCTGGTTCATCATGGCCAACAGCAACGACCCGCACCGGCCATTCCATCACTCGGCCGCGGAGGCGAGCGACCCGAAGCTGGCGGCATGCCGCGAACAGGGCCGGATGACGCCACCCAGCCGCGAGTACCGTCCCGACGAGGTGGTCGTACCAGGCTTCCTTCCAGACCTTCCGGAGGTGCGCAGTGAATGCGCCGAATACTACTCCTCGGTTCGTCGATGCGATGACAGCGTGGGAAGCATTCTTGCCGCCCTCGAGGAGTCCGGACAGATCGAACGCACCATCGTGGTGTTCGTGTCGGACCATGGCATCTCGATGCCGTTTTCCAAGCTGAACTGCTACCAGGCCAGCCTGCGGGTGCCGCTGATGATCCGCTGGCCGGGACAGATACCCGCTGGGGTGCGCGACCCATTGCACATGGTAAGCACGATCGACCTGGCCCCGACCCTCCTCGAACTGGCCGGCCTGCCCGTGCCCGAATCCATGGCCGGACGCTCGTTCGTGCCCTTGCTCGAGGGAAAAACCCAGCCCCACCGGGATCACGTCGTCGGCTACTACTACAACAACCTCCGCCAGACGAAGATGTTTCCCGAGTTCACGATTCAGACCCGCGACTGGGTCTACATCTACAACCCGTGGGTGGACGGCACGAAGGAGGTGCACAACTCCGACTACACGGGCAGCCCGACGCTGCTGGCGATGTGGAAGGCGGCGGAAACGGTGCCGTCTATTCGCGCGCGGGTCACCTTCCACAAGTTTCGGGTCATGGAGGAGCTCTACGACGTCCGGCAGGATCCTTATGCCTACACGAACCTCGCATCCGCCCCGGAGCACGCGGACCGCATCCACGCCATGCGGCAGATGCTCCTGACCTGGATGCAGGACACACACCACCCCGCCGCACGCCTGATGGCCGACCCGTTCAACGCCGATCTCATCGCCGAGTACCTGGCCTGGGAGAAGGCCAATGCAACGAAGCAGCTCAAGGAGATCAACCAGCTGCGTCAATCCGCTCCGCCCCCCCGCTGAGGGCCGGCACCGTGCCCCGCCCCCCCTCGGGCACGGCCACCGTCGACGCCAGCTTGACACGAAAGATGTACGGCTGTACACTCCCCTGAGATAGGGCACCCACCCACCTCGGAGGACCTCACCATGCTCGCCCGCCTGCAGACCTTTTCGCTCTTCGGGATCGAGGCCGTGCCGGTCGATGTCGAAGTCGACGTGTCGGGCGGGGCGCTCCCCGCCACGGTGCTGGTGGGCATGCCCGATGCGGCTGTTCGCGAGAGCACTCATCGCGTCGCGCGGGCCATGGTCAACTCGGGCTTCAACCGTCCCAATGATCGGATCGTCGTGAATCTCGCCCCGGCCGAGCTTCCGAAGCAGGCAGCCACCTTCGACCTCCCGATCACCCTTGGCATCCTTGCGGGCAGTGGGCAGGTGTCGACCGAACGGCTAGCCGACTACGCGGTCGTCGGTGAACTGTCGCTCGAGGGCACGACGCGGCCCACCCGCGGGGCGCTGTCGATCGCCATGGCCGCAGCCCGTCAGAAACGGGAGCGCGCCCGTGACGGTCGGCCTCTCAAGGGGGTTGTCGTGCCGGCGGCCAGTGCGACCGAGGCGGCCGTGGTTCAAGACATCGACATCATTCCTGTGGCATCGCTCGTCGAAGCGGCTCGTTTCTTCTCCGGCGAACTCGACATCCCTCCAGCGCCGCCTCGCGTCGACGAGTGGTTCGATCGCTTCGCGTCGTACGACGTCGATTTTGCCGACGTCCGCGGCCAGGAGGCCGCCAAGCGGGCCATCTGCGTGGCCGCCGCGGGAGGCCACAACGTGGTCATGGTGGGCCCCCCGGGCGGAGGAAAAACGATGCTCGCCAAACGGGTGCCCACGATCCTGCCACCGCTCTCCGCCTCGGAGTCGATCGAAACCACGCGCATCTACAGCGCGCTTGGCCTGATGCAGCCAGGCCAGCCCCTCATAGCCACGCGGCCGTTTCGTGCGCCCCACCACACCGTGTCGGAGGCAGGGCTTGTGGGCGGTCGGTCGATCCCGATGCCCGGAGAGATTTCGTTGGCACATCACGGCGTCTTGTTTTTGGACGAGCTCCCCGAGTTCAATCGCCGCACGCTCGAGGTGCTGCGGCAGCCGCTCGAAGAGGGCTCCGTGACGATCAGCCGCGCCAAGTCCACCACGCGGTTTCCCGCCGACTTCATGCTCGTGGCGGCGCTCAACCCCTGTCCGTGTGGCTACCGAGGCGATCCACGGCGGGCCTGCCAATGCACGGCCCCGCAGGTGGAGAAATACATGGCCAAGGTCTCGGGTCCGCTGCTCGATCGAATCGACATTCACCTCGAAGTCCCCGCGGTGCCGTTTCGCGAGCTCTCAGCCGCCCGGGGGGGCACCTCGAGCGGCGAGATGCGGGAGGCCGTGCTCGCAGCCCGCCGCCTCCAAACCGCTCGGGTCGCCGCAGCCGACGGGGCCGGCCCTCGATGCAACGCCCGCATGACAAGCCGCGACATCCGCGAACAGTGCCGCCTCGACGCCCCCGCAACGGACCTGCTGCGGGCAGCCGTGGCCGACCTTGGCCTGTCGGCACGAGCCCACGACAAGATCCTTCGTGTCGCCCGCACGATTGCAGACCTCGACGGGGCCGAGCGGATCGCCTGTGCTCACGTGTGTGAGGCCATCAACTACCGCCTCCTCGACCGCAGTCTCTGGCAGTGAGCCGGCCCCTTAGGCCGGCTCAGCCGCAGGCGGTCGATCGGCACGGCCCGCCCCCTGACGTCGTGGCACCGCGGGGGCAATCTCTCTCGACCTTGCCACGCGATGTCTGCAACACTTTCGCCATGCGTTCCTCATCCTCTCCATCGGTCCGCGGCCCCCTCCCGATCGGCGGCTTTCAGGTGTCGCTCGTGGCCACGGCGATGATCCTCATGGTCGTCGGCGGCGCGGCGTTCGTCGTCGATCTGCCGGTTGCCAGCTGGTGCAAGGCCCATCGGCTGCCCGGTGAGCTCGGACGGCTCGTCAACCTCCTCGAGATCTCGGGCCACTCGCTCGGTGCGGCGGTGGTGCTGATCGCGGTCGTGGTGCTCGATCGCTGGCTGCGCATGCCGCTCCCCGGCCGCTGGGGCGAGGGGGAGCGGGCCTTTTCGCGGATGATCGCCGCCACCTACGCCGGCGGACTCATCACCGACATCATCAAGATGTGCGTGGAGCGGGTGCGGCCTCGGGCCGCCGACCTCGCGAGCGTGGGATCGTGGCTTGGCACCTTCGGCCCTGCGTCGCTCGGAGGGCCTTCGTCGCACCATGCCGATGTGATGAGCTTTCCCTCTGGCCACTCCGCCGTGGCTGCGGGACTCGCCGCGGCGCTCGCCTGGCGCTATCCCCACGGCGTCCCTCTCTTTGCGATGCTCGCCTTGGCCACCGCCCTCCAGCGGGTCACCACCTCCGCCCACTACCCCAGCGACGCCGCCTTCGGGGCGGCGGTGGGCCTGATCGGAGCCGCCTTGTGCCTCGGCGGCCCGCGGCCCCGCCACAGCCCGTTGGCCGACTCCTCGGCGTCGTGATACGATTTCCCTTCTCATCACCAACACCGGATCTTCATCATGGCAGTGAAACGAGCGAAGAAAGTGTCCCGTGCCGTCGCCGCAGACGAGCAACCCTCGGGATCTGCCGCCGACCCATCGACCAAGCGGATCCTGCTGGTGGATGATGATCCTGAGATCATCGAATCGATGCAGGCCGTGCTCGAATCCCGGGGCTACGAGATTCTGGTGGCCCGCGATGGCAACCAGGGCTTGGTGCTCGCCGAGGCCCAAAACCCCGACCTCGTCGTGCTCGACATGATGATGCCGAAGCGAAGCGGCTTTCTCGTGTTGGAAAAACTTCGCCGCAGCCGCCCCAATCCGATGCGGGTGATCATGATCACCGCCAACGAGGGAAGCCGCCACAAGGCCTACGCCGAGATGCTGGGCGTGGACGACTACATCCGCAAGCCGTTTGCCATGGACCGGCTGCTGGAAAGCGTCGACCGCCTGCTCTCCTGACGCATCTGCCATTCCCGATCCCGGCACGCGGCGCGGTTCATCGGCCCACTTTCCGAGGAGCGATTCGATGATGCGGAGACCGACGACGCGTTGGGTGATTCGAGGAGGGGGCCGAGGGGCCGGATGGTTCGCCGCGGTCGTGGCGGTCACCGTGGCCGCTCGTTCGTTCGCTGCCGAGCAGTCCGTCTGGGAGCAGCCTCCGCAGACGATGCCAGTGGTGGTGGCCGGTGGAGCCGGCCAGTCGGAAAGACTCGGGGATGCTGCCGCCTTTGCGGTGCCCAAGGGTTTTGTCGTCGATCGCGTGTTTGCCGTGCCGCTCGAGCAGCTCGGGAGCTGGGTCTGCCTCACGGTCGATCCCCGAGGCCGCATCATCGCGAGTGATCAGGGGGGCAAAGGGCTGGTGCGGATCACTCCCGCGCCTCTCGATGGATCGGGAACCACGCGCGTGGAGCGAATCCCCGTTGCAATCACCTCCGCACAGGGGCTGCTCTGGGCCTTCGACGCTCTTTACGCGGTGTGCAACGGTGGACCCGGCAGCGGCCTCTACCGAATGACCGATGCCGACGGCGACGACATGCCCGACACGGTGAAGAAGCTCCGGAGTTTCCAGGGCGACGGTGAACATGGCCCGCATGCCGTCCATCTCTCGCCCGACGGCACCCGGCTGGTGATCATCTGCGGCAACCACACCAAGACGCCGTTTGCCGTCACCGACGTCACGCCGCCGCAGACGATGGCCGGGATTCGCCCAAACCAGCGGCGGGTGAAACTGGCGGCCGATGGCTCGAGCCGCCTGCCTTCCAACTGGGACGAAGACCAGATCATCACGCGGATGTGGGATAGCAACGGCCACGCGGCCGGCCTGCTCGCGCCGGGAGGCTACGTGGTGAGCACCGACCGCGACGGCACATCCTGGGAACTCTGGTCGGCCGGCTACCGCAACCCCTATGAGATGGCGTTCAACGCCGATGGGGAACTGTTCGTCTACGACGCCGACATGGAATGGGATTTCGGCATGCCGTGGTATCGCCCCACCCGGGTGAACCATGCCACCAGCGGCAGCGACCTCGGCTGGCGAAGTGGCAGTGGCAAGTGGTCCCCCGCGTTTCCCGACAGCCTGCCAGCCATGCTCGACATCGGCCCCGGCTCCCCCGTGGGCGTGACATTCGGCTACGGCGCCGCCTTCCCGGCCGAATACCAGCGGGCTTTGTTCATCGCCGACTGGACGTTTGGCACAATCTATGCGCTCCACCTCACGCCCAAGGGATCGACCTACGAGGCCCGCAAGGAGGAGTTTGTCGCCCGCACGCCCCTGCCACTCACCGATCTCGTGGTCGGGGCCGATGGCGCGATCTACTTCGCCGTCGGCGGACGCGGAGGCCAAAGCGAGCTCTACCGGATCCGCTACGCAGGCCCGGCATCAACGGCTCCAGCCGACGCCCACGACAGCATCGGCAAGGCCGACCGCGGCCTCCGGCAGGCGCTCGAGGCGCTGCACGGCCCGCAGGCCGATCCGCGGGCGGCGGTGGCGAAGGCCCTGCCGCAGCTCGCCCATCCCGACCGATTCATCCGGCATGCGGCCCGCGTCGCGCTCGAACACCAGCCGATCGACCTCTGGCTCCACGAGGCCTTGGCCATCGATGACCCGATGGGCCGCATCACGGGGGCGCTCGCCGCTGCCCGCCAGGCCGAGCCATCGGCCCAGCCGCTGATCTTCGCCGCCCTCGATTCGATCGATCCCGCGGCGCTCGACACAGCCGGCCGCCTCGACCTGGCCCGGGCGTGCGAACTCACGATCGTGAGGCTCGGACTGCCGCCGGCCGACGTCGTCGCGGCGATCGTCGACAAGACGCGGCCTTTTTTCCCTTCGGGATCCTTTGACCTCGACCGTGAACTCGCGAGCCTGCTCGTGGGTCTGCGGGCTCCCGGGATCGTGCCCCAGCTCGTCGGCATGCTCGGGTCGCCGACAGGATCGGCCGACCGCACGAACCTCGCGTCTGACGAAGACGCGCTGCGTCGGCTCGCGGAACGAAACGACCGCTACGGCTCGTCGGTGCGGACCGCCCTGGAAAAACGATCGGATCTGCTGCAGATCCACTACGCCTACGTCCTTCGCACCGTGAAGGAAAAAGAAGCGTGGACGATGGAGGATCGGAAGGCATATCTCGAGTGGTTTGCCCGAGCGCGGGAGTGGGGTGGCGGCAACAGCTTCCAGAAGTTTCTCACCGCCATCGAAACCGAGAGTCTCGATGCCCTCTCCGACACCGAACGGCTCGCCCTGGAGGCGGCTGGCGTGCGACGCCCGTACGTGCCACCACCGCTTCCCTCCCCCAAGGGCCCCGGTCGAAAGTGGACGCTCGACGAGGTGCTGGCGGCCGCAGCGCGCGGCATGGAGCCGGGTTCGCGGGATTTCAACAACGGCAAGCAGGCCTTCGCCGCGGCTCGGTGCATCGTCTGCCATCGCTTCGGCGGCGACGGTGGCTCGACCGGCCCCGATCTCACCCAGGCGGGCGGCCGCTTCCAGCTTCGGGATCTCGCGGAAGCCATCGTCGATCCGAGCCGGGTCGTGTCGGATCAGTATCGGGCCAGCGTGGTGCAGACCGACGACGGCCGCGTCGTCACAGGACGTATCGTTTCCGAGATGCCCGACCGGATCACGATCGTCACCGACCCGGAAAAGGCAACCACGTGCGTGGAAATCCGCCGCGCCTCGATCGAAGAAATCACCCCCTCCCCGGTGTCGCTCATGCCGGCGGGCCTGCTCGACCAGCTCAACGAAGACGAGGTGCTCGACCTCGTGGCCTATGTGCTGTCGCGGGGCAAGCGAAAGGGCCCGCTTTTTACCAAGACGCCGCGGTGATCCGCCGTTGGCGGTCGCATGAATCAGCCGTAGACGGCCGCATCCGGGCTGCATCACGCTGCCGCGGCCGACGATCTGGCAAACTGGGCTGAATGCGGTGCCAAATCCTGGCGTTGACCCGCTTTTTGGCCAGGCATAGATTGCGACGGTCCCTTCGGATCACCCCTTTTCGGATCGTCTGAGCCTCGTTCGTGGCACTCTCCCAATCCTCACCGCCGCCCCGCGACGACGTCAAAGAACGCGTCCGCGAGGCCGTCGACATCGTCGACGTGGTGGGCTCCTACATTTCGCTCCGACGCCAGGGCAAGGCCATGACGGGCCTCTGCCCATGGCACGAAGACTCGCGGCCGAGCCTCCAGGTCAATCCCGAGCGACAGACCTACCGCTGCTGGGTGTGCGATGTCGGCGGCGATGTTTTCAGCTTCGTGATGCGGATGGAGAAGGTGGAGTTTCGCGAGGCGCTCGAACAGCTCGCCGACCGTGCCGGCATCACGCTGCCCAAGGGCCGGGGTGGACTTCCGGCCGACGACAAGGCGGCCCTTCGAAGCGTCATGGCGTGGGCGGCCGAACGGTTTCACGAATGCCTCCGCCACGCGCCCGAGGCGGCCGCCGCCCGCGACTACCTCCGGTCACGTGGGCTCGACGACTCCACGATCACCCGCTTCCAACTCGGCTTCGCCCCGCCAGCCTGGGATTGGCTGCTCCGCCAGTCGTCGGCCGCCGGAATCAGCCGCGACAGCCTCGTGAAGGGTGGCCTCGCCGTCCAGCGCGACGACGGGTCGGGCCATTACGACCGCTTCCGCGGCCGCGTGATCTTCCCCATCCGCGATCCGCAGGGACGGTGCGTGGCGTTCGGCGGCCGCGTGTTGCCCGGCGACCGGCCCGACATGGCGAAATACATCAACTCCCCCGAAACGCCGCTCTTTTCGAAGAGTTCGATGCTCTACGGACTCGACACGGCGCGGAACGCGATGGGGGAGTCGCGTCGGGCGGTGGTGGTGGAGGGCTACACCGACTGCCTGGCGGCACGGCAAGCCGGCATCGACGACGTGGTGGCTGTCCTGGGCACGGCGCTCGGCGAGCGTCACGCCAAACTCCTTCGTCGCTACGCCGACCGCATCGTGCTCGTGCTCGATGGCGATGACGCCGGCCGGCGCCGCGCCAACGAGGTGCTGGAGGTGCTGCTCGCCGAACCGATCGACGTGCGGATCGCGAGGCTGCCCGGCGGCCTCGACCCGTGCGACCTCCTCGTCGACCAGGGCCGCGACGCCTTCGAGGCGCTCGTGGCGGCGGCCTGTGACCCGCTCGACTATCGCATGGACGAGGTGATCGCCGGCCTGGCGCCCGATGCGGGCGACGACGCAGCGCTCGCCTCGGTGGAGAGCGTACTGAAGGCGTTGTCATCGGCCTCCCGTCGCTCGTCGCTGCCGCCGTCGCAGCAGCTGCTTCGCGAAGACCAAGTGCTTGGGCGGCTCGCGCGACGGTTTGGCCTGTCGCGGGACGTGCTTCGCACCAGGCTGCTCGAACTCCGCGGCGCCGCCCCGGCCTCCGCCTCGTCGGTTGAGTCGTTTCTTCCGTCGGCTTCCCCGACGCGGCTGCCGGCCTGGGATCGGGAGGTGCTGGAGGTGCTCGTCGGCGTGCCCGACAGCGTGGGCCTCATCATCCGGGAGGTCACGTCGGGCGACGTCGAAACGCCCGCCTGCCGCACCGTCATCGAGACGGCCCGGCGGATGCATGCCGACGGCCGCACGGTGGGCCTTGGCGACCTGCTCATGGAACTCGATGACCCGACGCTCCAGAGCCTTCTCGTGGCGGTCGACGAAGAAGGGTCGGCCCGGGGCGTCGTCGATCCGCAGGAACGGGTCGGTCATTTCGCCGAGGCGCTTCGACGCCGGGCCGCCGAACGGCAGGCCCACGTCGCCGCCCGCGCCATCAAGACAAACCGGCTGGATTCCCAGTCGGAGGCCGAACTCCTCGAGCGACTGCTGGCCGAACGGCGAGCGGCTCAGGGGGTGGCCGAATGGACCGTACAGGGCGCATCCGAATCCAAGGATGGATGAGGGCGTCCAACTCGTCGCTGCAGTCGATCCGGGGGATACTCCTTCGTCGGATCGGGGGGCGGCCGGCGAGCGACGATAGGATGGTGAAGGAGAACCGTAGCATGAAGAATCGTCTCACCTCGTCTTTTCCCGGCGCCACGCAGGGAGCCTCCCCGGCTCCGGCCACCGGCCATGTCGATGCCGATCTCGCCACGCTGATCGCGTGCGGCCGCGAGCAGGGCTACCTGACCTTCGACCAGGTCAACACCTACCTTCCCGACGAGGCCGTTGATCCCGAGAAGATCGACATGCTGCTCGTCGCCCTGGAGGAGCAGGGAATCGAACTCGTCGACACCCCGCCCGCCCCGGGCGAACTGGTCGAGTCGGTGCCTGCCGCCACGGCTGCCCCGAAGCCGCGCCGCGACGAGGCGATCACCACCCCGCCATCCAACGCCGCGAACGACCCCATCCGCATGTACCTCGCGCAGATGGCGGAGATTCCTCTGCTGTCGCGGCGGGAGGAGATTTCGCTGGCCAAGCGGATCGAAGTCACCCGGAAGCGGTTCCGCCGCGCCATCCTCGGGTGTGCCTACTCGATGCACTCCACCGTCGACACGCTCCGCAAGGTGCACGAGGGCAAGCTGCCGTTTGACCGCACGATCAAGGTGTCGCTCACGGAGCGGCTCACCAAGGAGCAGATCCAGGCCCGCATGCCCCACAACCTGGCGACGCTCGACCATCTGATGGACCAGAGCCGCACCGACTTCCGACGGCTCATCAGCACCCGCACGAATCCCGACGACGCCCGTGCCGCCCGGATCCGATTCCGCCGCGCCCGCACCAAGGCGCTGCACCTCGTGGAGGAACTCAGCCTCCGCACGCGTCGGGTGCAGCCGCTCGTGAAGCTGCTTCGCGGCATGTCGGGGCGGATGGACCGCATCCAGGCCGACCTGCGGGCCATGAAGGAGGGGCGGATGTCGTGTGACGACCGCGCCGACATGCGGAAGGAACTCCGCGACCTGATGCTCACCACGCTGGAAAGCCCACGGTCGCTCCGCACCCGGGTGCAGATGCTCGAAAAGCTCAAGGTCGAATACGAGGCGGCGAAGCGCAACCTCTCCGCGTCGAACCTGCGGCTCGTGGTGTCGATCGCCAAGAAGTATCGCAACCGGGGCCTGTCGTTCCTCGACCTGATCCAGGAGGGCAACACCGGCCTGATGCGGGCGGTCGATAAGTATGAATATCGGCGAGGCTTCAAGTTTTCGACCTACGCGACGTGGTGGATCCGTCAGGCCATCACCCGCGCCATCGCCGATCAGGCCCGCACCATCCGCATCCCCGTGCACATGATCGACGTGCTCTCCAAGCTGCGGACGACGGCCAAGAAACTCCTCCACGAACTCGGCCGTGAGCCGTCGCCCGAGGAGATTGCGGAGGCGGCCGAGGTGCCGGTGGAGGAAGCTCGCCGCGTGCTCGAAATGGGCCGGCAGCCGATGAGCCTCGACCGGCCGGTCGGAGAGAGCGAAGACGCGAGCTTCAGCGAGTTTGTCGAGGATGTGGGCGTGGCCAGCCCCACCTCATCCACGACGCACGGCCTGCTTCGCGACCGTATCGAGTCGTTGCTCAAAACGCTCACCTACCGCGAGCGGGAGATCATCCGCCTCCGCTACGGCCTCACCGATGGCTACACCTACACGCTCGAAGAGGTGGGGAGGATTTTCCGCGTCACCCGTGAGCGGGTTCGGCAGATCGAGGCGAAGGCGGTGAAGAAGCTGCAGCATCCGGTGCGGTCGCGGCAGCTCGAGAGCTTCATGCAGGAAGTCGGCGGCTGACGCGGAACGGGCCCGTCCATGGGCCGCCCCGTCCTCTGCCCCTCCTGGACAGACACCGCAGGCCGGCCGCGTTACAGCGGCCGGCCTGCGGCTTTTTCCTCCTCCCTCGTCTGGTAGACTTCGTGCCCGGGCGGGAGATTGTCCGCCCTTGTCCTTCGGCCATCCCATGACCACCACCATCGCCTCGGCAACGCTCCGAACCCTCCACCGCATGCACCGTCAGCTCGCCGATCTGGCCGAGCAGTTGGCGGCGGGTCCGCGGTCCGTCGCGGTTCGCGGCAAGCAGGTTCAGGCGGCCGAGGCGAAGAAGGCCACCGCGGCCGACGATGTGAAGAAGGCGAAGATGGCGGCCGATCAGAAGCAGCTCCAGCTGAAGTCGGCCGAGTCGAAGATCGGCGACCTCGAGGGGAAGCTCAACGCCTGCAAAACCAACCGGGAGTATCAAACGCTCACGGACCAGATCGCGGCCGACCGCATGGCCACGAAGGTGCTCGAAGACGAGATCCTCGAGTCGCTTGAACGGATCGACGCCCTCAAGCCCGCGGTGCCGGCGGCCGAGACCGAGATCGAGGCGGCCCGCAAGCTGCTCGCCGAGGCGGAGGCGAAGGTCCGAACCGAAACCGGCCGGCTGGAGGCTGAGGTGGCCCGCATTCGTGGCGAGATTCAGGTGGCGGAGAAGGACCTCGAGGCCGATGTTCGCGAGAAATACGATCGCGTGGTGAAGCTGAAGGGGGCCGATGGCATGGCGCCCGTCGATGGCCACAGTTGCGGCGGCTGCTACCAGCAACTGACGAGCAACATGGTGTCGGAGGTTTTGATGGGGCGGGTGATCATGTGCCGCAGTTGCGGCCGCCTGCTGTACATGCCCGAATCATCGTCGTCGACCTGACGACGTTCCGCGGTCCCTGGCGGTCCGCGGTGGAATCCAGGAGGAAGTCATGTCTGATCGCATTCCCATGACCCGCGCGGGGTACGACAAGCTCAAGTCGGAAGTCGACCACATGGAATCCGTCGAGATGCCGAAGCTGGCGCAGCGGGTGGCCGCCGCGCGGAGCGAGGGCGATCTCAGCGAAAATGCGGAGTATCACGGCGCCCGCGAGAGCCAGGGCATGCTTCAGGCGAAGATCAACGTGCTCCGCGACAAGCTCGCCCGTGCCGTGATCGTGGAGCGGGCGAAGGAGGCGAGCGACGAGGTGGTGTTTGGGGCCACGATCGTCGTGAAAGACCTGAAGTTTGGGGACGAGGAGATCTACGTGCTCGTGGGCGCCGGTGAAGAGGATTTCGACGAGGGTCGGATCAACGTGGCCAGTCCGCTCGCGCAGGGATTCCTCGGCCGCAAGGTCGGCGACACGGTCGCGATCGACGTGCCGGCCGGCACGCTGAAGTACGAGATTCTCGAGGTGCGCTTCGACTGACTTTACGCTCGCCCGGCCATCGTGGCCCGGGCGAGCTGAGCCCGAGGCGCGTCGCCGGCTACACCACGCCGTCGAAC
>JAFMIU010000042.1 GCA_017853835.1 Pirellulales bacterium | reverse complement strand
TGTGCCCGCGACGGGCGTAAGCGGTTGGGGCCATGGATGGCCCAACCGCGCGACACGCCGCATGGATGGCGGCGTTCCCGTCCGAGGCACACCTTGCGCTGTGCCCGCGACGGGCGTAAGCGGTTGGGGCCATGGATGGCCCAACCGCGCGACAATCAGTACCGCGGCACCGTCGTCGTCGGCGTCGCGCGGGCAGGAGGCAGCGACTGGGCCGGAACGTTGAAAGGATTCCAGGCCGAGGTCGTCGTCGGAGGTGCCTGGGTGTACGTCGGCATCTGTGCCGTCACTTGCTGCTGCACCGCCGGTGGGGCGTATTGCTGGACCTGCTGATTCGCATAGCCCTGGGCCTGGTTGGCGTACTGCTGGGCCTGGGCCTGCATCTGGTTGGCATATTGCTGGGTCTGCCCTTGCATCTGGTTGGCGTATTGCTGGGTCTGACCCTGCAGCTGATTGGCATATTGCTGGGCTGATGGCGGGGCGCCCGCCGGTGGCTGTGACCACGACCACGTGGATCCAGTCGGCGCGGCCGCGGGCGGCGTGCCGGGCGGCGGCGCCGCCGATTGCCACTGCGTGGCCGGGCCTGGCGTCGGCATCGACGGGGCGGTGCCCGGCATCGGTGGTGCGCTCACGGTCGGCGGATATGCCGCCCCCTGCGGTGGCGTCGCCCAACTCCCATACGCAGCCGGCTGACCGATCATGCCCGTGGCCGGCGGAGCGACGGTGGCCTGCTGTGGGGTCTGGCAGCCGGTGGCGGCCAGAGCGATGACGACTACGCCCGCCGCGAGCATGCCGCGGGCCGGGTGCCGGTGCTGCGAGAAGGTCGACACGTCGCGCGCTCCACGAGGAATCGGGTTGGAATCCTGCCGCCGCCTGAGACAATGAGAGGGCGGGACGATAGCGAGTTTGGGCCATGCGTCCAGCCCAGTTCGCCGCCGTAGGCCCGAGCCCCCGTCCACGCCCTGTTCTGCGAATGCCGCATGCGGCCGCAGGCTTCCTCGTCACTCCATCTCCCCCCGCCTGCCATGAGCGAAGGTTCTGATCCCGACCGACTTGCCGCCGCACTGCGAGACGAGGCGATGCGGCTCGGCTTTTCCAGGGTGGGCATCACATCGCTGGTGGAGCCGCCCCATCACGAGGCCCTCCGAGGCTGGCTCGCCCGAGGGCTCGCGGGGCCGATGAACGACTGGCTCCAACGCCATGAGCCGCTCCGTCGTTCGGCGGCCACATTGCTCGACGGAGTGGTGAGCGTGGTGATGCTGGCCACCGATCACGCAGGTGCGAAGGGATCGGAAGAGATCGGGGGAGGGCGAGGACGCGTGGCCCGATATGCCTGGGGTGACGACTACCACGATTTCCTGAGGGCTCGGGTGAATGACCTGGCGGCCTGGATGGAGTCGCGTGTGCCTGGCAGTCGCACGCGCGGTGTCGTCGATTCGGCCCCCCTCTCGGAACGCGATCTCGCCTGGGCGGCGGGCCTTGGATGGATCGGAAAGAACGCCATGCTCATCAGTCCGTCAGCCGGCAGCTTTTTTATGCTCACGGCATTGCTGACCGATGTTCCACTCGTCGCCGACGCGCCGATGATGGTGGATCACTGCGGCACGTGCACCGCCTGCCTCGACGCCTGTCCGACCGGCGCGTTTCCCGAACCCGGGGTGCTCGATGCCTCGCGATGCATCGGCGCCCTCACGGTGGAGTCGCAGGATCCGATTCCAGAGGATCTTCGCGAGGGTTTTGGCACCTGGGTGTTTGGCTGCGATGTCTGCCAGGAGGTGTGCCCGTGGAATCGGCATGCCCCGGGCTCGAGTGAGCCCGCGTTTCAGCCGCGGGGCGACGACCGCACGCTCTCGCTCGCCGAACTTCTTTCCCTGAGCACCGAGACCTTTCGACGACGCTTCAAAGGGTCGCCGATCAAGCGAGCCAAGCGCACCGGGTTGTTGCGGTCGGCCGCGATCGCGTTGGGCAACAATCCCGATCCACCCGCGTGGCCATCGCTTTCGACGGCGGCTCGCGACGCCGATCCCGTGATCCGCGATGCGGCGGTCTGGGCCCTGCGTCGGTGGATCGAGAAGGGTGTGATGGTCGATGCGTGCCGCTCGGTGCTGGAGGCTCAGCCCTCGTCGCAGGAGGCCACTTCGTCGACGTCGGCGGAAGGATCCCGCCCGGGGCCATCGACCGCATAGAAGCGATCGAGCACCGCCTGCCAGTCGGCGTTGACCTTCACCCCGATGAAGGCGTCACGGACCGCGAGGTTGCCGGGATGCACGCGGGCATACTTGATGGCGAACTTCCGCATGCTTCGGCCGGCTACCTGTTCTCCGTGGAGTTCCATCGAGAGCGCCCAATGCTCGCGGAGCACCTCGCGTTGCTCGTGGATCGTCGGCGGTGGGAGTGGAGACTCGCCGGCGAGCAGGGCGAGCGTCTGCGGAAAGATCCAGGGGTTTCCGATCGCGCCGCGGGCGATGCTCACCCCGTCGACGCCGGTCTCTCGAAGCATCCGCACGCACGCATCGGCCGAGAAGAGATCGCCCGAGCCGATCACGATCCGGTCGCCGGCGTGCCGCTTCACCTGCGTGAGAAACGCCCAGCTGCTCGGGCCGACGTATTTCTGTTTGACGGTGCGTCCATGCACCGTGATCGCCGCTGCGCCCCGGGCGAAGGCGCCGTCGAAGATGGTCCAGAAGTTGTCGAGGCTTTCGGCGGTGTCGTCGAGCCCACGTCGCATCTTCAGGGTGACGGGCACGCTGGCAGGCACGGCGTCGCGCACCCGCGACACGATTTCGAGGGCGGTGTCGGGCTGCGAGAGGAGGTAGCCGCCGCGGCAGCGTCCGAGCACTTTTTTGACGGGGCAGCCGAAGTTGATGTCGATGACGTCGTAGCCTTCCTCCACGAGCCGCAGAGCCGCGGGGGGAAAATCGTCGGGATTGGATCCCATGAGCTGCCCGCCCACCGGATGCTCCTCATCGGCAACGGCAAGCCTGGCCAGGTTGCGTCGGTTGGAGCCGACCGTGGCGACGAACTGGTCGAGGAGCACTTCGCCCAGGGCGTAGGCGGCGCCGTGGCGACGGGCAAGCACCCGCATGGCGCGGTCGCTGTAGCCAGACAGGGCGGCCTGCACCACAGGAGAGGCGAGGGCGACGTTTCCGATCGCAAACGGTTTCATGCAGGACGTCGCGCTCAGGTGAGCACCGGACACATGTCAAACCACGTGCGTCCCTGGGAGGCCATCCATTCGAAGCTCGACATCGGGCCCCAGTCGCCATTCTCGTAGAGGTCGGGGGGCGCGAGGTCAGGGGAGGCCCAGGCCTGCACGAACGGATCGATGATCTCCCATGATTTTTCCACCTCATCGGCACGGGCGAAGAGGCTCGCATCCCCTTCCATCACGTCGAGCAGGAGCGGTTCGTAGGCCTCGGGGAGGCGGCCGGCGAACTCACGGGAGTAGCTGAACTCCAGATCGGTGAGCCGCAGGTGCATGCCGGCACCGGGCACCTTCGTATGGAAGTGGAGCTGGATCCCTTCGGCGGGCTGGATCTGGATCACGAGCCGATTGGCCTCTCGGGCCGACATGGGCGTGTCGTTGGCAAAGAGTTCCAGCGGTGGCTGGCGGAATCCGATGACGATCTGCGTGGTGCGGCAGCTCATCGCCTTGCCGCTTCGGAGGTAGAAGGGCACGCCCTGCCACCGCCAGTTGTCGACCTCCAGTCGGATGGCGCCGAACGTGGCGGTGCGGCTGTCGGCGGGCACGCCCGGTTCGTGACGGTAGTCGCGGTATTGGCCGCGGACTCCCGCTGCGGCGATCTGTTCGGGAAGGAGCGGTCGGATCGCCTCGAGCACCTTCACTTTTTCGTTTCGCACGGCGCTGGCGTTGAACCGCGCCGGGGCCTCCATGGCGGTGACCATCAGCAACTGCAGAAGATGGTTTTGAAACATGTCGCGGAGCACGCCGGCCGTGTCGTAGTAGCCGCCGCGACGTCCCACCGGCACCTCTTCGGCCACGGTGATCTGCACGTGGTCGACGTAGCGGCGGTTCCAGATGGGCTCGAAAATCGTGTTGGCAAACCGGAGGGCGAGGATGTTTTGCACCGACTCCTTGCCGAGGTAGTGGTCGATGCGGAAGACCTGGCTTTCCCGAAACACGGTGTGAATGTGGGCGTTGAGCGACTGGGCCGTGGTGAGGTCGGTGCCAAAGGGCTTTTCGACGACGATGCGACGGGCGCCGTGATCCTGCACGGCCATCCCGTGGGCTCCGAGCGACGAGACGACGGGCTCGTAGAACTGGGGCGCCGTGGCCAGGTAATAGACGCGGTCGGCCTCGCCGCCTCCCTCCAGTTGGCGGAGGCGGGTTTCGAGCACCGCGAAATCTTCGGGGCGACCGATATCGCCCGGCTGATAGTGGATCGTGGCGGCGAAGGTCTGCCACGACGGCTCGTCGAGTGGGCCACAGTCGCAGTGTTTGGCGGTGGTTTCGCGAAGGCTCGTTCGCCACTCGTCATCGGTCATCGGCGTGCGGGAGAAGCCGACGATGCGGGTGTGATCGGGCAGGGCACCGGACCGCATGAGGTTGTAGAGCGCCGGCACGAGCTTGCGGCTCGTGAGGTCGCCCGACGCACCGAAGATCACGATCGTGTGTGGCATGGCGGAGAGGTGTGGATGGAAGGCGGCGACGGGCAGGAGCCCGCGGGCAGGACACTCGGCGGTGGCCCGGAAGGCCACCGGCCCGTCATGGGAACCCTTGGCGTTCCCATCGACGGGCACAAGCCCGCGGGGGCCATGGATGGCCCCGCGGGCGTAAAGTCAGATACTCATCCCCGTGAATCCGCCGTCCACATAGACCTCGGCACCCGTGATGAAGCTTCCGGCCGACGGGGCACAGAGCAGGATCGCGGCGCCGAGCAGTTCCTCGGGGTTGCCAAAGCGATTCATGGGCGTCTTCGACATGATCGAGGCAACCCGTTCGGGCGACAGGATTTTCTTGTTTTGTTCCGCGGGGAAGAAGCCGGGGCAGAGCACATTCACACGAACCCCCTTCGGAGCGAGTTCGCGGGCGACGTTCTTCGTGTAGTTCACCACCGCCGCCTTCGAGGCGGAGTAGATGAACACCCGCGAGAGAGGCTTGTCGGCCGACACGCTGCCGATGTTGAGGATCGCCCCGCCGCCGTGCTCGGCCATATGGGCCCCAAACACCTGGCACCCGATATGGGTGCTTTTCAGGTTGGTGTCGATGACCTTCGCAAAGTCGTCATCGGGAATGTCGAAGTAGGGCACCGACGAGTTCACCCCGGCGCAGTTGACGAGGATGTCGGCTTTGCCGCGGGCGTGGATCGTGGCCTCGAGGAGTGCCTTCACGCTCTCGCGGTCGGTGGCATCCACGCTCACGAAGGCAGCGTCACCACCGGCCGCCCGGATGGCTTCCACGCGAGCCTCACCGCGATCAGCGCCGCGGCCGGCCACCACCACGAAGGCACCGGCCTTGCCGAGGCCCTCGGCAAGGGAGCCGCCGAGCACCCCCGTGCCCCCGACCACGACCGCCGTGCGTCCCTTCAGGGAGAACAGTCCTTCCAGAAACTCATTCGACATGGCTGACAATGCTCCTCGTTCGGTGGGTGGGGTGGGGTGGTTCAGGTAACGGGTTTCCGCAGATCGAGCCACTCCGTGTGGAAGGTGCCCGGCTTGTCGGTGCGGGCGTAGGTGTGGGCACCGAAGTAGTCGCGTTGGGCCTGCAGCAGGTTGGCCGGCAGCGTGGCGTGACGGTAGCCGTCGTAGTAGGCCAGCGCCGTCATGAAGGCCGGCACCGGAATCCCGATCGTGGCCGCGGTGGCCACCACGTGCCGCCACGAATCCTGGGCCTTGGAGAGGGCTTCGGTGAAGTAGGGCGCGAGCATGAGGTTTTCGAGGGTGGGTGAGGCCTTGTAGGCTTCGTAGATCCGTTCGAGGAACTGGGCTCGGATGATGCAGCCGCCCCGCCACATCATGGCGATGGCGCCATAGTCGAGCGGCCAGTCGTGTTCCTTCGCGGCCGCGGCGAGCTGCACGTAGCCCTGGGCATAGCTGGCGATCTTCGACGCGTAGAGCGCCTGTCGCACCTGCTCGATGAACCGGGCTCGATCGGCCGGGGCGACGGTCGTCTTCGCGGCCGGGCCCTTGAGCACGGCACTGGCCCGCACGCGTTCATCTTTGAGGGCCGACAGGCAACGGGCATACACCGCCTCGGTGACGAGCGTGCTGGGCACGCCGAGGTCGAGGGCGAGTTGGCTCATCCACTTGCCGGTGCCCTTGGCCCCGGCCTTGTCGAGGATGAGGTCCACCATGAAATGTCCGGTGTCGGGATCCTTCACGGTGAAGATGTCGCGGGTGATCTCGATGAGATAGCTGTCGAGTTCACCGCGGTTCCAGTCGTCAAACACCTTGGCGAGTTCGTCGTTGGTGAGGCCTGCTGCATGCTTGAGAAGCGAGTAGGCCTCGCAGATGAGCTGCATGTCGCCGTATTCGATGCCGTTGTGCACCATCTTCACGTAGTGGCCGGCACCACGTGGGCCCACCCAGTCGCAGCACGGGATGTCGCCGTTCGGGCCTACCTTCGCCGCGATTGCCTGGAAGATCGGCTGCACGAGCGGCCAGGCGGCCTTGGTGCCGCCGGGCATCAGGCTGGGGCCCTTGAGGGCGCCCTCTTCGCCCCCCGACACGCCGGTGCCGATGTAGAGAAGGCCCGCCGCCTCCACCTCCTTCGTTCGCCGTTCGGTGTCGGAGTAGAGCGTGTTGCCACCGTCGATGATCACGTCGCCCTTGGACAGGAGCGGGATGAGCGTCTTGATGAGCTCGTCGACGGCCGGGCCGGCCTTGACCATCATCATCACCTTGCGGGGAGGCTTGAGGGCGGCGACGAGTTCCTCGAGGGTGTGGCATCCGACCACGTTCGGCTGGTTGCCGCGGCTCGAGGTGAACGCGTCGGTCACGCTCGTCGTGCGGTTGAAGACCGCGATCGAGGAGCCACGGCTGGCGATATTGAGGGCGAGGTTTTCACCCATGACGGCCAGTCCGATCAGCCCGATGTCGCACGTCGCCTGCTTGGTCATCCTCGAAAGACTCCTGCGGGGCCGAGGCCGGTGGAGCGGGGCCTACGGCTGAAAGGTGGGAAAATGAAACGATGCCGCAGACTATATCGGCAGGCGGGAGCCGGAACCAAAGGCCGGCCGTATGTCCCGCGATTTGGAAAGGACTGAAGACCAGGGGGCGTCTAGGCCGATCCCTAGGCATCATCGGAGGATTCGCACCCAGCGGATCGATCGGTGAGGTTTACGCGACAGGAAGACCTTGACCAGTTTGCCCATGGTGCCGTAGCGTAAATCGGGCAGGAGAGTTCGGCTCCGTAGCCAAGTGGCTAAGGCAGCGGATTGCAAATCCGCCATCGTCGGTTCGACTCCGACCGGAGCCTCTCAACAGAAGACCCTCGTGATGTCCGGGTTCGCCCGGGCGTCACGGGGGTTTTTTCGTTTTCAGCCGCGCTCGATGTGGGCAGGTCGGCAGCCCGCACAGATGCCCCAGAGTGCCTGTTTGTGCCCCTCTGTGCCACGTTGCAGTGGTCGTTGTGGTGGTCACTTTTCGTCCCACGGTGCGCCGGACTGCCAGACACGCATCGCGAAGCAAGCAGCAGCGGTGAGGGGCGGCAGCGGCGAGCGGTAGAGGATCGCCGGAAAGCAGCCCTTAAGTCATCCCTTCCAGCACCGCTCGGGGTGGATCACGCCGAGCGTTGGGACACAGCGACTCGGGCGGTGAACGGTACTCCCGACGATGACGCCCACATTGATGGGGCATCGGCATAGGAGGAGAGACCGTTCACCGGGGCATAAAAACCTCCATTGAGTACACAGAGGTGCTTATCCGATACCAGCCATCCGTTACTCGATACGGGGATACGAGGAGGGGAACTCTCTTTGCTCTTCGTTGTTTTAGCGAACGTTCGAGTAGGAATCGCTACACGATGAGCACACAAGCAGCTTCGATCGGTGCGCAGATTCAGTTCACCGAGAGAGACATCGCAATACGCGCTCGCGAGATGCAAGACGCTTGGCTGACCGGATGTACTCCCGCGAGACGAGGGAACTTGAGCCCCGCCGAGTTGAAAAAGAGAGCAGCGGCCCGATGAAGCCCTGCTGCTCCCCGAGCACTAAAACTCTTCGGTGGGTGCTCGTGAAGCCCGCTGACGACGGGAGAGGCGCCAGACGCCGAGACCCAGACCGACCGTGACGGGGACGAGGGCGGACGGCTCCGGAACAACATTTGTTGAGATGGCAATGTTGTTGATGTCCATTGTGATGGCGCCGTTAGTTGTTGTGTGGTTATATCTTGCTCCAACTGCTAGTCCTGAAAAACTCGATGTGATGAAATTTGTGCCAGTGGCCGATTGGGTAAGTGATGCGATGACCGTTCCTCCTAGGCCAATGCCGTCGTAGAGCGACGACTGCAGACTGATCGTCGACGAATCGACTAGGGTCAGGGTGTAGTCGAGCGTGTACGTGCCACCAACCGTTAGCAGGCTCTGCGTTGGGAGTACATCGCTGCTGTCGGTCAGTTGACCGCCGGTGGGGTTGTTGTATGTGCCACCACCAAAACTATTGCCGATCAAATCCTGGTTGGAGGAGGAGGTGTTGGTGCCGGTCTGCTGAGGGCGTACGAAACTCCGGTTAGTCCCCCCAGGAATCGCAAATCTCTGCACATATCCTTGCCAGAGTTGTGTACCTCCGGTGGCATACGGACTGTCAGAGGCACCGTTTAAACCAGACGTTGCGAGGTTGGTGAGAGGGGGAGACGTGCCCGAATCGTAAAGGCCCGCAAACAGATACGAATTCGTTCCTCCAGCGCTCAAAATGTTGTTGACGTTCACAAAGGTGACTCTCATGTTGATGACGTCCCCAATGCTCTGGAGCATGATAGGTGTCGAGCTAAACACCGCCTGAGTTTCCACAAAGCCCGACGTTGTGCCCGGTATAGTCAGGCGAAGGGTATTTGACCTAATTGCACTAAAGAACGCGTTCTTACTAGACGCGATGTCATAACTTGTAAAACTAGCAGTTGGTGTGCCCCCTGGGATGCTGGTGCCGCCGACGGTGCTTCCGTTCTGGAAGTTGTCGGTGAACACTGGGTAGAGCGTATCGGCGAAGCCGACGGACGTGGTCAAGCAGCTTGCTAGCCACGCTATTCCGATGATCCCGGTTGCTGACTTGGCCATGGCCCATCCTCCGCGAGGCTTCGCCCATCCTTGGGCGGCGGAGTAGGTACCTACGCTGGGGGGAGTAGGGCAAGAGCGTTAGTGGGCTGTGAGGACTGCTAACAACCGCTTTCTGGGCTCACTTTGAAGCGGCGAGCCTCCTGCCCTTCTCGCTCGGCACCTTCAGAACGTCACCTTTGCCCAAGCACAAACGCACAAAGGGGAGCAGGCCCGTGATGGTGACCTGCTCCCCTCGCGTTGGAATCAGATTGGCTGAAGCGGCTCAGGCCCGGCGGCGTCGGATGGCCCGAATCGCGATGCCAACCAATCCACCCGCTCCCATGGCGCACGTCGACGGCTCAGGCACCGGACTTGCGAGACGAAAACCGATGATGTCGAACTCGAATAAGGGGCTGTTCACGATACTGGCGGAGGACGACACGGACAACGCGTCGGGGCCCCAGCTGCCGCCGCGGAGCCCACGAGACGTGCCGGTAGTGCCATCCAGATCGTTCCACTGATACACGTTTCCGCTCTGGTCAAACGTGCGGTAGAAACTTGCACTATTCGTGAATGCACCCACGTCGGTCAGGTAGTTCTGGTTGCTGTCGGTAGAGGACGACTGCGTCACGGAATAGACGCCGTTGTTGTAGTTCGCCTGATTGGCACCGCTGCCGACCACGTTGCCCGGAGCCGTGTTGCTCTGCGTGGCGTAGGTGTAGTAGCCGCCTGACCCGGAGTTCAGCACCGGACTGTAGTACGCCGCCTTGTACCACTCGCTCTCCGTAGGGATGAAGAATGCCGGAGCAGTGCCTGTGTTTGGGTTCGTGACGTTCTTGGCCGGAGTATTGCCGCTCGTCGCCCCGTTCACGAAGTAGGCACCATTCTCCGTGGTCGTGCTGCTCTGGGCTCCCGTCGGCTGGCCGTTTGCCATCCAGTTGGAAAACCGGGCCGCATCCCACCACGAAACGTACGTGATCGGGCGGTTGCTACTGTCGCCGCCATTGTTGATCACGCTGTAGGTGTACGAACCCGAAGCGCCCGATCGTGAAATGCCCGCTATGTTGAGGTCGGTTGCCATGCTTGCGTTGTAGAGCGCGTAGGTGTCGGTCGCGGCTACGGCGTTGAGAAACTCCGTGTACTGCCCGATCGTCACGTCGTACTTGCCGATCTGGTAGTCGTAGGCCACGCCGCCGTAGCGATTCCCGGTTGCGGGGTCGTTGGCGTTGCCGGCGTTCCCCACCGTCACCCAGTCAATCGTGACGGCGCGGACGAAATCAGAGCGGAAGATGGGCGTGGCCATCGTCACCGCACCTGTGGCGATGCACAACGCAGCATGCGCCCAATGAAACGACAGAGACGTAGTGAAGCGATTCATGGAGATTCTCCTTGTGTACGTTCGCGTGCGTATCACATCGCTTGCAGCGATAGAGAGTTCTATGCTGAGCGCTATTGGCCCAAATCAGTTCGCAGTGAAAATGCTAACGGTCAAGGCAAGGCTAGGCAGGTATGACAACGGACTAACGACTGCTGGTAGGAGCGATTTCATGCCGCATGCCATGCGGACACTTTGGGCATCGATCTCTTGACAGGCTCACCGGTCGCCCTGCCGAGCCGAAAAGGTTTTCGGCAACGCAACCGTGGAAAAAGACGGGACGCCTACGTAACGGGGTGTTCGTCTGCTGCGGGGGGCGCGGGGTGGGCATCTTCGGGTGAGGTGGGCGTGCTGCGGGATTGCACGCTCTAACAGCGCGGGTCGCCGATTGGGCGACTGGCGTTGACCATCGCGAGAATGCCAGCCCTCACGACGCTGGAGAGGTCGGGCCATGCCGCGATGACCGCCGCCAGATCGACATCTCGACCCGTCGCAGTGGTCGTTTTGGTGGTCACCGCCTCCGAATTCCCCGTATCTCCGGGCGTTTCCTCGGAAGGCAGCGGATTGCAAATCCGCCATCGTCGGTTCGACTCCGACCGGAGCCTCTCAACAGAAGACCCTCGTGATGTCCGGGTTCGCCCGGGCGTCACGGGGGTTTTTTCGTTTTTCGATTGCCCGCGGGACGTATGATGAAACCATGGCAACAACACCCTCTCAGTCGCGAATCACCGTCGAGCCCGGAAAATGCGGGGGACGACCGTGCATTCGCCACATGCGTATTCGCGTCAAAGACGTTCTTGAAATGCTCGCTTCCGGGGCGTCAGAGGATCAGATTCTTGCTGACTACCCTGATTTGGAGCGGGAGGATATCCGCGCGTGCCTCGAGTACGCCGCCCAGTATTTCGACCATCCTGTCTTCGTCGGATAGGCGGATGAAATGCGGTTCCTCGTCGATGCCCAGTTGCCGCCATCGCTGGCACGGTTCCTGACGACGGTCGGCGAAGAAGCGATAGCGTGTCGCGACGTTGGGCTGCGGGATGCCGACGACGGAGAGATTTGGCGGTTTGCGATCGCTGGCGGCTGGTGCATCGTGACGAAAGACGAAGATTTTGCGCTTCGTCGAATGACAGAAACCGGCGGCCCTCAGGTTGTCTGGCTGCGAATCGGTAACAGCACCAACCCGGCACTTTTTCAGTGGCTGGAGCCCCTCTGGGCAGAAATCGTTCGAGAACTCCGGATGGGGCAAGGACTGGTTGAAGTGGGTGAGCGGACGAAGCACTGACGCCAAAGCGGCGCATGTGCCGGCTCCCCGGCCCCCGTCGCCAGCCCCGCCGGTACACTCGGTTTAGACGAGCCCGAACGGCTGGCCGCGGACCGTACGGCCGGAGTGATGCCGCCGTAAACAACCGAGCGAGCGACATGGATCAGCGCCTCGTCCCCGGTACTTTTCTTGGGCAGGAAAGAGCACCAGGGGACGCTGGAACCGGTTTCAGTTTTCTGCGACGAGTAGAAAACGGCCATGATCGCTCCGCGAATCTCGGGCGACAGCAGATGCCACCTCGCGTTCAGGATTTCGACGTCCGTGGTCGCTGAGGCCTGTGCCAGCGAGTTACCCCGACAAGCACCCCGACCTGCTGCACATTCGTGCGTTTCGTCCGACGTTTCCGAGAGTTGCGTCCCGATTGCAAATCCGCCATCGTCGGTTCGACTCCGACCGGAGCCTCTCACCAGAAGACCCCTGCGACGTTCCGGGTTTCCCGGGCTTCGCAGGGGTTTTTGCGTTGGTGGAGGCCGCGTTCGTGACGAGGGCGACTCTCGGATACCACCAAACGCACGAGGGGCGAGCCGTTCGGCCCGCCCCTCTCTGGAATGTTCACCCATGCGATCCGACGGGATGTCAGCGTTGCGAGCGACGATGAAACTGCGTGGCGACCCATGCCAGGCCTGCAAGGCCGAGGATGGCCGTTGAAGGCTCAGGGACGGCAGCGGAAAAAACAAGAGTTCCGCCATCGGTAAATAGCGAGGCATCGTTGGAATCCACGGCAAACCCAGCAGCGGTCTCAATCTCGTATGAGTTGCCATACGCTTGGTCCCACGTTCCACCACCGCGCACAAAGTCGTAGAAGGTGATTGAATAGAACTGTAAGTAACTGTCGGTGCTGCTGTTGGTCCATTCAACCAACGGAGAGCTGAGATCACTATCAGCCAAAATATTGTATTGAGTCGGTGTGAACGAGCCGACAACCTGACCGGCTCCTGTAACTCCGTCGCTGGTGATGGAGGTGACGGCCGGGGTCGATGTGCTGGTCGTGCCGATGGCGGCGCTGGTGTCGGGAACAGTGAACGTGCCACCGAAGGCACCTTGAAACCCGACCTCAACCCGATAGGAGACCACGGTCGCAGAAGCGTTCTGCGCGAAACTCAGCGCGACGAGGGCGAGTGCAGCGGAGGTTGCCACGAAGAAGCCACGGAGAGAGTACGACATGGAGGGATGCCCTGAGGAAGGAACGAAATCAAAACCACATGCCCGATGCTCGCGCGGTAACGAGTGTTCCTTCCTCCACAATCCCAGACGGCATCAAAGTGACGAATCGGGCGCATGCAGGGACGAATCGGGCGCAGGTGGGGACGAATCGGCGCCTTGCTGCGACGAGTCAGCAGCACGACGATGATGCGGATGGATCTTCCGCCCACGGAGGTGTTTCCTGCACAAGGATCATGTGCGATCGGCATCGTGCAGATTCGTTGCGTTGAGCCCTCGTTGCCGCTCGTGGTCTCTTGCTCTGACGCCACGTGTCCACGCCGATTCGTCCCAGCAGATTCCAGGTTCGTCCCGGCCTGTGCCCGATTCGTCCCCCCTCCAGCATGTTTCGTCACTTCGTGGCTGCCAATGATGGTCTGGGGGCATGCAGGTGAAAAAAGTTGGCTCCGAGCGGGTGATGGTGATGCCTCGCTCGTCCCTCCGAGAGCCCATCCCATGTCGCCCCTCGCCTGTGTCCGTCACGGAACTGCTGCCGCGTGCCTCATCTCCCTTCTTTCCCTTCCTGTCGGAGCTGTCACGATCGACTGGGTGACCGTTGGGAATCCCGGAAACGCGAATGAATCGGGTACGGGATTCGGTGCGGTGGCGGAGGTGTACAGCATCATGACCTATGAGTGGACCAACGCGCAGTACGTCGAGTTTCTCAACGCCGTGGACCCGCAGGGGACGAATCCGAACGGCATCTACAACGCGTTGATGGCATCCGATCCCCGCGCTGGAATCACCAACAGCGGAACGTCCGACGGCAGCCGTTATGCGACGCGGACGAACATGGGGAACAAGCCTGTCAACTATGTGGACTGGTGGGACGTGGCACGAGTGGCGAACTGGCTTCAGGCTGGAGCGACAACCTATGGCACCTCCGTGTCGGGTTCGACGGCCATAAACTCGGGGGCCTACACACTCGCCGGCGCCATCAGTGGCGTGGCTCCTGCCAAGAACTCGGGAGCCCAGTACTGGGTGCCCTCGAAGAACGAGTGGTATAAGGCTGCGTACTACTCGCCGCTCCTGAACTCCGGCGCCGGCGGCTATTACACCTACGCCACGCAGAGCAACTCAGCCCCGACGCCCGTGACGGCCACAACCGTGGGCACTGGCACGTCCGGCGGTGTGAGCCCCGTGACCACCGGGAACGTTGCCAACTACAATAACGACGCCCATTGGGGCTCTCCTGTTGTCCAGAACGGCAACGTGACAACCGTAGGCAGCAACGGCGGATCGAGCTATTACGGAACGTTCGACCAAAGCGGCAACGTGTTGGAGTGGAACGGGCAGACGTCGTCGTCGACGAGCGGATTGATGGGGGGCAGTTTCAAAGGCGTCGCTGCTGACATCGACTTCACCTACAACAACAGTTCGTATCCCACGAGCGGCTTTCAGGATGGCATCGGCTTTCGCCTTGTCGCAGTGCCCGAGCCCGCATCACTTGGGCTTGTTGCGTTCGGCGCGGTCGCCGGCGCGGCCTTGGCCACCCTTCGCCGTCACGCCGCTCGGTGCTGAAATCGTTGCGAACAAGGGAGAAAGGTGCCTACCACCATTTCAGCATCTCAGCGGGGTGCGGTCGCGGCGATTCGGGCCTTCCACGCGGGATACTCCACGTCGAGCATGTGCCGCGGCCAGTCGCCATACCAGCCGTAGCCACTGCGGCGCTCGGCGCTCAGATCGTTGTAGTGGCTCCGCCGCTTGCCGTCACGATCGACGATCATCGGCTCGTTGGTGTCGATGTCGTAGAACCGCGCCCAGAGCGGCGGCGCGGAAGGATCGTCGACGAGCGTGCGATTCACGCCGCGGGGCCCGCCGGGATCACGCTTCGTGACGATCCGAACCCCGGTCACCTTCGACCGTTCAAACCAGGCCACCGCCGCGTCGATCGCCTCGATGACCCGAGGCGATGGATTGTCGAGGCTCATCAGGAGTTGCGTGATGCCGACTGATTCCGACCCGCTCAGCGACACGAGTTCGTAGGAGCGGGCCGGCCTCGGGAGGAAATCCTTCTCGTCGTGCTGGGCACACCACACGGTGGGTCTGCCGTCGATCCGGACCTGGCAGTCGAGGATGCATTCGACGCCGCGGTCGAAGGCGGCACGGGCTGCGGCGCGGCGGTCGGCAGCGACGAATGCATAGGCCGGGTCGTTAGCGACCTCGCGGACGAAGTTCATGAGCCGAACCATCGAGTGGTCGTTGAACGTGATGTGGCGGGGATAGCCGGTGCCTGGCGGAAACGACTGAGGCCAACCGCCATTCGGATACTGCCCTTCGAGCACGTAGTCGAGCCCGCGGAGGAAGGCCTGGGTGTCGCAGTCGTCGTGCGTCGCGTTGACCATGCGGGCGAGAAACCGCAGTTCGTCGGTGGTGGCGCCGTTGTCGTAGGTGGGATCGAGCGAGCCCCGGTCGCCCGTGAAGGGGGCGGCCGTCGTGTCGCGATTCTTCGGCCAGCCGCCGAGGTCGCTCTGGTGGGTGAGGATGGTGTCGGCGATGGTCCTGGCGTCGTCGCTCGAAAACCAGTGAGCAGGCCGGTTGAGGTATCGGTCGGGCCCCGCGGCGAGCGTGCACGACGCCACGAGCAGCCACGCCATCACGCCACAGAGCGGCCGAGGTGCCCAAGCAGAAGCGAACCACGCGGTGATCGTCATCGAGAAGTCTCCGGGGAGGGCCACTCCAGCAGCGACACGCCGGCTCGGGGAAGGGTGAACGACGCGGTGAGCACCGTGCCATCCACGGCCACGGCCGGCGGTGCAGCCGGCTCCAGGCCACAACGACGGCGGAGTTCGGCGTGCTCCTCGGCTGAGGGAGGCTGCGGCGAGCCCATCTGCTTCCATGCGGCGAAGGCGTTGCTGTGGCTTTCGTCGATGCGAAAGTGGGCCGGCGCGGTTGCCTCGCCTGTCCAGCCACGCACCTCGATCGTCAGGTCGGCGGCTGGCCCCGGCACGTCGTCGTCGTGGTAATGCCACACGAGGAGCCTCACGCCGGTGTCGTCACGACTCGCCAGGATGCCCACGTCGGGCCGGCCGCGCACGCCGCGGGCCAGCATGTCGTCCAGCGACGCCTGACCGTCACTGGTGGTCGGCAGCCGTCGTCCGCGCATGCGGCTGAACATCCGAAACACGTTCAGCACCGGCTTGTCGATGCCGTTGGTCGCCAGGGAGCGATAGCCGGCGAAGAAGGGGGTGTCTTCAAACTCGAAGGCCCACGTGAGGGCCCCCTCGAGGTTCACGCCATGCCGGGCGGCCAGGTCGATCTTCCGTGGAAAGCTCGCCGCGGTGTAGCTCGAATACATCGTGCCGTTGCGGTAGGCGAGTTGCGGACCCTGGCAGGCCGCGCATCCCTCGGGATCGGACTCGCCGATCACGATCGGTGTGCGGCGAAGCTCAGGATGCCGTGCGATGCGGGCGAAGCCGGCGTCGATCGTGCGCAGGTGCTCGCGGATTCCCATCCGCACGTGGCCATCGACCGTTTTTGGCTGGCCCTTGGCATGAAACGACACGAAGTCGAGCGGCGTGCCCCGCTCGCCCGTGGCGAAGTTGGTGCCGCGGAGGCAGTGCTCCAGGAATCCATCCATGAAGCCGCCCCCATCGCCGGCGACGTCGGGGCCACCGACGCGGGCGGACGGAAGTGCGCGGCGTACGGCAGCGATGGCGTGGTCGTGAAGCTTGTAAAACTCCTCCGGCGTGCCCTGCCAGTAGGGAATGTTCGGCTCGTTCCAGGTCTGCCAATACCACGTCGCCACCTCGTCGGCGCCGTAGCGATCCACGCAGTGACGCACCCATTCGAAGACCAGGGCCTCCCACTTCGCGAAATCCTTCGGCGGATGGGCCCAGCCGGTGTAGATCTCTTCGTAGGCCGCGCCGACCCGCCAGTGATGTCGGTAGGGCTGGGGTTTCACGGAGAGGGCTTCGGGCATGAACCCGATCTGGGCATAGGGCCGAACGCCTCCCGCCCGGTAGCTGTCGAAGATCGCGTCGAGGATCGTCCAGTCGTAGATCGGACGGCCCTCGACGTCTTCGGTGTAGGCGTTTGTCGAGCCCCACTTCAGCGCTGCCGTGCCGTCGCCCGTCGTGAGGAGGTTGTGGGCGCGAAAGTAGACCTGGTGTGGTCGCAACTCGCCCAGTTCGCCGATGAGCGTGCGGCCGTGTGTCATGGTGGCGTAGTTCGGCTCGTCGGCCCCGAAGAATCGCCAGATCTCGGGGAGCGGATCGCCGTCGCGGGCGGCATCGACGGTGATGCGAACCGGGAAGGACACGTCGGAGGGATCAGCGGCGATGGCCGTCGATGCGACCAGCAGCAACAAGACCGCTCGAGCACGAGGCATGGGCGATTTCCGAAAGGGAGGTCGAGCGTCGCACGCCGCGACCGAAGCATGATACGTTGTGGAGCACGAGGACACGCATGCCCCCACGCCATCGGCTTTTCATCGCGATCGATCCGTCACGGGAAACGACGGTGGCGGCGACGCGGGCCATCGAACGGCTGCGGGCCGGCGGCATCGAGGCGGCCTGGGGTGACGCCGCTCACCTTCACGTCACGATTCACTTCCTCGGCGACGAGGTCGACGATGCCGACCTCCACCGCATCTGCGTGGCGATGGACGAGGCCGCTGCGGCCGTGCGGCCGTTTCGCGTGCAGTTTGGCGGATGCGGGGCGTTTCCCACGCCACAGAGGCCCCGGGTGGTGTGGATGGGCGTTCGTGAGGGCGAGCCCGACATGGTCCGACTTCACGATGCCTTGGCGGAGCGTCTCGAACCGATCGGCTTTCCCCCCGAAGCCCGCGGGTTTCGCCCGCACCTGACCCTGGGCCGCTGTCGTGGGGCCGGCCGCGACGGCACTCACATGGCCGAGGTGCTCGCCGCCTGCGGCGACATGCCGCCGAGCGACACGTCGGTGACGCGGGTGTGTCTCTACGAAAGCCACCTCTCCCGCAGCGGTGCCGAGCACAACCGTCTGCACACGTCCCCGCTCCGCGGCACCGACTGATACGGTCCCGCCCGATCCTGTGGCGGCGCCCTCCGCTCACGCGCGTGGGGCTCCTGCGCCAGGGAGCGTTACCGGGTGATGGCGATCACGCCGACGGCGAGTCGACCGTCGGTGAAGTAGGGATCACCGCCACCGTTTCGGCCCTCGCGATCATGATGGAATCGGTCGACCCAGTAGTAGCCGTCGAGGGCTCCCGATCGCGCGGTGTCTCCGACGAGCTTGTTGCGCTCGCGATCCACATCCGGCGCGATCTTGTGCGTGATGCCGCCGGTGGTACGGCTGATTTCGACTCGCTGGTCGAACGTGGCCGCGCCGAGCCAGAGGGGTTCACCATTCGCATCGAGCTCCTTCGACCGCCAGAATCGCACGTGATGCCGCTGTTTCGGACTGCTGCCAAGCGGTTGCTCGTAGGCGAGATCCTGCTTCCGGCCCCAGAGAAAAAGGTCGCTCACCGGCGCGTGGTCGTAGGGCTTCTTGAGCACGACGTCGGCGGCGATGCGCACCGACGACGTCAGTGTGATCGGGTCGGCTGCATACCAGCCGGCAGCCGCCAGCGCCCGATGGAGTTCCTCCTCGTCGCCGACAAACGCGATGTTCACAGGATCTCCCTCGTGTCCGTGCTTGGTGGATGTGCGCCGGGGCGCGCGAGCGAGCGCCGGATGGCCTTCGACGGTGCCGGTGGGCTCCTGCGCGGCGGTCCAACGGCAGGCACAGACCACCGCAACGATGACGACGATGCAACCGAACCGGCGTGGCACCCATGAGCCCATCTCAAAGCCCTCCATGAGGATGGGGCGGACGGTAGACAAAGCGTGCCAACCGCTCAAGATGCGATGATGCTGGGTTGGACGCGGTCCTCCCGTGATCGCTATTCTCGCCCCCATGGACCCATTCATGCTGGCAGCGATCGAGGAGGCGGAACAGGGACTCGCCGAAGGCGGGATCCCGATCGGTTCCGTGGTGGTGCACGACGGGGCGATCGTGGGGCGTGGACACAACCGTCGCGTGCAGCAGGGGAGCACCATTCTCCACGGGGAGATGGACGCCCTCGAGCGGGCGGGACGACGCCCCGCCTCCTTCTACCGCGAGTGCACCCTCTACACCACGCTGTCGCCCTGCCCGATGTGCAGCGGCGCGATCCTGCTCTATGGCATTCCCAGGCTGGTCATCGGCGAGAACCGCTCATTCATGGGTGAGGAGAAACTGCTCGCGGAGCGCGGGGTGCAGCTCACGGTGCTGCAGGACGAGCGGTGCATCGAACTGATGCGGGAGTTCATGCGCAGGAATCCCACGCTCTGGGCCGAAGACATCGGTGAGTGACGGCGGCGAGGACGGGGCGATGAGGAGGCGGGGCATGAAGCTGGTGATCGTCGGCGGCGTGGCGGGAGGAGCCTCGGCCGCCACGCGTGCACGGAGGCTGTGCGAAGACGCCGAGATCGTCCTGTTCGAACGTGGCCCGGACGTGTCGTTTGCGAACTGCGGGTTGCCCTACTTCATCGGTGGGGAGATCGCCCAACGCAGCAAGCTGCTCGTGACCTCGCCGGCGCTGCTTCGCGACCGGTTTCGTCTCGACGTGCGGACGCGATGCACGGTCGAAGCGATCGACCGTCGAGCCAAGACGGTGCGGGTGACCGACCTGAACTCAGGCCGGCGTTTCGACGAGTCCTACGATGCGCTCGTGCTGGCGCCTGGGGCCACGCCGCTGCGGCCATCGATCCCCGGCGCGGATCGTCCCGAGGTGCTCACGCTTCGCAGCCTCGACGACCTCGATCGGATCATGGCGAGGGTGGAGGCGGGCGCGAAACGGGCGATCGTGGTGGGCGCCGGATTCATCGGCCTCGAACTCGCCGAAAACTTCATGAAACGTGGGCTCGAGACGACGGTGGTCGAGCACCAGCCCCAGGTGCTTCCGCGTCTCGATCCCGAGATGGCGGCACCGATCGTGGACGAACTCCGCGCGAAACGCGTGGCGGTGTTTCTGTCGGATTCGGCGATGGCGATCCGCAACGCAACGGCTGGCGTGACGGTCGATCTGGCGTCCGGCACGAGCCTGAACGCCGATCTCGTGATTCTCGGCGTGGGCGTGCGGCCGGAGAGCGGTCTCGCCGCGGCTGCCGGGCTCGAGATCGGGCCGTTTGGGGGTGTCTGCGTGAGCGACCAGATGCAGACGAGTGACCCGTCGATCTGGGCGGTGGGTGATGCGATCGAGGTGCGCGATGTGGTGAGCGGAGCGATGGGACACGTGCCCCTTGCCGGTCCGGCCAATCGCCAGGGCCGCATCGCAGCCGATTCGATCGTGCGTGGTGCGTCGCCGCTCGCCGCTCGCTTTCGTGGCGTGCAGGGGTCGTCGATCGTGGGCGTGTTTGGCCGGGTGGCCGCCTCCACGGGAGCCTCGGCAAAGCAGCTTGCGCGGCAGGGCATCCGGCACCGTTCCGTCTACGTGCATCCGGCCAACCATGCGACCTACTATCCCGGCGCCCAGCCCATGACGCTGAAGCTCACCTTCGATCCCGACTCGGGCCGGGTGCTCGGCGCGCAGGCCATCGGCGGCGCCGGGGTCGACAAGCGGATCGACATCATCGCGGTGGCGATCCAGGCCGGCATGACGGTGTTTGATCTTGAGCAGCTGGAGCTCTGCTACGCGCCGCAGTTTGGATCGGCCAAGGATCCGGTCAACATGGCGGGGTTCGTGGCGGCTGGCCTCGTGCGGGGCGACCATCCCCAGGCCGACATGGCCGACATGCTCGACGGCCCCCCCGACGACCGCTCGATCCTGCTCGACGTGCGGACGGCCGAGGAGTTTGAGATGGGGCACCTTCCGACTGCGGTCAACATCCCCGTCGACGAGCTGCGGGATCGGCTCGATGAACTGCCCCGGGATCGACGCCTCCTCGTCTACTGCCAGGTGGGCATGCGAGGCTACATCGCGACGCGCATCCTGCTTCAGAAGGGGTTCGATGTGGCGAATCTCGGCGGAGGCTACAAGACCTACCTGCTGGTCCAGGCCGCCGCCGGCCGACGCGACAGGGAGTCGCCCTGAAAACCCTGGGCAGGATGACCTTGCCCGGCCTGCTCAGACTCATCATCCTTCCGACATGGTGAGCGACATCGAGGCCATTCGCGCGTCGGAGCAGGGCGGGGCGGCTGCTCCCGAGCTTGGCGTGGCGATCCTGGGCGCGGGCTTCGCCGGGCTGTGCATGGCGATCAAACTGCTCGAGTCAGGACGCCGTGATTTTGTCGTCTTCGAAAAGGCTGCCGGCTTGGGGGGCACCTGGCGCGACAACACCTATCCTGGCTGCGCGTGCGACGTCCCTTCGCATCTCTATTCGTTTTCCTTCGACCAGTCGGCGGAGTGGTCGAGAACATACGCCCCGCAGCCTGAGATCCTGGCCTACCTGAAACGGGTGGCTGCCCGGCACGGCGTCGAGCGGCACATCCGGTATGAGACGGCGATCACATCGATGGTGTGGGACGACGCGGCCCGCCTGTGGAGACTGGCCACCGACGATGGACGGCGGTTCACGGCAGCCGCCGTGGTGTCGGCGGTGGGCGCCCTGCACATCCCGAAAAAGCCTGCGATCCCAGGACTCGATTCGTTCGACGGTCCGGCCTTTCACACCGCCCGCTGGCGGCATGACGTCGACCTCACGGGCCGACGCGTGGCTGTGATCGGCACGGGGGCCAGCGCCATCCAGGTGATCCCGGCAGTCGCCGAGAGGGCGTCGCACCTGACGGTGTTTCAGCGGTCGCCGCCGTGGGTGCTGCCGCGGCATGATCGAGCCGTGTCGGCCATGTCCCGTTGGCTCTATCGCCACGTGCCGGGCATGCTCGCGATCCGAAGGTTCGTGCAGTATTGGCGGGCGGAGTCGGTCGCGCTCGGCCTCGTCTACAAGCCGAAGCTCATGGGCATGGGGCAGAAGGCATCGGCGGCCTTCAAGGAGCGCGAGATCACCGATCCCGATCTTCGCCTGAAGCTCAATCCGTTCTACACGCTGGGGTGCAAGCGGGTGCTGCTTTCGGATGAGTTCTACGCCGCGATGACCCGCCCCAACGTGTCGCTCGTGACCGATGGCATCCGCGAAGTGCGGCCTCACGCGGTGGTCACCGACGACGGGCGTGAGCATCCCTGCGATGCGATCGTGCTGGCGACGGGGTTCGAGCCCTTCAACCCATCGCTTGGCATCGACATCCGCGGCCGTCATGGCCGTCGGCTGGCGGACGACTGGCGGGATGGCCCCGAGGGATTCCGGGGCGTCGCCGTGACCGGCTATCCCAACTATTTCACGCTGATGGGGCCCAACTCCGGGCTGGGCCACAACTCGATCGTGTTCATGATCGAGGCGCAGGTGCGGTATGTGATGCAGTGCCTTGGCTGGATCGCGAGCGGCCGACTTCTGGAGGTGGAGGTGCGTGCCGAGGCGCAGCGGGCTTTCAACGACGACATCACCAGGCGTTTCGAGCGGACGGTGTGGCGGGACACGCCAGGGTCGGCGTGGCAGCTTCCGTGCCGAAGCTGGTACGTCGATGCCCGCGGCCGGAACACCACCCTCTGGCCCGGGATGTCATGGGGCTACTGGCTGGCGATGCGCACGGCCGATCCAGCCGACTACGTCGCCCCGGCGCCGTCGGTCGCCGCCTCGACCATCGCGTCGGCCGGGCGGCCTGCCGCCTGATCCGGGCCGCGTCGCCCCCGGAACGTTATGATCAGGAGGGGAACCGGAGCGGTGGGGGTTCGACAACTCGATCCTGAAACCGTCACGTCGTCTGTCCACCATGGGGGGATCGCTTCCGTGCTGGAAAGGTTTTGCCTTCCCATGTCGCTTTTCTCAGTCATCACGCTCCTCCACGAGAGCCGCTGGGCTCGTGGAGGCCGTTCAGCTCTTCGAGAGCACCGTGAACTCCCTGTCAGGGGGAAATGGTCTCAGCAAGCAAGAGGGTATGCGAACGCATGCCCTCGCCCCCTCCATGGTTTCACGCTCGTGGAACTTCTCGTGGTGATCGCGATCATCGCCACGTTGATCGGGCTCCTCCTGCCGGCGGTCCAGGCGGCCCGCGAGGCGGCGCGGTTGTCGCAGTGCAAGAACAATCTCCGTCAATGGGGGCTGGCGATCCATAGCCACCTCAACGCCCGCAACTATTTTCCGCTCGGCCAGCAGAACACCCGTCGGCGAACGTTTGTGGTCAACATCTGGCCATATGCCGAGCAGGTGGGCAACTATGCGCAGTTCGACTTCACCAAGGACTGGTACGGCACCAACAACGGCCAGCCGGGCCCCAATCTGACGCTCTGCCAGTCGCCTGTGGAGATGTACTACTGCCCGTCGGACGACAAGAATTCAGGCCCTGGTCGCATCTTCCGCGAAGACAATCTGCCACGGGGCCGGCTCAACTACGCCGTCTGCAGCGGCCGAGATCCCGAGTCAGGCCGGGATCCGGATCGCTGTCTCCCAGCTGGGACTCCGACGGGGATGTTGTCCCAGGATGAACGGCGGCTCAAGGACACGATTCGCTGGCAGTACTACGGCGGAATGTTTACGGCGCACAACACCTCATGGACCCGGCCGTTTCCCATGCCGATACGCCGAGAGCATCTCACGAAGGGACTCAGCAAGACCCTCTGCATGGCGGAGGTCTTGCTCCCGGCGACCGACGGTTCAGACGCTCTCTCGATGGATTCACGCGGCGATGCCTTCAATGAGCGCCACTTCCGCTGGGCTTTTCACACCACCGACGGCCCGAACAGCTCGGTCTTGGATCGCCCGGAACTCTGTGGGCCACGTGCCAGCCGGGCGGAACTCAACATGCCCTGCATTCAGAATCCCGCCGGGGGAGAAATCAAACAGGCGGCCCGCAGCCGGCACCCGGGGGGCGTACAGGTCTTGCTTGGCGATGGCAGCGCCCGCTTCGTCGAAGACACCATTTCGCTTCTGGCATGGCAGGCCCTGGGATATGGCAACCGCGCTCTTCCGGAGCTCTCCTCCGCTCTGCCGTGAGACACTGGCCGGCCGATGGATTCCGGCCCGCGCCCCCCCGTGTGTGATCGGTGAGTCTCAATGAGGCTCCGTCATGGCGCGGGTTTTTCACGCCGAGTTTTTCAGTCAGACCCGTGTCAGAACGACGGCTCTACCGGCTTCCTGCGGGCATGCGTTGGCTCGTCGCGCTGCTGCCGAGGGCACGGAAGCAGAGCCCAAGCAGAATCGGCACGAGCACGAGCGTGACGATCGTGGAAACGAGGAGGCCGCCGAGCAGCACGGCACCCAGCCCGCGGTAGAGTTCGCTGCCGGCCCCCGGAAAGAGCACGAGCGGCAGAAGGCCGAGCACGGTGGTGAGCGTCGTCATGAAAATCGGACGGATGCGGCTCTGCACCGCTTCGAGGATCGCCTCGTCGGGAGTGGCGTCTCCTGCGCGAACCACCTGCAGGGCCCGCTCCACGATGAGGATCGGGTTGTTCACGACGGTGCCGATGAGGATCACGAATCCGAGCATCGTGAGCACGTCGAGCGGCTGGAAGATCCCAAATGCTCCGCCAAGGCCGTTGAGCACGGCGAGACCGAGCAGGCCGCCGACACCACCGAGCGGGACGGCGGCGATGATGACCGCGGGATAGAACCACGACTCGAACAGCGCCGCCATCAGGAGGTAGGTGATGAGCCCCGCGATCGCGAGGTTGAACCAGAGCGCCTTCCAGGTCGCCCGAAGCTTGTCGGCCGTGCCGCCGAGCGTGATGGCGTAGCCGCCGTCGAGTGTTCCCGCTGCCTTGAGCGGGTCGATGACGAGCCGTTGGATCCGGTCCTGGGCCTCCTCGAGCGGCATCGCGGGGGGGGGCGACACCTGAATCGTGATCGCCCGCTCGCGCTCGCGATGGAGGATCTGCTCCGGTCCGCTGGAAAACTCACGGATTTCGGCCACCGCTTCGAGCGGCACGAGCTGCCCTCCCGGCGTGATGACCGGAAGGGATCGAAGATCCTGGGTGCGCTGCACGAAGCGGTCGTCGCCCTTGATGACGAGATCGATGCGGTCGCTGTCGAGATAGTAGTCGGTGGCATATCCGCCATCGACGAGGCAATCGACCATGTAGCCGAGTTGCCTGGCGTCGAGCCGCATGTCGGCGGCCTGTTCGAGCCGTGGCACGAGCTGCACCTCCGGGCTGGAGAGATCGAGCGACGGCTTGGGCATGTTTTGGCTTCCTGGCGTCGCCTCCGGCAGCCGCCCCATCACCTGCACGCCCACGCTGACAAGCCTCGCCAGATCGGGGCCCGTGATCTCGAGGTCGATGGTTCTGCCCGCCCCGATGCCGTTTTCAAACAGGCTCGACTGCTTGGCGACAGCGAACGTGCCGGGCAGGTCCGCGGCCACGCGGCGGATCAGGGGCACGAGCCGTGCGGCCTGGAGCGGGTCGAGGGAGCGAACGCCGATGAACACGCTCCGGCCGCGGGCGACGAAGAACAGGTCGCCCAGGATCGGCGCGTCGAGGGCCGCCGCCTCGGGTGTGCCCGGATCGACGTCCCAGTAGGGGAGCAGCCGTTCCTCGACGATGTCACCCATGCGCAGGAGTTCGTCGAGGTTGTAGCCGGGTGGGGGCAGCAGGATGCCGAACACGAGGTTGCGGTTGCCTTCCGGGAGGTATTCCACCTTGGGCAGCAGCAGCCACGAGGCCGTTATCGCGGCGCCGACGATGGTGCAGGCCGCCGCGGCCTGTCGCCAGGGGGAGGCGAGGAGAAGTCGGTTGAACTGGAGAACGCCCGCGGTGAAGCCGCGTCCGATCCGCGCGGCGACGTCGCGGGGGAAGGCATGCGCGGAGGGACGGCGGCCGGACAGCAGCCGCGCGGCGGCAACGGGCACGACGAGCACCGACACAATCAGCGACAGGAGCACGGCCGCGCTGATCGCCAACGCGATGTCGCCGAAGAGCTGTCCGGCTTCCTCGCGCACGAACAGCACCGGCAGAAACACAGCCACCGTCGTGAGCGTGCTGGCGAGCACGGCCCCCCACACCTCGCCGGCGCCGCGAACGGCAGCGTCGCGCGGCGACTCGCCCGCGGTCCAGCGAACGAAGATGTTTTCCAGCACCACCACGGCGTTGTCGACGAGCATGCCGACGGCGAATGCCATGCCCGCGAGGCTGATGACATTGAGCGTGCGGCCGGCCAGAGAGAGCACCAGAAACGTTCCCACCACGCTCGCCGGAATGGCCAGGGCCACGATCAGGGTTGACCGAATGTTGCGGAGAAACACCAGGAGCGTGGCCACCGTGAGCAGCCCGCCCACGACGATGTTGTCGCGGACGAGTTGGATCGCTGAATCGATGTAGGTGGTTTCATCGTAGACGAGCGTGAGGCTGAGGCCGCGTGGGCGGAGCTCGCCATCCAGTTGGGCGGTGACGCCCCTCAGGCGGCGCATCATGTCGAGCACGTTGGATCCCTGGTCGCGAGAGATCCGTATGGCGATGTTGCGGGCACCGAATCGGCGAACGACTCCATCGGGTTTCTTGGTGCCGAGCTGGGCCCTGGCCACGTCTCGGACATACACCGGCTTCCCCTCGCGCCGGGCGATGATCACGCCTTCCACCTGTTCCGGTGATCGAAACTGGCCGAGCGTGCGGATGACGTAGCGTCGTTTCCCCTCCCACACATCGCCCCCCGACGTGTCCTGGTTCTGGTTGGCGAGGGCGGACCGGAGGTCTTCGATTGTGAGGTTGCGGGCCGCGAGGCGTTGCGGGTCGACGATCACCTGGAGTTCATCCACGCGGCCGCCGACGAGATCGGCGCTCGACACCCCGTCAACGCGTTCGAGACGGCTCTCGATTTCATCCTCGGCCATCCGTCGGACCGCTTCGACGTCGATGTCGGGTGGGGCGAGCGGGGCGAGCTCCGGATGCGCCTGGGCAGCCCGTCGCAGCCGAAAGAGTGCAAGATCGGGAGTACGGGCCGTCAGCACGCGGTCAATGTCGGCCGCCAGCGCGGGGTGTTCCGTCTTGGCGCGGGTGAGCAGGCCGTGGTCGGGCGCGGACTGCCCCAGGATCAGCCAGGCGACCGGCCGATCGTTGCCGCTGGCCGTGCGAATCACCGGCCGATCCGCATCGATCGGCCAGTCACGCACCTGCTGCACCCGCGTGTTGACCTTCACGAGCGACTGCGGCATGTCGGTGCCGACCGCAAACTGAAGCTCGATCGTGCCGAGGGAATCCCCGGAGTCGCTCGACAGCTTCACGAGCCCTTCCACGCTCCGGAGCTGCTCCTCGAGCGGTTGGACCAGCTCCCGTTCAACTTCCTGCGGGCTCGCGCCACGCCATCGGCACTCGACCGTGATGGTGGGGATCTGAACTTCAGGCGTGAGCTGCACCGGCATCGTTACCAGTGCGAGCGAGCCGAAGAGCACCACCAGCAGAACGCCGACGGCAACCTTGACCGGATTGGCGACACACGCGGCGATGAGGTTCATGGTGGACTCGGCGGACACCGCGACGGCGTGTCAGTCGCGAAGGGGCGAAAAGGTGACCGGCGTGCCGGGGCGGAGCCGTTCGTTGCCGCGAATCACCACGAGCCTCCCGGGCGTGAGTCCACCGCGAATCTCGACAGACCCTCCGATGGCGGCGCCGAGCACCACATCGACCGGCTGAACCGTGCCCGTGCCGGGAGCGGCCCCGGGTTCGACGGCGAAGACGAGCGGCCGCGGCCCGCCGAGCACGAGCGCGTCTTTGGGCACGACCGTGACGGTTTCGTCTCGCCCAACCGGCAGCCAGGCGCGTGCGAGCATCCCGCCTCGGAGCACCGGCTCCCCATCGATGATGCGATTCTCGAGCACGATCCGGACGGGAAAACTCCGACTCAGAAGATCGGCCTGCGGAACGACCCGTGCCAGGGTGCCGATCCAGGCCTGGCCCGGAGCAGCGTCAAACTCGAGACGCACATCAACGCCGGCGCGGAGCGACGCGATGGAGTTTTCGGGAACCCGAGCCTCCACCTCCACGCGATCGAGTTCGGCGATGCGGGCAATCAGGCCGCCGCGGGTGACTCACTGCCCCTTCTCGGTGAATCGTTGCACCATTCATCCGGAAAACGGCGCGCGGATGGTGTGCTTGGCGAGTTGATCATCGATGCGAAGCACCTCGGCCTCCTGCACGGCGGCGGCCGCCGCCGCCTGGGCGATCTGCTCCTGGCGTGGCCCGGCCTCGACGAGGGCGAGGGCCGATCGACTGCCCCGCAGCTGGGCCGAGACCGCGAGGAGCTCGGCCTGGGCGTCTTGGAGCTCGTCGGCAGTGCTTGTGCCCCGCTCGGCGAGTCGTTCGAGGCGGACGAGTCGTCCCTCTGCGTAGGCGACCCTGGCCTCGAGTCCTGCCACGGCCGCCCGCGCCTGCTCGATCTCCTCAGGACGCGAGCCGGCCTGCAGTTCGGCGAGAAGTTCCCGGCGGCGATTGAGCTCGGCGACGGCACCGGCCTTTTCAATTTCGAGGAGCCCGCGAAGAAGTTGGGCGATTGGCTCGTTTTCCTCGACGTGCTGCCCGTCCACGATCGGCATGTCGACGAGACGACCGTCAACGGCGCTGCCCACATCGCTCGTCCGTGCCGGGAGCACGGTGCCGACAAACGGCTGACCGGCCGCCGTCTGCATGGTTCCGGAGGATGCCACGACCACCGGCACCGCCTGCTGCGCCACCCCATGCGCGGCAGAACAGGCGAAAAAAGGGCTGCGGCGCGCATGGCTGCGGCCGCTCGACGTGGGCTGTGAAAACGCATGAGTCCGGTTATACCGTCGCGAAAATCCCACGTTTTTCACGGCGTTCGCAAAAATGAATGGAGGGTGCTTGACGGTTGGAGAAGGCCCCGCTAAGTTTTGGGTCTGTCGCGGCCGATTCCAAGTTTCCGGAATCGGTTCCCGCATGCGGGCCGGCAGCGGCTTTGTCCGTCGCTGGCACGTTCTCGTTCGTTGACAATTTGGTCGTGGTAATTGGCATCTTGAAAAGAATGCCGAAGGGGAGCCGTCTCAAGCGGCTCTCTGGAAGCGTTCTCCCAAGGCTCGAGGTGTCGCACGTGGGTTTCCCACGGGTGGCAGCCTCGAAAAGAGCGAGATAATCGTAAATAGTCGGGCTGAGCCGGCCGCAGCGATGCGACCCGGCAATCAGATGGCCCGACGATTAGCTCACCCAATCGTGGCTCGTTCGCGAGCATTCGATTCGGGTGGTCAAGCTACTAAGGGCGCATGGGGGATGTCTAGGCATCAAGAGGCTGTGAAGGGCGCGGAAGACTGCGATAAGCCCGGGGTAACCGTCAAACAGGT
>JAFMIU010000041.1 GCA_017853835.1 Pirellulales bacterium | reverse complement strand
AGGGCACGAGGATTCTCTCACAAGACCTGGCTCAGGATTTGGGGAGGGGGTCACTATTCAAAACTTGTGGGAACATCCTCAGCTTGATGACGGCCTCCCGCCCCATTCAAAAACTGTTCGGCGAGTTTGGCCTGCTCAGCACAGGCTGGATCCGTGGCCGCATGCGGGGAGGTGACTTCGAAAGCCTCGAGTGCGGCAACGCACGCATCGTCCATATGACCTTTTGCTGACTCGGATCGTGCTGACCGGAGTAGGTCCCTGGCTGCTGACATCGCGGCAGCCGGTGACATCAGAGGACGATCCTCCCCTCGACCTGAAAATGCAGGTCGTATGTCTTTGGAGCCAGATTCATCCACGCCTTCTAACGGAAACGACGTCCGTCCCGAGGGGGCGGATCCTGCGTCGGCCCGGGACTCGTCGGGAGGCGCGCCCTTCGGGGTGGGGCTTGGCGGCGGTTCGTCACGAGGCTCCGGAAGAGGTGGCTTCGCCTTCACGGGAGTGTCGGCTTCAGGGGCGGGCGGTGTTTTTTCTGGGCTGGGAGGGGCAGGCTGAGGTCTCGCCGGCACCGGTTGCTCGGTGAACGTTTTGGGAGGTTCAGGTTTGGAGCACCCACTGAAGGCCATCATGAAGCCAGCGAGGCACCCTAGCATCGCGATGCGATGAAATCTCGTGATGAGACGAGGAAAAGCAACATGGACCACAAACGTGGATCTCGATGGATCTCGTTCGGTTCGCTCCAAAGGATGATCGACGCGACGGTAATCGTGATCCATCCGCATCTCCATCAAGCGTGGTGAGCGACCGAAGCCACCACGTCGACCGCGTTCGGTCCGAGGACCAACGTGTAAGGACGCCGTGCTCCCGCCAGAGCCCCCCAGCGAGTGTGGTCCAGGACTGGGTTGCAGACTGCTTCCGCCGAGGGGACAGCGTCAAGGTGCGAGGGTTAGCGAAATGCGTGGTAGGGCGAGGCCCCAGCGACGGGAGCGGACTTGTGTACCTGTGCGTCAGCCATGACTGTGCCTCGATATCGTCCAGTGCGGTGATGGTGTGAAAGTTGACGACAGGGCAGCGAGGGTGTACCGTGGTACTCCGTGCGGGGGGGCGACCCCCGGGCGCAAGCGTCAGTTCAGCCGCCAGAGCACCCAGCATTGTCGCGATGGACTGTGTTCGAATGTGATCCAAGTAAAGGGCAACGGAACATGATCACCTTCCGGAACGCCTCGACGTTTCTCATCCATCCGGAAGGTGTGTTTCGGGGGGTCGGATTGAAACGGCGGAGCGTGGATCTGAGTCATGTGATCCTCATCAGCAGTTTCGTCATGGCCTTTGCGGCCTCCTTCGGTTGTGCCATTGCGGCAGACGACGAGCAAGCCTCTTCGGATGACGGCTTGGCTGCCGTGGATCGGACGCAAGAGAGTGAAGAGCTTGTTGCTCAAGCCACCGCGCTTTTAACGCTCGGTAAGTTCGCGATGGCTGAGAAAAGACTTCAAACAGCAACCAAAATCGATCAGAACTCAGTGAAGGCGCCTGCCATGCTCGGGCTTCTTCATGCGGTCGTTCTCGATGACCCACTTGAAGCATCAAAGTACTTCAAGGAGGTTCTGGCGAGGGATCCGGAGAACGGTGAAGCTCTCAACAACCTCGCGGTGTGCAACTATCTCAGTCGCCGTTCATCCGGCATCGCATCGTTGTTCGAGCAAGCGCTTCAAAACGGAGCGCCGATCGACTGCCTCCATCAGAATGTTGAGTTCATCATCAATGACGGAAAACTCAATCGGAAGCACATGGAGGAGCTCGTGTCGGTGTACCGTGATGCGCTCCAAACGGCCGTTCCGTCGGCGGGCGGTGCAACGGCGGCGAACGTGATCGAAGTGCGATCAATGTCGCTTCTGTGCGGTGATGGCATTCAGTTGCCGGAGCGATATCGTGGCCACCCGGCGACATTTCACTCGTTTCCGTGACTCGATGCCTTGGCGTGGGCCAGCCATCATGGCTTTGAAGTGTGTCTGAGATCGAAAGAGGAGGTGTCGTATGGGGCGAGTCTGCCGTTGGGGTGTGGTTCCACTTGTAGTGCTCTGTGCCTCCCTTTCGTGGTTGCCGAGGGGTGCTGCCCAGGAGTCGAAAGCCGATCGCCTGTGGCGTGTTGAACTTGATCGCATGCAAATAAGAATGGCTGATGGCGACTACGAGGGTGCCCTTGTCGTCGCCAAGAAATTCGAAGAGGAGTTTGATGACAAGAAGCGACGGCTTAATACCCCGGAACTCAGAGCGTCGGCGGATGTGATTCGCCAAGCGGGGGTATGGTCGCACATCGCTCGAGGTGTCTGTGAGAAGAATTGCGGGCATTACCGAATCGCCCGCGGTCGCCTTGAACTCGCGGAGAGCAAGCTATCCGAGAATCGTCGATTGTATGGACAGCAGTTTGCAATCGTCTTGGGTCAATATCAGGCGTCGCAGGCTGCGCAGGCCTGGGCCGTGGTCATTGATGATCAACTCGCATGGAGAATCGAGCGATGGAGGCAGCAGCGGCTTCGGCCGATGCTCGATGCGATGTCCAATGCCGTCTATGAGACTGAGTTGTCTCAGATGTTGGTCTATGACGGCCTAGCCACACTGTGTGTTGATGAATCCATGCCACTTCGTATGGAGTCGGCAAGGCTGTTGAGTAAGGCGGAGGGCTACTTCGATCTGGCACAGGAGATCAGAGAGCGGAACTTCCAGGGGCTGACGTCGAGTTTCACCATTCACGGCGATCAACAGGCGACCTTTTTCAGAAACTACGGCCGGCTCTTTCTGAAACGCGCCGAGCTGAAGTTGGAACGTCCGGAGACACCGGAAGATGACCGATTGGTCGATTTGCTGGAGCGGTCAGACGATTATCTCGCGAGAGCCTTTAAGGAGTTTTCGAGCTGGCAGTTCATGATCGATGAGATGCGTCAGCTAGCCCATGAGGGATCCATAGCGGTCGCCAACAAGGCGATGAAGAAAAAGTTGCAGGAAAAGCAGATGGGGGATGCGGAAATCGAGGCGTTTTTGCGCGATGTGAAAACGATCTGCGTCGGTTACGCGGATCTGTGCTTCAACGTCGCCGAGTTGAGAATCGTCCAAGCCAAGGTTGCCGCTGATGACAAAGACACGAGTCAAGTGACGGCGCACTTAGACGAAGCCGAGCAGATGCTCTTGAATGGCGCTGATATGCTGGCGGTCGTTACGCCTCAGGCGGATCACCCCTACCTCGTCATGTGTTACGCCGAGACTGCGGCAGTAGCGGCAATGCGTGCGATTCTTCTCAACGAGGAGTTGCGAGATGATCTTGCGCAATACCTCGACATGGGAAAGGAGATCATGCAGAAGCGGCACCTCGACAGTGAGACGGTGCAGGGCAGGTATCTGGCGAGGGCAGAGGATTTGTGCCGACGAGCGCGTGCGAAGGCAGGACAATAGCTCGCACGCCGTGATCGCACGAGACTTGGCGCTACGAGTTTTCAACCACCATTCTCGCGGCAGTGATCGGGCGAACGGATTTCGTGCTGGTGGCGGCGGTTAATCGATAGACGATGCCATAACCCGCCGATCGGGAATCGTTCGGTGGTGGTGAGGCCGACAGGGGGTTTTACGGACTCTTTTCCCAGACCATCCGCGTGCGGCCCTGAATTATCGGCGTGTAGGCCCCGGCGGTCGTGGTAGGGGCCTCGCATGGGGAGTTGGGGCCGTGGGGAGAGTGATAGACACACGAAGGGCCTCTTTTAATCTCAAAAGGTGATGTATGATGAGAGAACTGTGTTTACGTGGGTGGAGCGAGTACCTCGGGACGCATGCACTGTCACGGGTTCATCTTCTTCGCCATCCTTTCCGTGACGATCCTGTCGCTCGCAGGCTGCGGTTCGCCGCCGCCGCCCCCTCCCCCGCCGCAGGCCGTGGCACCGCCGCCGCCTCCTGAGCCGATCACCATCAATCCGATCGGAGAGGTCGAGGTGAAGGCCGGCACATCGAAGGTCATCGAGGTGCAGATCAACCGGGCCGGCCATGCGGGCGAGGGATCGATCGAGGCGATGGCTCCCCAAGGGCAGGAGGGCTTCACTGTGTCTGCCTCGCCGATCCTCGAAGACTCCCGCACCGGCACCATCACCGTGGAAGTCGCCGAGTCGGTCGGGGCCGGAGAGGCCATGGCCTCCGTGCCCGTGACCGTGAACCTCGACGGCCAGTCGGCGATGGACAACCTCACCATCCGCGTGCCGAAGATCGAAGCCCCGACGATCGTCCGCGAAGGGGATGCCGCCGTGCAGCCAGGCCGCACCTGCCGGCTTCCTGTGAGCATCGATCGGCACGGCTACCCCGCGAAAGCCATCGAGATTCGTGACGCGTCGTTGCCCGGCGACCCCGCCACCGCTCCGCCCACCGGCACGGAGCCCACGGGGCCCGCCGTGAAGATCCAGCCATCGATGATCGCCGGCGATGCGGCCCGCGCGGATCTCGAGGTGACGGTCGATCCCGATGTGCCCGAAGGAGAGGCCACCGTGCCACTCGTGGGCACCTTCATGGGCCAACCCTTCACCACGGATATGAAGGTGAGGGTGCTGGCGTATCCGTTTCGCGTCGGCAGTCTCAAGGCGATCGCGATCAAGCCGGGTGAGCAATTGTCGCTCCCACTGCCCGTGTCGCGCACGGCCTATACCGGGCCGATCGAGGTGGCCGTGGAGGGCCTCCCCGCGGGCGTGTCGGTGGAGCCCATCACGATCAACGCCGGTGCCAGCGAGGCATCGCTCACCCTCACCGCAGCTCCCGATGCTGAAACACGGGTGCGATCGGCAGTCATTCACGCCATCGGCGAGCACTACATGATCGACACGCCGCTCGTCGTGCGGGTGGAGGAGGATGGCGGGAGCTCTGCGTTCGTGGAGCGTCAGAGCCCCGACGTGCAGCGGTTTCTCAAACTTGGCGGCATCCGCGGCCGCCTGTCGGCGGAGGCCAGGCAGGCGCTTGCGGCCTATCACGGCGGCACGCTGGCCAGCGACGAGGCAGTGCGACAAGGCCTTGCCTGGATCGCGGCACGCCAGCAGGCCGACGGCAGCTGGACCCTTCAGGCGACGGCTGGTGGCACCTCTGGTGATCCCAACGCCATGGCGGCGGCCACTCCAACGGGCGATGACAACGCGGTGGCCGCCACCGCCCTCGCGCTGCTCCCGTTTCTGAGCGAGGGTGTCATTCACAAGGTGAATCCCAACGAACCGAGCGACCTGGGCAACTACCGCCCGGTGGTGGAACGCGGCCTCGCCGCCCTCGCCCGAAACCAGATGCGATCGAAGGACAAGGCCGACGGCTACTTTGGCGGTGGCGGAGTGGGGCACAGCCTCGCCACGTTGGCGATGGCGGAGGCCTACGCACTCTCAAGGGACGACCGCCTCAAACTCAGCGTGCGGCAAGGGCTGAAATGCCTCCTGGCCAATCAAGAGCAGAACGGCGCGTGGCTCGATGCGGCCGGCCAGCCGGCTGATCTGCAAACCGCCGGCTGGGTGGCCGCGGCACTCCAGGCCTGCAAGCAGGCAGGGCTCGGGAGTTCCGGCCCCACCACGACCAAGGCGATCAAGTTCATCGACTCGTGCGCAGCCGGAGCGGGGGGCGTGCCCACGTCACGTTTTCGCTCGCCGGTGGAGCCACGCGTGACGCCGGCGGCAACGGCGACCGGCATCGCCATCCACTTCTGGCTCGGCAAGCCCGTGCCGGATGCCGACCTTCAATCGGGCGTGGCCTACCTCATGGAGAACACTCCCCCCGAAACCTCGGCCACACTCGGCCCGATTCGCGGCACCTTCATGGGCACGGAGGTGCTCCGGCGGGTGGGGGGCGCGGAGTTTGACCTGTGGAACCACCTCGCGCGGGAGCATGTGGTGCGGACGCAGCTCGCCATCGGAGACGACGCCGGCAGCTGGGATCCGACCGACAGCGACATGGGGAAACTGAGCGGACGGCTCTCGTCGACGGCGCTCGCGATCCTCACGCTCCAGACCTCCTACCGGCAGCTGCCGCCGATGCCACATGAGCCGCCGGCCGATGGGGAGGCGGATGCCGAGGCAGAGCCGGCAGCGTCGCCGTAGTGAAGAGTCAGCGGCGTTGCCGTGGTGAAGAAGCGTGCGAGGACGCGGCAGCGTGGGTGAGCCAAACGCACCGCTCGGAGCACCACGCCGGTCCCACGGCTCACGCCGTTGGGCTTCGACGGAATGAGCACGTCACCCGCCGGTCCAAGCCCAAGGCCGTAAGGCCTGGGAGACGCCACGCTGTTCCGCGCGACGCCGTTTAGCCATCTCGGCCCAACGTGCCAAAGCCGCTACGCCAGTCACCACGCCGGTCCCACGGCTCACGCCGTTGGGCTTCGACGGATGCAAAGACGAGACATCTGTCCGGTCCAAGCCCAAGGCCGTAAGGCCTGGGAGACGCCACGCTGTTCCGCGCGACGCCGTTGGGCTTCGACGGAGCGCGACACGGAACGGCGCTAGACCCGGATGTCGTCGAGGCGTCCGGTGGAATCGCCAAACTGCGTGGCCTGCACGCCGGCGAGGTCGAGCATCGTGACAAACAGGTTGGTCATCGGCTGCTCGGCCGGCAGGAGCAGATGCCGCCCTGCGGCGAGCCGCCCCCCTGCCCTGCCCGCAAGAATCACCGGGAGATTGTCGTGGTTGTGGCGATTGCCGTCGCAGAGCCCGCTGGCATACACGATCATGGAATGATCGAGGAGCGTGCGGCCGTCGGACTCGCGCACATCGCGGAGCCGTCCGAGGAGATACGCATACTGCTCCATGTAATACCGATCGATCCGGGCGATCTTTTCGAGCGTTTCCGCCTTTCCCTGATGGTGGGAGAGCGAATGGTGGTCGTCGGTCACATCGATCTCGGGAAACGTGCGGTTGCTGCCGTCGTGGGCAAACATCAGCGTGGCCACCCGCGTGGAATCGGTGCGGAATGCCAGCACGAGCATGTCGGCCATGAGCTGCATGTGCTCGCGACGGCCTCGAGGGGGCTGATCGGGAAGCATGTGGTCGTCGACACGAGGCACCGGCATCCGCTCAAACCTCTCGAGCTGCCGCTCGATCTCCCGCACGCTCGTGAGATACTCATCGAGGCCCCGGCGGTCGGCGGCGTCGAGATGCCCCGCCACGTCGCGAGCCTCCTCGGCCACGAAGTCGAGCAGCGACCGCCGGCCGGTCACGCGGGCCGCAAGGCTTCTGGCCCGCTCCTCCCCCTGCCCCGCACCAAACAGCCGTTCGAAGACGAGCCGCGGGTTGGCCTCGGCGGCCGCGGGCTGCGTGGCGCTCCGCCACGACATGTTGAAGGAATACGCGCAGGAGTAGCCCGAGTCGCAATCGCCGCTGCGGCGGGGCTCGTCGCAGGAAAGCTCGAGCGACGGAAGCCGCGTGGCGCCGCCGATGTGCTGTGCCGCAAACTGGTCGACCGAGATGCCCGCCCGGATGTCGGCGCCGGCAGTTTTTCGGGGCCTCGCCCCGGTGAGAATCGTGGCGGTGGCCCGGGCATGATCGCCCGCGCCGTCCGGGCCGGCCGTGCCATTAAGATGGGCCAGCCCGGTGATCACCTGAAAGTCGTCACGAAAGTCGGCCAATGGCTCGAGCGTGACGCCCGGCGTGTAGTCGGTCCCCGAGCCCGTCGATCGCCACCGCTCCACGTTGACGCCGTTGGGGACATACACAAACGCCATGCGGGTGGCTGGCGTCGTCGCGATGGACGACTCGCTGGCCAGGGCGCGTAGCGATGGCAACGACGGCAGTGCCAGCGACACCCCAAGCCCTCGCAGGCCCGACAAAAAACCGCGACGGGAGAGACCGGCAGGACTGGTCACGGGATCGGCTCCACGGCGGTGAGGCTCGGACGTCGCATGCGAAAGGGAACACTCTCGGTGACGGCATGCACGAGGGTGCCGAGGCCGCCGCCGTCGCGGTCCATCCGCTCCACCATCGTATTCACCGTCGGGTCGTCGAAATACTCCAGCCCGCGGCCAATCGCATAAGTGAGGAGCTTTTCTGCGAGGCATCGATGAAAATCCTGCCGCCGGGGCCCGGCGATCAGGGCGGCCAGTTCCTCCGCATTGGCGAATGGCTCGCCGGTGATGAGCGAGCCCGAGGTGTCGAGGCTCTCGGCGTCGTCACGCCACCGGCCGATCGCATCGAACGACTCCAGGGCCAGCCCCAGCGGATCCATGCGGGCATGGCAGCCGGCGCAGAGCGGGTCGGCGCGGTGCTGCTCCATGAGTTGACGCATCGTCGGCCGCACCTCCTGCCGGCGCATCGGCTCCTCGAGCGGAGGCACGTTGGGCGGCGGTGGAGGAGCCGGCGTGCCGAGCAGGTTCGTGAGGATGAACTTGCCCCGCTTCACCGGCGACGTGCGGGTGGGCGTGGACGTGACGATCAGAAAACTGCCGTGCGACAGCAGCCCGCCACGGTGGCTGCCGTCAGGCAGCGACACGAGCCGCATCTCGGGCCCCGAGACATCGGCCACGCCATACAGCCTCGCGAGCGACTCATTGAGAAAGGTGTCGCGACCCGCGATCAGATCGGTGGCCGGGAGGTTGTCGCGCACCAGCCTGGCAAACACCATTTCCGTTTCACGCCGCATGGCATGCCGCACGCCCGGCGGAAAGAGCTGCTCGGCCATGAACCGCTCGCGACCCCGGAAGATGCGGCGGGGATCGACGGGCATGGTTTCGACATCACGGGTTTGCAGCCACTGCCCCACGAAGTCGGCGACGAAACGATCCGCCTTCGGATCGGCGAGCATGCGATCGACCTGCTGGGAAAGGTTGTCGTGGAGCCGGCCGGCTTCCGCGAGCGTGCGGAGCTCGTCGTCGGGCATCGAACTCCACAAGAAGAACGACAGGCGGGAGGCGAGGGCGACGTCGCTGATGGGCACGGGCGTGGGATCGCCGGAGGCGCGATCCCCCGAATGGTCGGCGGCGATGAAGAGAAACCTGGGCGAGGCGAGCATCGCCGTGAGCGAGGCGGCGACGGCATCCTCGAAGCCCGCGCCGGGGACGTCGACCGATGCCTCGGCGATCGCCACGAGGCGAGTGATCGTGGTCGGCGGCACCGGGCCACGAAACGCGCGTTCGGCGACCGCGGCGATCGTGCCGCGAAGGTGGGGGCCGCGGTCGGCCTCGGTGGCCGGGGCAAGCCCGAGGGGAAACACGCGAGCGAGCACCTCGTCGCGACGGTGGCGGTGGGGCTCCGGAGCTTGGCCGCGCGCCGTGGCGGCCACCGCCGCCCCGACCTCCTGGGCCACCTCCAGATACCGCTCCACCAGGAGCGGCGACAGCCCGAGCGTGGCGCCCACGGTGTCGAAGCCATAGGACGTGTCGTCGGCGGGCAGATCGTTGACCGCCTCGATCGACAGCCCCGTGAGGTCGCGGATCGTGTGACGGTATTCCGATCGATTGAGACGGCGCGGAACCGAGGGCCCGGGATCGGCCTGGCCGGCCTCGAGCCGAAGCACGTCGCGGGTGATGAAGGCGATGAGTGCCCGGCGATGCTCCTCGGTGGGATGCGGCTCCTCGGCCGGGGGCATCACCTCCGTTCGAATGGCCCGCAGCACCCGCATCCACGTGTCGCGGTTGGCGGCATCTGGAATCCCGTCGGCAGGGACTCGCGTGAGGAGCGCATCGATCGCGAGCCCTCCCTCCGCGCTGCCGTCGAAGTGGCAACTGCCACAGACTTCACGAAACCGAGACTCGTCGGCGGCGGTGGCCACGACGGGAATCGCCATCAGCCAGGCGGCCACGAGCAGGGGCGCGGAGCGGGGCACGGCAGAGGGGCTCGGAAGGAAGGGGCGCGGGAGACCTGAGTCTAGCCGCCGACGACGTCAGCCGGAGCCATTTGGCGAAATGTCATGCCACGTCGATCACGTAGATCGCGATCGCGACCGTCATCAGGGCGGCGGCCGCGAGACGGAGCGCGAGCGTGCCACGGTCGACCTTGGTTTCCACCTCGTCCCAGCCGGCATGGGCCAGCATCGCCCCGAGCACGATCGCCACCATGCCCCGGGTGGACTGCAGGATGTTGCCAAACACGACCCCCACGAGCCCGAAGCAGGTGTAGAGCCCCGCCATGCCGATGAGCCACGTCACGGCGTAGAGTCCGCCGGTCGTCCAGGTGAGCCGTCGCGTCGGCCGGAGCTCCGGACGCACGAGGAGGATGGCAGCGGTGAAAACTCCGCAGAGCGCGTAGGTGATGATCATCGCCACCGTGCCCGCCCTCATGCGGGTGAGGGAACCGATGCTGTCGGCCGCCGTGGCCTGCAGGCCGTCGATCAGCCGCACGATGAAGAGGTCTGACGTGGCGAAGGCGACGCAGGCCACGAGCGTGAAGCCGAGGGCGGAGCGGTTCATGCCGCCCCGGCGCTGCAGCATCACGGCGGCCACCACGCTCAGCGCCACGGCCAGCCACTGACGGAGGTCGAGCGACTCGCCCGGCGTGCACGACACGATCCCCGCGAGCATCGCGATCTTCAGCCCGAGCAGCGGCGCCACGCGGGATGCGTCGGACCGGGCGAGTGCGGCAAACAGCACCCCCTGCCCCACCAGATACGACAGCGACGACCCGAAGAGGGGCGCGACCCATGCAGCCTTCAGCGGGAGCCCCTCTGGCCAGAGCATGAACGACAGCGGCAGGCAGGCCACGCCCATGAGCGTGTGCCCCATCAGCAGCAGGCGATGGCTGCTTCCACCGAGGCTCGTGTGATGCCGTGACATCAGATAGGCCGCCGCACTCGCCACCGCCGCGGTGATGCCGGCCACCACGCCGATGGCGAGGGCTCCGGACGGCAGGGAGTGGGCATCTGTCATGCGGCGTAGCGTACTCGGTTGCGCGGAAAAAGAGCGGCACCCCCTTTTCAGCACGATCGGCACGACCGGCACGATCGGAGCGCGGTGTCGTGGCCGGAACGGTCGCGTCGCCGACCGGGGCCACCAGTGGCCTGTAGAGTTTCGGTGGACCACCCTCTCGACAAGGATCGTCGCATGGCCTTCGCTGACCGCACCGTTTCCCAGCGCTTTGCGCCCGCCGCTCGTTCGACCGCGCGGGTCGAGCCCGTCGCTGCACCGACGAGCGTTCCCCGAAACCGCGTGCGCGACCTCACCGCGCTCGGCCTCCTCGCGGCGTGCGTGTTTCTGGTGGCGGCGCTGGCCACCTACGATCCCGCCGATCCGCCGCTCTCGATGACCTTTCCACCCAATGCCCGGGCCTCGAACGCCTGCGGCCTGCTGGGATCACTCGTGGCCGGACGCCTCTTCGAGACGTTTGGGCTCGGCGCCTGGGGTGCGATCGCGTTTCTTGCCGCGCTCGACGTGGCCCTACTGCGACGCCGGCCCCTTCCCGACATGCCGCTGCGCACGATCGGCGCGGCGGTGGCCCTCGCGGGCGGCTGCACGCTCCTCACGCTCTTTTCGCCCGACTGGATCGATCGCCCGCTCTGGGGCCCCGGCGGCCGCGTCGGCGGCATGGGGCGACTGCTCGCGGAGTCGTACCTCGCCCACACGGGCGCGGCCATCGTCGTGACAGCCCTCACGCTCGCCGGGCTTTTCCTGGCGTGCGATGCCGTGCTGCGTGCTGTCATGACGACGGTGGCACAGGGCGTTGCCAGCGTCGGCACCTCGATCCTCGCGGTTCGCGGCCGGTGGGCGGCATCGCGCACAGCCGAGGCTGTGGCGAGCGCCGAGGACCTCGCGAGCCGCTTTCCCGGCCTGCGGAATCGGTTAGGCGGCCGCCCGTCGATCGATGAGGACGACGCCGATGATGACGCCGACGGCGAGCCCACGATTCGCGTGAAGCGGCGCGAAGTGCCGGTGGTGGATGAGGCCGACGATGACCTCGAGACCGAGGAGGCATCGACCGATGCCGACGCCACCGACCAGGCGGCCGATGACGACGAGGAGACGGCCGCTGCGGCGCCCGTGCCGATCCGTTCGCTCTCGAGCCGTCGCAAGCCGAAGCCCACGCTCGAACTCTCACCCGACCCCGCGGCCGACTACGAACTCCCCAACCTCGACCTGCTCCTGCCCACGGAATACCTGGAACTCGACCAGCAGGAGCAGGAGGTGCGCGACCGTGCCCGCGTGCTCGAAAAGACGTTTGGGGAGTTTGGCTTCAAGGTGAAGGTGGTGGAGATCGAGACGGGCCCGGTGATCTCGCAGTATGAGATCGAACTCGAGGCCGGCCTGCGGCTCTCCAAGATCACGAACCTCGCCGACGACCTCGCCATCGCCCTCCGCGTGCCGAGCGTGCGGATCGTGGCCCCGATCCCGGGCAAGAACTCCGTCGGCATCGAGGTGCCCAACACCACGCGGCAGATGGTCCGACTCCGCGAGGTGATCGAAGAAACCCAGGCCAAGGCCCGCACGATGAAGATCCCGATCTTCCTCGGCAAGGACGTGGCGGGCAATCCGATGGTGGTCGACATGGCGAGCATGCCCCACCTTCTGATCGCGGGCCGCACGGGCACGGGCAAGTCGGTCTGCTTGAACTCGATCATCGTGTCGATGCTGATGACCCGTCGGCCCGACGAGGTGCGGATGCTCATGATCGACCCGAAGATGGTCGAGCTGACACCCTACAAGTCGCTGCCCCACCTCATGCATCCGGTCGTGACCGACATGAAGAAGGCGGAGGCGATTCTCGCCTGGGCCGTCGACAAGATGGAGGAGCGGTATGCCCTGCTCGCCAAGGTGGGCGTGCGTCACCTCACGCAATACAACGCGCTCGGTCGCGACGAGATCCTGAAGCGGATGCAGCCCGAGAGCGACGAGGAGGCGGCAGCCATCCCCACGACCATGCCCTTCATCGTGATGATCGCCGACGAGATCGCCGACATGATGATGACCGCCGGCAAGGAGATCGAGGCCCACATCATCCGCCTCGCCCAGAAGAGCCGGGCGGTGGGCATCCATCTCATCCTCGCCACGCAGAAGCCTACGGTCGACGTGATCACCGGCCTGATCAAGAGCAACCTGCCGGCGCGGATCGCGTTTCAGGTGGCAAGCCGCACCGACAGCCGCGTGGTGCTCGACGAAATGGGAGCCGAGCGGCTCCTCGGCAACGGCGACATGCTCTTCCTCTCGCCGGGCACGAGCCAGATCCTGCGCGGTCAGGGTACGTTTCTCAGCGACGACGAGATCGGCCGCGTGATGGGGGCGATCGGCACGACCGAGCCGCAGTATGCGGCGGAACTGGTCAACCTGAAGCCGGCCGGGGCGGAGGATCAGGGCAAGGGTGGCGGTGCAAGCCCGCGCGACAAGGACGAACTCTACGACGCCGCCGTGGAGGTGGTGATCCGCGAGGGCCGCGGTAGCGTGTCGCTCCTCCAGCGGGCGCTCGGGGTGGGCTACGGCCGAGGGGCCCGTCTCATCGACTTCATGGCAGAGGATGGCGTCGTGGGGCAATATGCCGGATCGCAGGCCCGCGAGGTGCTGATCTCGCTCGAGGAATGGGCAGCCCGCAGCGGCTCGGCGCCGCTGCCTCCCGACCCGGCGCCGCGGAAGCTCAGGATCCAGCCCCACGCGGCGCCTCCGAAGGCGGCCTCCGACGAGGAGGAGTTTGACGAGGACGAGGAACTGGATGACGACGGCGACGACGTGTCGGACGATGGCGATGACGACGACGCCGGCGACGAGGAGAGCGACTCGACGTGGGACGAGGAGTCGGACGACGACGACTCCAGGGACGACGAATGAGCCTGCCCCTCCCATCGGTCGGCTATGCGCTCGCCTTCGCGGCGGCGGTGCTCTGGGGCCTGCTCTACGTGCTCGACGAGAAGCTGCTCACGGGCCTGTCGATCTACCGGCTGTATTTCCTGCACTCGGTTGCCGGAGCGATCGTGGCCGGCCTCGTGATCGTGGCCCGTGGTGAGTCGCCCGCCTCGCTCCTTCAGCTCTCCTGGCCCGGCGTCAGTCTGCCGCTCGTCTTCGCCACCATGGCCGTGGTGGTGCTGGCGTGCCTCTCGATTTTTTCCTCGATTCAGCTGCTCGGCGCCTCGCGGGCCGCGGTGCTTGAAATCTCCTACCCGCTCTTCGTGGCGCTCTTTGCGTGGGGCTTCTCGAGGCAGCCGATCGGCTGGCCGGTGCTCGTCGGCGGCGTGTTTATATTCATCGGCTCCGCCATCATCGTGATCGCCCCGTCCCGCTGAGCAGCGGTGGGCGTACGGCCCCCGATCGGCCCAACACGCCACGCGATGCACCGCGCCGGTCCCACGGCTCACACCGTTGGGCTTCGACGGATCCCCTGCCCGTCCAAGCCCAAGGCCGTCAGGCCTGGGACACGCCCGGCTATCTTCTCAGTCGCCGTTGAGCCTCGCCACCGTCAGCCGAGGGCTCGCTGCACGAACACCGGCGCCGCGATCGTGGCCTCGGACAGGAGCGTGTAGTTGCCGCCGGCGGAATGGATGCGGCGGGCGAGGTCGGCGTCGAAACATCGCAGCACGAGCCGCAACGGCCGATCCGGCCGCCGCTCTTCCGCCGCCGACTGTGCCGTGAGCCCGATCTCGAGATTGAGGGCATCGTTCGACGTGCACGCCACCACCGCCCGAGCGCGGTCGATGCCCGCTCTCGTCAGCGTGATGCCGCTCGTCGCATCGCCGGCAATCAACGGACAGCGGAGGTGCGCGTCGCGGAGGCCGTCGTCGTGGGCGTCCGGGTCGACCCCGACGACCGGGATGCCCCGTCGGCAGAGGTCGCGGGCCACCGCCACGCCGACGAGGCCGAGCCCGCAGACGATGACGTGATCACGGCGACGCCTGGCAGCGAACTGGTTGCGGAGCTGCTCCGCGGCCCCCGACACCACGAAAATCGTGAGCAGCGAGGCGATCATACCGACCAACACGATGCCGCTGAACATCAGCACGATGCCAAACACCTTCACCCATTCCGGCGCGTCGCGGAGGTGGAAGTCGCCGAACCCGACGGTGGTGATCACGGATGTCGCAAAGTAGGCCGCGTCGAGCCAGGTGAGACCAAGGGCGACCTTGAAGACCACGATCGCCACGAGATAGAGCGCCAGCAGCATCGACGGGATGACGACGTAGTCGGCCCGGGCCCGATGACGCCGCACCGCCGATCGACGCCGCGGCGTCACGGACGCCGCAGGCTCACCCGATGGCGACTCGATCGCCGCGGCCACGAACGCATCGGCCGCCAGGTCGGCCGGCGAGAGCACCGCCGTGATGCCGAAGTCGGATTCAAACCGGCCCGTCAGCCGCGGCTGGGAATGCCGCATGACGACGGGAATGCCGGGGGCCTCCCCGCGGATCTCGAGGGCGGCCTCGAGGTTGTCGACGTCGCTGGCGGTCGTGATGACCACCGCCCTGGCGTGGGCGATGTCGGCCTCACGACGGGCGGTGGCGAATCGGAAATCACCGATCACCACCCGCGTGTTGGAGACGCGAACGCGGTCGAGCCGGTCGTCGGAGGTGCTCTCGTCGGTGATGACGGTGACCTCCGCGCCGGCAGCCCGAAGCGATTCCACCACCTGCAGGCCAAACCGGCCCAGTCCGCACACGACGACATGGCTCATGCCGCGAGTATAGCCCCGAAGGCCCGTCGCGATGGCCGGCATCCCGCCTCGGATTCCACCTTCACCCTCGTTGATCAGGCGGGGTATTCTCGTGCGTATGACGTTCCCAGCATCCCGCACCATCGTGATCGCCGAAGACAGCCGCGTGCCGGCGATGATCCTCAAGAAGGCGCTCGAGTCGCGGGGCCACACCGTGCATTGGGGCGCGAACGGGGCGATTGCCCTGGATCTCGTGCGGACGCACCGCCCGGCGATGCTGGTGTCGGACGTCGAGATGCCCGAGATGGACGGCCATGCCCTGTGCCGCGCCGTGAAATCCGATCCCGATCTCCGGCAGATTCCGGTGCTCATGCTCACGTCGCATGCGTCAACGGGTGACATCCTCGCCGGGCTTCGCGAGGGGGCCGATGCCTACGTGACGAAGCCCTACGAACCCGAACATGTGCTGGAACGGATCGACCACCTCCTCGCCCAGGATTCCTCCGCCGACCGCCCGGGCGAGCCGCTGGCGTTTGACTATGGTGGCGACCAGTTGAAGCTCGACGTGACCCGCCGGCAGCTTCTCAATCTTCTTCTTTCCACCTACGAAAACATCCTTCAGCAGAACGCCCGGCTCGCCGAAATGCACCGTGACCTCGCCGATGCGAATCTCAAGGTGGAAGACAGCCTCCGCAAGACCCGCGAGCTGCTCTACAAGGTGTTTCCTCGTCAGATCGCCGACGAACTCTCGACCCAGGGGCAGAGCGAGCCGCAGCACTTCGACGAGGTGACGGTGCTCTTCACCGACTTCGTGGGGTTCACCAAGACGGCTGAATCGATGTCGCCGAGAGAACTGATCGCCGATCTCGACCGCTATTTTCTTGCGTTCGACAAGCTTCTCGGCGAATGCGGCATGGAGAAGCTCAAGACGATCGGCGACGCCTACATGGCGGCGGCCGGCGTGCCGCAGCCCCGCGGGTCGCACGCGATTGACGCGGCCCTCTTCGCGCTCGGCCTGCGTGACACGGTGGCGGCGATCGGGGACGAGAAGAAGGCCGCCGGGCTTCCCTTCTTCCCGATTCGGATCGGCCTTCACACCGGCCCGCTCGTCGCTGGCGTGATCGGCCAGCAGCGGTTTCTCTACGACCTCTGGGGCGACACGGTCAACACCGCGAGCCGCATGGAGAGCAACGGCGAGCCCGGCCGCATCAACGTGTCGGCATCGACGCATCGGCTCCTCGAGCCGTATTTCGTGTGCACGCCACGCGGCAAGCGTGAGGTGAAGGGCAAGGGCGAGGTGGAGATGTTTTTTCTCGAACGCATCAAGCCGGGCTACAGCGCGAATGACGCCGGCACGGCCGGCAACGCCGCGCTCGTGGCCGAGATCACGCGGTTGCGAACGGGATCATAAGGCAGGAGCACGAGCCGCACCGGTCCCACGGCTCACGCCGTTGGGCTTCCACGGGCACCGGAAGCACCGTCCCGTCCAAGCCCAAGGCCGTAAGGCCTGGGACACGCCAGGCTATTTCCCCAGTCGCCATTGAGCCCGCTCACGTCATCGAGCCAAACCCGCCGCGCGTCTCACCGCACCGGTCCCACGGCTCACGCCGTTGGGCTTCCACGGGCACCCGAAGCACCGTCCCGTCCAAGCCCAGGGCCGTAAGGCCTGGGACACGCCAGGCTATCTCCCCAGTCACCGTTGAGCCCGCTCACGTCATCGAGCCAAACCCGCCGCGCGTTTCACCGCGCCGGTCCCACGGCTCACGCCGTTGGGCTTCCACGGGCAGCCGAAGCACCGTCCCGTCCAAGCCCAAGGCCGTAAGGCCTGGGACACGCCAGGCTATCTCCCCAGTCGCCATTGAGCCCGCTCACGTCATCGAGCCAAACCCGCCGCGCGTTTCACCGCACCGGTCCCACGGCTCACGCCGTTGGGCTTCCACGGGCACCCGAAGCGTGCCATCACGCGTTGGGTGTCGTCACGCCAGGATGCCCTTCACCACGTGGCCGTGCACGTCGGTGAGCCGGTACTGACGACCCTGGTAGCGGAACGTCAGCCGCGTGTGATCGATTCCCATGAGGTAGAGGATCGTGGCCTGGAGGTCGTGGATGTGGACCGGATCGGCCACGATGTTCCAGGCGTAGTCGTCGGTGGCGCCGTAGACATGCCCTGGCTTGATCCCGCCGCCGGTGAGGATGAAGGAATAGGCCTTCCCAAAATGGTCGCGACCCTTGGGGCTGGCCGGATCGCCCTGGCCGAACGGTGTGCGGCCAAACTCCCCGCCCCACAGAACGAGGGTGTCGTCGATGAGGCCGCGCTCCTTGAGGTCGCTGATCAGCGCGGTCGACGGCCCGTCGGTGTCGCGGCACTGCACCTCGAGCTGCGTGAAGAGATTCTGATGCTGGTCCCATCCGGCATGCATCAGCTGCACGAATCGCGTGCCCCGTTCGAGGAGCCGCCGTGCCACGAGGCAGTTGTAGGCAAACGAGCCTTTCGTGTGGACGTCGGGGCCGTAGCGGTCGATCACGTGCTTCGGCTCGTCGCGGAAATCGACGAGATCGGGAACGCTCGCCTGCATGCGGTAGGCCATTTCATACTGCGCGATCCGCGTGTCGATTTCCGGATCGCCGTAATCGGCGAGATGGGCGGCGTTCATCGCGGCCAGGTCGTCGAGCAGGGCCCTTCGGCCAGCTCGGCTCACGCCCGGTGGATCGGCGAGATACGGAACCGGCTCGCCGGTGTTGCGAAACTTCACGCCCTGGAACTTGCTCGGCAGAAACCCGCTGCCCCAGTAATAGTCGAAGAAGAGCTGGCCGCAGCTCTTGGCCTTGTCGGAGGAGGTCATCACGACGAAGGCGGGGAGGTCTTCCGTTTCGCAGCCGAGGCCGTAGCTCATCCAGGAGCCCATGCTCGGACGGCCGGGCACCTGGGCGCCGGTGAGGAAGAAGGTGACTCCCGGGGCGTGGTTCACCGCCTCGGTGTTCATGCTCCGGATGAGGCAGAGGTCGTCGGCGAGGCTGCCGAGGCCCGGAAGCATCTCGCTCATCTCCATGCCGCAGGCGCCGTAGGGCCGAAAGCCCTTGATCGGCGACACCACGGGCCACTTCGCGTAGCCGCTCGACATCGTGGAGAGCCTGGTGTGGCCTCGCACGCTCGTCGGCACCTCCTGGCCTCCCCGCTCCATGAGGACCGGCTTCGGATCGAAGAGATCGACGTGGCTCGGGCCGCCCCCCTGCCAGAGCATCACCACCCGCTTGGCCCGTGGCGGAAAGTGGGGCAGATCGGGAAGTCCGGGAACGGCCGGGCCCGCTGGTGCCGATGCCGCGGCGGCATCCCGTGCGAGGAGCGACGCCAGCGCCGGCAGACCGATCCCCATGCCGGCCGAGCCAAAGAGTTGGCGGCGGGTGACGCGTCGGATGTTGTCGTGGTGGAGATCGTTCATTCGCGGGTGAGCGCCTCATCGAGATTGAACACCGCCAGGCAGACGCTCGCCAGCGCCGCATGCTCGGCGGGATCGAGCCGCTCATCCCGCGGGCTCTCGCCCACGGCCACGAGCTGCCGGGCCGCGTCGATGTCGGCCCGGTAGAGGGCGAGCTGGCGGTCGTGGGTGCGCCGAAGCGAGGCGAGATCCTCGCTGGTGGGCCGACGGGCCAGCACCCGACGAAAAAGATGGGTGAGACGGCCGTCGAGGTCGCCCGCGGCGTGCATGCTCCGCTCAGCCAGCACCCGCGACGCCTCGACCCAGGTGGGATCGTTGAGCGTGGTGAGCGCATGCAGCGGGGTGCACGTCTGCCCGACGCGCACCGTGCAGGTCTGCCGGTTTGCGGCGTCGAACATATTGGCCGGGCTCACGGTCCGCCGCCAAAACGTGTAGAGGCTGCGGCGATAGAGGTCGGCGCCGTGGGAGGCGGGATACGTGAAGTCGCGCTCGGTGGTGATCGCGAGCGCCTCCCAGATCCCATCGGGCTGATAGGGATAGACCGGCGGTCCGCCGACCGTGAGGGTGACGAGGCCGCTCGCCGAAAGGGCCACGTCGCGAAGCACCATGGCCGGCATGCGAAAGCGGCTGCCTCGCGCGTGCAGACGATTCTCCGGATCCTTGGCGAGGTGATCGGGTGTGACCCGGCTCGACTGGCGGTAGGTGGCGCTCGTGACGATCAGCCGGTGGAGCTGCTTGCGGCTCCAGCCAGCCTCGCGAAACTCCGTCGCCAGCCAATCGAGGAGTTTCATGTGTCGGGGATACTCGCTCTGCACGCCCATGTCTTCCGGAGTCTTCACGAGCCCCGTGCCGAAGAAGTGTTGCCACATGCGGTTGGCCTGCACGCGGGCGGTGAGGGGATGGTCTGCAATGAACAACCAGCGGGCGAAGCCGAGCCGGTTGCGGGGCTCGCCGTCGCGAAGCGGTGGCAGGAACGCCGGCGGCTCGAACTGGAGCACGTCGCCGATCGGGCTCTGGTAGTCGCCGCGGTCGAGGATCCGTGTTTCGCGAGGTCGCGCGTCGCTCATCACCATCACCCGCGGCAGGTGATCGCCCTTGTATTCATCACGCTTCTTCACGGCCGCGTCGTACTGGGCCACGGTGGGAAGCGTCTTCACGAGGTCGGGCTTGACCTTGGCGTCGAAGTGCTGGCGAAGCTGCTTCTCGATCGACCGTCGGTCGTCGTCCGTTCGCTCGCTCTCGGGAGTCAGCAGCAGCGGCGCGAGCGTGCGGGGGAGGTCGGAACTGTCGGCCGGCGTGCCGTCGAGAAAGAGCCCGTTCTTCCATGCCACGTAGAGCGCGTCGAGCACCGGCTTCGCCTCCCCCTCCAGCTTCTTCACCGCGGCATCGAGCTCGGCCACCCGCGCCTCATAGGCAGGGGTGGGGATCTCGAGCACCGGCGGCGCCACCCGAATGCGGGCGGAATACATCGTCGGCGTTCCCTTTTCCGGGAGCCGGTTGAAGGCGTCGAGCAGCCGGTAGTAGTCGGTGCGGGTCATCGGGTCGTACTTGTGATCGTGGCACTGCGCGCAGGCCATCGTGAGGCCGAGCCAGGTGGTGCTCGTGGTGTCGACGCGGTCGAAGAGGTTGTTGAACCGCTGCTCCTCGGGGATCGCGCCCCCCTCGCCATTGAGGAGGTGGTTGCGGTTGAAGCCGCTCGCGATCTTCTGGGCGTTGGTCGCATTGGGAAGCAGGTCGCCGGCGAGCTGCTCGATCGAAAACTGGTCGAAGGGCATGTCGTCGTTGATCGCCTTCACCACCCAGTCGCGCCAGAGCCATTGCCAGGTGTCGCCGTCCTGCTGGAAGCCGTTGGAGTCGGCGTAGCGGGCGGCATCGAGCCAGGCCGCGGCCATCCGTTCGCCGTAGTGCGGGCTCGCCAGGAGCCGATCGACGAGCTGCTCGTAGGCGTCGGGGGAGGTGTCGGCCACAAACGCGTCGACCTCGTCGGGTGTCGGCGGCAGGCCGACGAGATCGGCGTGGAGCCGTCGGATCAGCGTGGTGCGATCGGCCTCGGGGGATGGCTCGAGCCCAGCCTCCTCGATCTTCGCCACCACGAACGCATCGATCGGGTTCCGTACCCACGCGGTGTTGCGGACGACGGGCACCGCGGGCCGCACGGGAGCCACGAAGGCCCAGTGGGGCTCATACGCGGCCCCTTCGCGGATCCAACGGTCGAGGATCGCCTTCTGCTCATCGGACAGCCGACGGTTGGAGTCGGGCGGCGGCATCAGCACGTCGTCATCGCTCGAATGGATGCGCTCGAGCAGCGTGCTCGCCCCCGCATCACCGGGCACGATCACGCCGGCCTCGACCGCCGCCTCGCGCACGTCGAGCCGGAGATCAGCCTCCCGCTTCGCCGGATCCTGTCCATGGCAGTAGAAGCAGTTCTCCGAGAGGATCGGCCGGATCTCGCGATTGAAGTCGATCGTGGGGTCGGCCCATGCGACGCACGCCTGCAGGGCCACGATCCATGCTGTCGCCACGCCTCTCCCACACCACTGGATCGTCATGCCGCGTCATCGCCTCCAGCCCCCAAGCCTAGCATCCACGGCCATCTTTTTCGGCCCGCCGGCGCAACGGCGTGTTGCGCAGCCGGCTCAGAGGAGGCTCTGGAGCCACGCGACGATGTCGCGAAGCTCGCGGCGGGTGAGCTTGTCGGCGATGTCGCCGGGCATGGCGCTCGGCCCGTTGGATCGCTCGTCGACGCTCTCGGCGGGGATGACGCGGGTGGTGCCGTCGGGCAGCCGCATGGTGATTGATTCGGGCGTCTCCGACGTGATCACGCCCGAATGGGCGAGTCCTTCGTCGGTGAGGATGACGGTGGTGGCGTAGCCCTCGGCCACGCGGGCATTCGGATGCACGATCGACTCCAGCAGGTAGCGCGGGTCGCGACGGCTGGCGATGCCGTCGAGCCTGGGGCCGACGTCGCCCCCCGTGCCCTCGGCCGAGTGGCAGCGCACACACGACACCTCCTCCTTGGCCGTGAAGAGGTGGCGACCGCGCTTCGGATCACCGCCGGCGGCGACATCCTGCCATGCCGCGAGGGGGTCGTTGGACGTGCCGAGCAAGGGCCTCTGCCCAAGGCGCATCTCCGCCGCTTCGGCCACTTCGAGGGCGATGGTCGGGTCGAGCGTGCCGGCTTCGAGCTGCGTCGCCAGCGCGGTGATGGCCTCGGTGGCGGCTGGATCGGAGAGTTCGAGCAGGAGCGTGACCGCCTGCTGCCGTTCGGCCATGTCGGGGCCTGCGCAGGCCGCCACGAGGTCGGGCACCACTGCCGCGGTGGGCGATGCGGCCACGCGTGCCCGCCGCGCCGCCATGCGCACCAGCGGCTCGGGGTCGGTGACGAGTCGTTCTGCGATCGTGAGTCGATCGGCATCACCGGCCGTGCGAAGCGCGTCGACCGCCCGCGCCCGCGAGGCAGCGGAACGGCGCGTGTCGAGGGCCCACACCCGGATCATCGGCCACACCTCATCGAGCCCGATCGCTCCCGCTGCGGCCATGAGTTCGGCATGCAGGCTTTCGGGGAGCGAGGTGTCGTCGAGCAGCTGCGCGAGGCATGTCGCCAGGGCACGGCGGGCGGGCTCGGCGTCGCGCGACGCCACCCCGTGCATCCACTCCCCCGTGACGCGATTGACTCGCGGTGGCGACGACCATCGGCCGATGGCATCGATCGCCTCGCCGCGGGCTTCCGACGACGCATCGCCTCGAGCGATCACCTTCATGAGCGAGTCGATGGCGGTGGGTGTGCCGACAGTTTCCGCCGCCGACACGGCCCGCCTGAGGAAGGCGTCGTCGGCGGGGCCGCCGGCCGCCGAGTGGGCCAGGGATGGCAAGGCATCGGTGATGGGGCGATCGTGGATGGCTCGTGCGGCCTCGATCGCCACCGCGACGTCGGCATCATCGAGGAGACGAGCCAGCCTCGGATCGTCGAGCCGGCGGAGCACCACGCACGCGATGAGCCTCACCTGCGGCGTGGGGTGCGCGATGAGCGGCTCGATCTCGTCGGGCGACGCGGCTCCGGCAAGCCCCATGACCGCGGCGTGGCGAACGGTGCGATCGAGCACCTGGGGTGACTCAGCGAGTGCGAGGAGGGCTGCCACGGGGGCGGGTTCGTCGCCATCCAGCCGGCCCAGCCGGCCCAGCGACGTGGCGGCGGCCACGACCACATGCAGATCCACATCGGCAAGGCCGCGGGCGAGCGCCCTACGCAGAGCGGCTCGGAACGACGTCGTGGTGGGGCTGTCGCCGATCGCGCGGGCGGCCACCTGCCGAATCGCGGCATCGCCATCGCTGCAGGCGGCCATGAGGGCCGTGGCCGCGAGAGGATCTGAGGAACGACGAAGCAACTGGCCAAGGCCCTGGGCCGCATGCACCCGTGCCTGACGCGGCGCCGAAGCGTCGCCCAGGATCGATTCGAGGGGCGTTGCCGCGCCGCGACGGGCCAGTTCCCACTGGGCTTCGAGCCGGATGCGGCGGTCCGCGTGTCCAAGGAGATCGAGCAGCCGCGACACGTCAACGGTGGTCCAGTCGCCCGCGAGAAGGCCTTGCACCTCGGCCACCATCCGCTCGTCGCGATCCTCCGGCACGAACCGCCAGATCCGACCCTTGCCCTCACCAAACCAGCCCTCCACCCAGTCGCTCACCCACACGGCGCCGTCGGGGCCGATCTCCACGTCGGTGGCGAGCACGTTGCGAAAGGTTTCCTCGTCGTCGTGCACCTCGAAGGAGCCGCCGCGCGGGGCGAGGCGAAAGGTTCGAACGCAGCTTTTGACCGGCCCTCCGCGGAAGTCGGCCAGCAGAAAGCGACCGTCGAAATGGGGCGTGAGGCCCGTGCCGGGATAGGCGCAAAACCCTGACGGCCCGGTGCTCACATGGGCCAGGGGAGGAAGGATCCATGCCGGTTGGTCATCGCGCTCGAGCTCGCAGATCTTCTCCCGCATCCACGGGCCGCGATCCTTCAGATACTGATAGGCCATGTTCCATCCCACTTCAGCGCCGGGCACGAGGTGGACGAGCCGGGCCTTGTCGCCGGCGTCGGAGTTGTTGTCGACCGTGAACAGGTTGCCGAGATCGTCGAAGGCGATCTCCTGCGGATTGCGAAGGCCACGGGCAAAGACTTCGAGGTTCTTTCCATCGAGGTCGCAGCGAAACACCGCGCCCGACCCGGGATCGTGCAGGGTCTGGCCCTCGTGCACGACGCGGTAGCCACGGTCACCGATCGTGAAATAGAGGCGTCCATCGGGGCCGAAGGCGAGCCCGTGGAGGTCGTGACCGCGGTAGGCCACCCTCACGCCGTACCCCGTCGACAGCAGTTCCTTGGTGGAGGCATCGGCCTCCGGGGAGGTCGGCTCGGCGTCACGGAGCAGATAGAGGCCGGGGATGCAGGTGAGGTAGACCGTGCCCCGGCGGGCCAAAACTCCGGCCGCGGTGCCGTCTTCGAGCTGTCGATAGCCCGAGGAATAGGTGTCGACGCGGTCGGCCACGCCGTCGCCATCGTCGTCGAGAAGCCGACGGACGCGGTCTTCGTGCCGCTCATACGCGGAGGCCTTTTTCCCGAGCAGGCGCCGGTGGTAGGCGATGCGGTCTTCCACGCTCCGGGCGGCCAGGTCGGCCTCCACCCATCTCCGGTCGTGGCCTCGGTTGTCGGTGACCCCCTTCTCCTGACGAAAGGTTTCGCACACAAAAACCCGCCCCTGCTCGTCAATCGAGAAGGCGACGGGGTTTTGGACGAAGGGCTCTGCGGCAAAGAGTGTGGCGGAAAACCCATTCGGCAGGCCGAACGCCGCCGCCGGGCCGGCTGCCGTGTGGGTGAGGTCCGACGGCTGATCCTTGCCGGGAATCGCAGCGGCCATTGGGGCCATCAACGCCCATCCGACGGCGGCCCAGAGGACCGAATCGAACAACCGCCGGCGATCCGCCATAGGGCAAACCTATCGAGAGAGCAAACCTGGTGGAGAGAAGGAACTTTTTCACTATACCGACGAACGAGCTGGAGTGCCCGGCATCTGCCATCGGCGGGGGCGTCGCAAATCTCAAGCGTTTTGCCACACATCTCCGAGACTGTGGGTAGGCGGTTGTGTGCCAAGCCCGTAGTCTGCCGTGGACGGTTTCGGGGCCGGGTTTTCGTCGTGTCATCCAATCGACACCCGTGCCGGTTTTTGTTTTTTCAGGGGAGTCACGCCATGCGGACAGCATAACTCAACACCTCACGAGCACACGGATCGCGCTGCGATCGGCATCGTGTTGCATGCCCGCTCACCCTGATCGCCGCGCTGCTCTTTGGCCCGCCGGCGGCCCAGGCGTCGCAGTGGCTCGGCACGATCGACACCAACTGGAACACACTCGGCAACTGGGACTCGAATCCCAATGGCGGCAACGGCGAGGTCAACACGCTCACCAACTTCCCGGTGATCACCGCCAACAACACGCTCGTCCCGAACGACCTGAAGATCGCCGTTACGAATCCCACCTCGACCGGCCGGGTGGACATCACGTCGGGCACGTTCACGATCAACTACTGGACGTTCGTCGGCGACTGGAACGGGAATGCCACGCTGAACATCACGGGCAGCACCACTGCCTCGCCAGGCACGTTCACGGGCCTCGACATCGGCACGGGGAGTTACGACTCCGACAACAACAACGGCAACTTCATGGTGGGCCTCTACAACTCCACCGGCGTGCTGAACATGAACACGACCGGGGCGTTGTATGCGACGAATCTACGGCTCTCGCCGAACGGCCAGGCGGGCACGTCCACGTTCAATCTTGACCATGGCGCGGTCAACGTCAGCGGAGCCTTCCAGGTTGGCTCCGATTTCTGGGGAGCGAACACCAACTGCCCCGCGTTCTTCAACATGAGCGGCGGGTCGGTGGCGGCGGGGGGTGAGTTTTGGTCCGGTGGCTCGGGGGCCGGCACGACCGTGATGACGGGCGGGTCGGTGAGCTCGGGGGCGTGGTTCGTGGTGGGCCGCAACGGCAGCTCCAACGGCAACTTCACGATCACGGGCGGCACCGTGAATGGAGCCACGACGACGGCCGGATCATTCATCGTGCTCGGTTCGTTCAACGGCTCGCAGGGAACGATGACCGTCGGCGGCGGCCGGGTGGCGACCCCGCAGCGGTTCCTCGTGGGAGAAGGCGGAACGGGCACCCTCACGGTCAACGGCTCGGGCGTGGTGTCGGTGGGCGACACCGGCCAGGGGCTGCGGCTCGCAGCCAACGCGACGGCGGTGGGCACCGTGAACCTCGATGGCGGCACGATCCGCACCGGTGCCGTGTCGCAGGGCACCGGCTACGGCATCTTCAACTTCAATGGCGGCACCCTGCAGGCCACAGCCAACAACACGGCGTTCATGCAGGGGGTGAGTTCGGCCGGCGTGCTTGCGGGCGGCGCCGTGGTCGACACCAACGGCTTCACCATCACCATGGCACAGGATCTCTACGACGCCGGAGGGGGCGGGTTCACGAAGCTCGGTGCCGGTACCCTCAAACTCACCGGCGCCAACACCTACAGCGGCCCCACGACGGTATCGCAGGGCAGCCTGTTGATTGGAACGTCGAGCCTCGCGTCAGGTCAGTACACCGTTGCCAACAATGCCGGGTTTGGCGTCGTGGTGGGTTCACAGGGCGCGCAGGTGACCACGTCGGGCGTGCTCATGTCGGGTTCGGGTTCGATGTCGTTCGATTTTGGCACCACCACGAATCCCACCACGGCTCCCCTGTTGACGTTCGGTTTGACGATGAACGGCGATCTCACGTTCAACGTGACCGGTGAGCGGCTCGGGCTCGGGCAGTTTCCGCTGATGCAATACGGCAGCAAGACCGGTTCGGGCTCCTTCACGCTCGGCACTCTGCCGACGGGTGTTCTCGGTTCGATCTATGACAATGTCGCCAACCAGACGGTTGACCTGATCATCACCGGCCTCGCAAATCGCGTGTGGAATGGGTCCGTCGGCGGCACGCCGAATGGTGTGTGGTCGACGGGCTCGCAGCAAAACTGGCTGATTCCACCGAGCACGGCGGTCGCCTTCTCCAACGGTGACCCGGCGCTCTTCGACGACACGGCCACGGGTACGACCGACGTGACGGTGGAAGGCACGGTGAGCCCACAGTCGATGACCGTCGACAACTCGGTGCTGGCCTACACCATCTCTGGCACGGGCGCGATTGCCGGAGCGATCGACCTCACGAAGCGGGGAACCGCCGACCTGACGCTCTCGAATCCCAACACCTACACCGGCGTGACGCGGATCGAAAACGGTCGCCTCATCGCCACGTCCCTGGCGAATGGCGGGGTGGCCAGCCCGCTGGGCGCAGCCTCGGCCGCGGCGTCCAACATCGTGCTTGCCGGTGGCACCTTCGCCTATTCGGGCGCGTCGGGAACGACCGACCGTGGCTTCACGGTGACGGGCACGATTCCCGGCGTCGTCGAGGTGACGGGCAGTGCGACGACGCTCAGCATGGGCAGCGCGATCGTGACCGGAACCAATCGCCTCCACAAGGAGGGAGAGGGCACGCTTCGCCTCACCGGCACGAGCAACGTGCTTGGGGCCGGCGGTGCCGGTGCCGCGATCAACAGTGGCCGTCTCGAGCTCGTCGGCTCGGGCAGCACCCCCGACAGCAGCGTGACGACGCTGACGGGCGAACTGGCCGTGGGCAATGTCCCCGGCTCCGGCGGCACTCTCACAATGCAGAATGCAACGCTGACGACCGATTGGTTTCTGAGCATCGGCCGAGGCACCGGAAGCACGGATGCCCATTCGGAGGTGACGCTCACCAACTCCCAGCTGGAGTGTGTGAACATCGCGATGGGCTTCGACAACCAACTCGCGGGCAACCTCGGTTCGGAATCGCTGACACTCGTCGACTCGACCCTCACGAATCGCGCCGGCCCGTGGTGGTGGTATGGGGCGTACGTCGGCGAGAGTGGTGGATCGACGGCCACCGTCACGCTGAGCGGAAGTTCCACCATGACCTGCGGCAACCCGACGCTTCTGGGCGTTGGGGTCGGTGCCACGGGCATCATGGTGGTCGAAGACAACAGCTCGTTTTCGACGGGCGGCTGGTTGGCGATCGGCAACTCGGGCACGGGTTCGCTGACGATTCGTGACAACGGCCGCGTGGCCGCGAACGTCGACGTGAATCTCGGCGACCTCGATGGCGGCGTGGGATCGCTGACGATCCAGGACAACGGCGGCATGTCGGCCGGCGCGACGTACGTCGGCAAGCGGGTCGCCTCGGTGGGGCAGGTCACCATCTCGAGCGGATCGTTTGCGTCGAGCGGTGGTCTTCAGATCGGTGCCAATCTGCTGAGCCAGGGGCAGTGGACCCAGACCGGCGGCCAGGCGATGGCGGCTGGAAACGTGGTGATCGGTGGCGGGACGAGTTCGACCGGCACGATGCTCGTGTCGAGTGGTTCGTTCCTCGGTTCCGGCACGGGCACGGGGCTCTTCGTTGGCACCAACGGCACCGGCTCCCTCACGATTTCGGGCAGCGGCCAGATGGCGAGTCTTGGCGTGAACGGCCTGGTGATCGGCCAGACGGTCGACGGCAACGGCACGGTGAACCTCGACGGTGGCGGGCTTTCCGTGCGTCGGGTGTCGGCTGGCGTTGGAACGTCGGCCATCAACTTCAACGGTGGTGTGCTGCAAGCTGGAGCGGGAGCCAATGCCGACTTCATGAATGGTGTTGGCACGGCGACCATCCTTGCCGGCGGTGCGAAGATCGATTCGAACGGCCAGACGGTCGCCATCGGGCAGGTTCTGGCGGGTGGCGTCGGCGACGGCGGCCTTACAAAACTGGGCGCCGGATCTGTAACGCTCACCGGAGCGAGCACCTACACCGGTCCGACGACCGTGTCGCAGGGCGCATTGCTGGTCGCTGGGGATTTGTCGGGAGCCACGGGGCTTGTGTCGGTGGCCTCAGGGGCCACGCTTGGGGGCAATGGCACCGTGGGTGGAGCGACAACCTTGGCCTCCGGGGCGACGGTGTCGCCGGGGGCGAGTCCGGGAACGCTCACCTTCGGTCAGACGCTCGCGCTCGGAAGTGGTGCCAACTACAACTGGCAGATGCTGAGTGCCACGGGTACGGCAGGTGCCGGCAACTCGTGGGATTTGGTGAACGTGGTTGGAGCGCTGTCGGTGAACGCGACCTCGGCTGATCCGTTCACGATCAACCTCTGGACGCTCTCGGGCACCGGCCCCGACGTCAGTGGCAATGCGGCCAACTTCGATTCGACGCAGGACTACACCTGGACGATTGCGTCGGCGAGCGGCGGCATCACCGGGTTTGCGGCCAACAAGTTCTCGATCGTCACGTCGGCGGCCAATGGCACCGGCGGCTTCTCCAACAACTATGGCTCTGGCACGTTCAGCGTGGCTCAGAGCGGCAACAACCTCAACCTGGTGTTCACGCACGGGGCCGCACCGAGCGTGATCACGATCAACGTGGCCAGCGGCACGCAGACGCAGACCGCCGCAGGCTATCCGACTCTT
>JAFMIU010000121.1 GCA_017853835.1 Pirellulales bacterium | reverse complement strand
GCCCACACGCTGATGGTCGCGCCGTCGCCACCGTCCCGGCGTCGGCTCCGGCTTGGGGGCGCTTGCGGGGATGGCACGCTTCGGGGTTGCCCACACCCCGACGCCGGACGCTCGCTGCGGGCATCCCTGCCCTCCGCTCGCTCGGCATTGGCCGGCGCTTCGCCATCCTGGCTCCGCTGGCCAATGACGCCGGCTTTCGGGGTGTGGGCAACCCCTCGCTGGTCACACGGCGGGGCGATGGTGTGGCTCCGTGGAAGCCCAACGGCGTGAGCCGTGGGACCGGCGTGGTGGATCACGTGGCGTGTTTGGCTTTTGGGCCCAGGGTTGACGTAATGGCGTCGTACGCAAGAGCGAGGCGTGTCCCAGGCCTGACGGCCTTGGGCTTGGACCGGAGGACCGGTGGCATTCTCGTTCCGTCAAAGCCCTACGGCGTGAGCCGTGGGACCGGCGTGGTGGATCACGTGGCGTGTTTGGCTTTTGGCCGTGGGAACACTCACGGCGTCGCGCCGTGCGGTCGCAGCGGGTTCAGCAATACCCGTAGAGAACCTTCGAGATCCGACGGATCAGGATGTTCTGCAGCGAATGGGCCACGGAGGCGAAGTTGCGAAACGTCAATGCACTCGACGTGCCGCCGGCACGCTCGCGGCCCACCACGCCCACCTCCTTGTAGCTTGCGCCGAGCGCCAGGAGCCGCGTCACGAGGTCGGCCTGAAATCCGAAGCCATGGGAATTGGAATGCCACCGCATCGCGTAGTAGCGGCGGGTCAGCGGCATCCCGTTGTAGTAGTGGAGCTTGTACCCGCTGAGGAGGTTCACGAGCCAGGTGTAGCAGGTGGAGATCACGCGGCGGTGCCACGCTCGACCGGGGTGCTCCACGTAGTAGGGGATCAGGAGCTCCGCCTGGCCGATCGAACCGAAGATCGTGGCGAGCGTTTCCTCGCTCTCGACATTGTCACCACAGATCATGCGATACCATTCGCCACGGGCGCGGAAGGCCGCTTCGGCGTAGTTGTTGGCCACGCCCTCGTTGCGGGGATTGATCAGCAGGCGGATTGGCAACTCCGGATGGGCGGCCATGAACTGCCGGATCTCCTGCACCGACGTGTCTCGGGAGCCGTCGTCCACCACCACGATCTCGTAGGAGGGCACCGTGCGGGTGGCTGCCGCCACCACGGTCTCCAGCGTGCCGGTGATGTTGCCCGACTCGTTGTAACAGGCCACGAACAGGCTCAGGAACACGTCGCCCGTGAGCGCCTGGGCCGTGGGGGTCTGCTCCTCGCTGGGGTCGGCATTCAGCCGCGGCTTCCGCGGCACGACGGGCGTGATCGGCGATGCGGTGTCAGTCATGCTTCCTTGGGTGCCCGCAGCCGATGATGAACCAGTGCAGGAAATCGAAGATCCGGGCCACGATCATGAATCGGCGTCGGCCGATCACGAGTCGTCCGTGACGCTCCACGAGGTGTCCGCCTCGCACGAGCCGATCCAGCCGAAGGCCGGCCACGGAATCGGCATTGTACGCCGCCGCGAGTTCTTCTGCCGACAGGCCGCCGCCGGCCTCGAGCACCTCCTCCAAGAGGCGGATGCGAAGCGAGGCAACCGTGAGGTTCACGAAGTTGAAATAGCCGAAAGCCAGGGCCAGGTAGGTGAGTCCATTGAGCAGCCCAAACCCCGCCGCGTCAGACCATGTGGACTCAAGCCGGCCGAGCCCGAGGGCCGTCACCCCGATCATCACGAGCATGCCCACCATGAACCCACGGCTCAGCGACGCATAGGGGCTTCGCCCGGGCAGGCCGCGGGCGATGGCCATCTGGCTGAACCAGTAGGCGAGAAGTCCGGCCACCGGGGCCAGCACCACGATCGGATAGCCGGGGATGCCGTTCATTCAGCCCCCCTTTCCAAACTTCAGCAATCGTCGCCATGCCGAGAAGAGCCCGGCCCAGGCATGGCCCTTGGCGGTGAGCACCAGATGGCCCCCTTCGTCACGCACCATGCCGTCGCGCAGCATCGCGGCGATCCGGATGTCGACCGGCGACACCCGCTTGAGAAGCGACTCCAGTTCATCGCGGGAGCGACCGTCCGGTCCGCTGGTGGCCACGCGCGAGAGGATCGTCATGCTCGGGCTTCGCTCCTCGAGCGCCGAGTACGCCACGACATACGCGAGCATGGCAGCGACATGAAAGCCAGTCACGTGCAGCACCTCCCACATGCTCTCGAGCCGCCAGGCGGGTGGCGCGATCGCTCGCGGGCCTGCGGTGACCACCAGGCCGGCCAGGAGCACGAGTGTGAACGTGGCGAGGATCGCAGCGGTTTGACGCTTCGGGATGCGGATGCGCCACCACGCCCACTGCACGGCAAAGCCGGCGGCAGACAGCGCCATCGCAATGAGAAACACCCGCATGAATCGGCTCTTCAAGAGGAAGGAGGGGCGTCGGGCTCCACGATCGACGGATGCCCGACGATACCAACCCATGCAGGACGGGCAACGCCAGCCCGCCGATGCCGGTTTTTGTCCAGTCCATCACGGCCGCGTATGATGCCAATCCCTTTGTGAACCGCTCCTTTCCGGTCTCCGCCATCCGCATGACCACGACCGATTATCTCGTCGTCGGCGGCGGCATCGTCGGCATTTCGATCGCCCGCGAACTCCGTCGACGGAACCCCGAGCGATCGGTCACCGTGCTGGAAAAGGAACGAGCCTGCGGGCTGCATGCCAGCGGCCGCAACTCGGGCGTGCTCCATGCAGGCTTCTACTACACCGCCGATTCGCTGAAGGCCAAGTTCACCCGCGACGGCAACAGGGCGCTGGCCGAGTATTGCCAGGCCCGCCGGCTGCCGCTCAACCGGTGCGGCAAACTGGTCGTCGCCCGCACCGCCGCCGATCATCCGCAGATGGACGAGTTGCTCCGGCGCGGTGCGGCCAATGGGGTCGAGCTCGCGAGCATCGACGAGGCCGAGGCCCGCCGGATCGAGCCGCGGGTGAAGACCTGTGAGCGGGCCATCTGGTCTCCGACGACCGCGACGGCCGATCCGGGCGCGGTCGTGGAGGCCATGCGGCAGGATGCCGAACGGGAGGGGATCGTTTTCGCCATCGCCGACGGCTTTCACCGCCGACGTGGTGGCGATGTCGAATCAGCCAGGTCGGTGTGGCGTCCGGGCTATGTGGTGAACGCTGCGGGCCTGCATGCCGACCGGATCGCGAAGCACTACGGTTTTTCGGAACGGTACAGGATTCTTCCGTTCAAGGGCCTCTACCTCTACGGCGACGACGCGGGCGGCTCCTTTCGCACCAACATTTATCCCGTGCCCGACCTGCGGAATCCCTTTCTCGGGGTGCACTTCACCGTCACGGTCGACGGCCATGCGAAGATCGGGCCGACGGCCATCCCGGCGTTTTGGCGCGAACAGTATGCGGGAGTCGCCGGCTTCGATCCGCGCGACCTCGTGGAGATCGTCGGTCTCCAGAGCAGGCTGATGGTGTCGGCAGGATTCGAGTTCCGACGCCTGGCAGTGGAGGAACTCCGGAAGTATCGACGACGGCACCTCGTGGCGCTCGCGGGCGAGCTCGCGTCGGGTGTGGAGCCGCAGCACTGGCGACAGTGGGGCAGGGCGGGCATTCGGGCTCAGCTCCTCGACGTGCACACGCGGAAGCTCGAGATGGATTTCGTGATCGAGGGAGACGATCGCTCGATGCACGTCCTCAATGCCGTGTCGCCCGGCTGGACCTGCTCGATTCCCTTTGCGTCTTACGTCGTCGATGCCATCGACCGAGGTCGCACGGTCGCCTGAGCGGTCATCGCGGCGCGTCGTCGAGCCATTCGAGGAGCGTGGCGTAGCCGGGCACGCCGAGATCGCGACGGCGGGCATCCCACTCGGCGACAGGCTCGGTCGCCACGATCGCCGCCACGTTCACGCCCGCAGCCAAACCCGCCTCCCAATCACTCGGCCGATCCCCGATCATCCAGGTTGCATGCCGGTCGAGTCCGTGCTCGGCGACCATCTCATCGATGAACCGTGGGGAGGGCTTCCGGTATCGGGAGGGCTCGTCGGGCCGTTCGGGAGCGATGCAGATGCCCGAGAACGGAGCAGAGCCGAGACCGAGCAGTTCGATCATCCGTCGATTGACGGCCTCGACGTCGGCCATCGTGAAATACCCCCGATTCACCCCCGACTGGTTCGTAAGCACGAAGAGTTTGGCCCCTGTTGCGAGGAGCCTGGCGAGCGCCTCCCGGGCTCCGGGGAGCAGGTCCACCTGCTCGGCGGCGCCGACGAAGTGGCAGTCGTTGATGATCGTGCCATCGCGGTCGAGAAACACGGCGTGGACGCGATCGGGCACGGTGGAATTCCCGGGCTGGGGCGGTCGAAATGGCCGACGTCCCGAGTATCATAGCGGCCGCGTCCCGGGCGCCGGCGATGTCCGCCGGCTGCCGGAACTTCCGGGGATTCTCTCATGGCCCAGCGTTCGCGTCCTGCCGCCTCACCCGCGCCGGAGTCGCCACCGTCCCGGTCCGCCCACTGGTTCGACGGGCTCGACCTCACGCTCCTCGCCGCGCTCCTCATGCTCGTCATGGCGGCATGGTGCACGGCGACCGCCAAGTGGAAGGCGATCGATTGGGGTGTTCCGATCGCCTACCTCGAGCCGGAAAAGGGCGACATGCTCCACATGACCGCGCTCATCAAGGCGGCAGGAGAAGGGGAGTTCGTGCCCCTGACGTGGAAGCAGGTTCCGCAGTTTGGCGCGCCGAACGACGGCAACTGGAACGACTGGCCGTTTGTGGAAGAACTGCAGATCAACACGCTCGGGATTCTCTCGCGGGTGTTTGGACTGTTCGGCGCCCTGAACTTCGGCGTGCTGATGGCCCATTGGCTCGCCGCAGTCACGTTCTATCTCGTGGCCCGCTATCTCGGATGTCTTCGCCCGTGGGCGTTCGTCGGCGGGCTGGCGTACGGGCTCGCGCCCTTCATCTTCGCGCAATCACCGCACCACGTGACCACGTTTTATGTATGGCACGTGCCCCTGTTTCTGCCGGTGTGGCGGTGGGTGTCGACCGAAGGGGGCATGCCGTGGCGCAGCCGACGGTTCTGGTGCGCCGTGGGCATCGGGTTCGTGACGGGACTGCAGAGCCCCTACTTCACCAACATCCTCTGCCAGATCACCCTCCTCGGTGGCCTGGCGCTGGCCTGGCGCCACCGGTCGGTCGCGATGCTGAAGCCGGCGCTCGCGGTGGTGGCCGCCGCCGCAGCGGCCTTTTTTCTGATGAATCTCGACACCTGGACGTATCGCCTCGCGAACGGGGCCAACCAGGGTGCGGTCGTTCGCGAATACAAGTGGCTCGAGATCTACGGGCTCAAACTCGTCGACCTCGTGATCCCTCCGGTGACGCACCATTCCGAGTCGTTTGCGAAGTTTGGGGCTGAACATCAGGCGGGAGCCCCGCTCGTGGCCGCCTTGCGCGACGAGGGCCCCTACATCGGCCTCGTGGGCATCGCCTGCCTGGCACTCCTTGCGGTCACCACCGCCCGAAGCGTGGTGGATCGGAGCCCGTCGGGGGTCCCGATCGCGGCCTGGCAGGTGCTGTGGATCGTGGTCACCTTCACCACCGGAGGCCTCAACACCATCCTCGGGGCGTTTGGATTCACGCTGTTTCGCACGGGCAGTCGCTACAGCGTGGTGATCCTGGCGATCGCCTTGGAATATGCCGCCGAATGGCTCTCGACCCGCACCCGCCAGGCGGAGGCCAAGGGCGAGGCCGACACGGTGCGGATCGCGGTGCTCAGTGCTGTCGCCGTGGTGGGCCTGGTGGTGCTCTGGGATCAGGTCCCTCGGGCCCCCACCGGCGAACAGATGATGCGGATCGCCTCCCAGGTGGCGTCCGATCAGGCGTTTGCGACCGAAATGGAATCGGTGCTGCCGGCGGGCGCGATGGTGTTTCAGCTGCCTGTGATGGACTTCCCGGAGTCGCCGCTGCCGACGATCTCCTCCTACGACCACTTCCGCCCCTACCTCTACACCCGCACCCTCCGCTACTCGTACGGATCGATGAAGGGGCGGCCTCGGGAGGATTGGCAGAAGGTGGTCCAGCAGAAGATGTTCGACGGCGCGACGCCCGATCAGCAGGCCCAGAAAATCCGGTTCAACATCGCCAACGTCAACGCGGCGCTCGATGAGATCCAGAAGCAGGGGTTCATGGGGCTCTACATCAACCTCAATGGCTTTCCCGATCGGGGGAAGGGCCTGCTCGACGCGCTCGGGGAACTCGGATTCGATGCGCCGCCGATCCGCAGCGCCGGCGGTGATCTCGCCTTCGTGCTGCTCGCCAAGCCGATGGCGGCGGGGAAGTAATCGGTGTCGCGGGCGAGCCTGAGGCCGATCGGGGTGCTGGCCGGTCTCACGTTCGCCGTGTTTCTGCCGACGCTCTCCGCCGAGTTTGTCTACGACGCGAGGCTTCAGATCCTCGCCGATCCGTTCCTGCACGACGCGGGCAACTGGTGGAACGTGCTGACGTTCCGCGTGCTCGGCATGGACGTGCTCGATTTCAACAGGCCCGTGCATCTGGCCTCGCTGATGGTCGATGCGTCGATCTGGGGACGTGAGCCGTTCGGCTATCACCTCACCAGCATCGTGATCCACGTGGTCAACGTGGTGCTGGTGTGGCTCGTGGCGCGGAGCCTCGTGGAGAATGCCCGTCCAGCCACGGCCTCGATGACGTCGCTCGTGCCGGTGCTCGCGTCGGGCATCTTCGCCCTCCATCCGCTCGTGACCGAATCGGTCTGCGAGCCGAGCTACCGCGAGGATCTCCTGGCGGCCATGTTCACCCTCGCGGCGGTGGTCGTGTCCGCTCGTCACCGGGTCGAGTCGGGTCTCGACGTCAGCCGTGCCGCCGCGTGTGCCGGCTGCTGCTTGCTCGCCGTGGCGAGCAAGGAGTCGGGCGTGGCGGCACCGTTGGTGATGGCGGCGCAGTGGCTGGCCCTGCGGCCGGGCGACCGCAGCCGGTTTTGGCCGGCGGCGATCGGCGGGGGACTGATGGCCGTGACGGGCTTCCTGGCCGCACGGTTTCTCCTCGAGCCATCGCCGTCGAAGATCTTCGAGATGCCTCCGGTGTATCCCGGCGGATCGTTTGCCGCGGCAATGTCGGTGCAGCCGCGGATCCTCACGCTCTATGCCCAGCTCATCGCCTGGCCGGTGAATCTCTGTGCCGACTATGGCGGCTGGTCGATCCAGCACTACCCGCTGCCGTTGGCGCTGGTGGTGCTGGCCATCCTTGCCGGGGCCGGAGGATGGGCTGCCTGGCGCGACCGCCGCATCGCGTTCTGCCTGGCGATCATCCTGCTGCCGCTTCTGCCTGTTTCGAATCTTGTCCCGATCTACCGCGCCGCCGCCGATCGCTACCTCTACCTGCCGCTCAGTGGCGTGGCCTGTCTGGTGGCCTGCCTGCTCGATTCGTCATGGCTGAAGGCCAATGCCACGCGGCGACAGGCCGCGCTCGTCGCGGCGCTCGTGGCCGCACTCGCACTCGGGGCGGCCACGCTCCAGCGGCAGTGGGTGTGGCACGATCAGTTTGCGCTCTGGAGCGACACCTATGCCCGCAACCCGATGTCGTTCAACGGAGCGAACGGCCTTTCCGCAGCGTTGCGGCTCGCGGGACGCGGGGACGAGGCGGTGGCGATGGCCCGCAGGGCCCTCGACCTCTCCGGCCGGGAGCGTGGGGATGTGTGGATCACGCTCGCCCTGGCGTTGGATCAAGCCGGTCGCCCCGAGGAAGCCGACGCCGCGGTGCGAACGGCCTTGGAGAAGCAGCCCAACCTGGCGGATCCCGATGCCCGTGTCGCGGCCTTGGCGATGGAGCCGGAAGAGGCCGACTCCCTGAAGCGGCTCCTCGCCCGCATCCGGTGATGACCCCGCTCGGGGTTGCCCACACGCTGACTTTTGCGCCGTCGCCGCCGTCCCGGCGTCGGCTCCGGCTTGGGGCGCTTGTGTGGTGGCACGCTTCGGGATTGCCCACACCCCGTCGCCGGACGCTCGCGTCGGGCAT
>JAFMIU010000120.1 GCA_017853835.1 Pirellulales bacterium | reverse complement strand
ACGGCGCGAAAGTCAGCGTGTGGGCAACCCCGAAGCGTGCCACCACACAAGCGCCCCCAAGCCGGAGCCGACGGCCCGGTGCCGCAGAACGCTCGATCAGAGGCCCGAGGCGCCGGTCGTCTCACGCTGACGCTGTTCTTTCTTCGCCGGAAACTCCACCACGACAAGTTTCTTCGAGTCGGGATCGAAGGCGTATTCCTGGTAGTAGGGGAGCATCGGCAGCCGAATCTCGTCGGGCGTGCCGGGCGCGATGATCTTGTCCATGAACTCCTTGTGCGTGGCGGGAATCTTGTTGTGCTCAGCCTGATAGAGCTTCATCTTTTGATCCACCGCCAGACTGCCTGCAAACGCAACCGTGTGGCGGTAGGCCTGGGAGTAGGCGCCAAGCCCGCCTTCCTCGGCCTCGGACGGGTTGTCGACCACGACGCCACCCTGCGCCTTCGCCGCGGCGAGATCGAGCACGTTTTGGGTGGTCTTGCCGACGGTCTTGCGGGTTTCCTGTTTGGCCGGCTGCGGCGCCGCGGTTGGGGCCGGGGCGGGCGCGATCGCATCGCAGCCGAGCACGAATGCCACCATGGGAACCATCCACACGATCGACCAGCGGCCTGCACTCATGATCTGCCTCGCTCTTCGCGCCTCACATGGTGGGAACACACTCGGGAGCCGCGCCGCCCCCTCACGCACCCTATCGTAAACGATCCGGCCCCGCGCGTGGGCGGCGATGCCCACCCGGCCGTAGACTGCCCTGCCCCGATGCCGCTCGACGCGGCCACCCGCAGGATTTCCGACCTCATGCCCCGCCCCCGAGAAGGCCGAGACCGCGCCCGAGCCAGCCGCCCATCCGACGATGGCGTGATCGGCGTGTTCCGGCGTGCCGCGGCCGGCTATGGGTTTGTGCGGCCGCTCGACGCCCCGGCGGGGGATCGCTCGGCCGACATCCACATCCCCGTCGTGTCGGCCCTCGATGCGGCGTCGGGCGACACCGTGCGGGTGCGGCTCGTACGGGGGCGGGACGTCCGTCGGCCAGGACTCGCCGGCGAGATCGTCGAGGTGCTCACCCGGCGGAGCACGCGGTTCGTCGGCTCGTATTTCGAGACGGCTGGCCGAGGCTGGGTGCAGATCGACGGCAACGCGTTCGCGCGGCCGATCGGCGTGGGCGATCCGGGCGCGAAGCGACTCACCGCGGGCGAGAAGGTCGTGGTGGAGATGGTGCGGTTTCCGTCGCACCTTCGTGATGGCGAGGGCGTGGTGGTGGAGGTGCTGGGGCGGGCCGGTGATGTCGGCGTCGACACCCAGACGATCATCCACGAGTTCGGCCTGCCAGGCCCGTTTCCCGATGAAGCGCTGGACGACGCGCGGGCACAGGCGGCCCGGTTCGACGAATCGATCTCGGGCGATCGTCGCGACCTCACCGACCAGGTGATCGTGACGATCGACCCGATCGATGCCCGCGACTTCGACGACGCCATCTCGCTCGAGCGGGTGGAACGCGGCCATTGGCTTCTCGGCGTGCACATCGCCGACGTATCGCATTTCGTTCGCGAGGGGTCGCCCCTCGATCAGGAGGCCCGCAACCGCGGCACGAGCGTCTACCTGCCCGACCGGGTGATCCCGATGATCCCCGAGATCGTCTCCAACAACCTTGCCAGCCTGCAGCCCGACACGGTGCGCTACGCCAAGACCTGCTGGATCGAGTTCACTCCCGATGGGATTCCGGTGCACTCGTCAGTGGAACCCTCGGCCATCCGCAGCCGGCGGCGATTTGCCTACGAAGAGGTTGATGTCTTCCTGGCCGACCCCGACACCCCTGCGGTCGTGATGACCGACGAGGTGCGGTCGTTGCTTGGCCGGATGCGCGACCTCGCCCGCATCCTGAGATCCCGCCGGATTGCCCGCGGCGCCCTCGAACTCGAGATGCCCGAGGTGAAGATCGACCTCGACCGGGATGGCCGCGTGTCGGGGGCTCACGTGGTCGAAAACACCGAAAGCCATCGGATCATCGAGGAGTTCATGCTCGCGGCCAACGAGGCCGTGGCCTCGTCACTCGCGATCGCCGGAGCCGGCTTCCTTCGACGCATCCATGCCGCCCCCGATCCCCGCAAGCTTCGTCAGCTCACGGAGTTCGTCTCCGAACTCGGCTTCGAGGTGGACTCCCTCGAGAGCCGGTTCGAACTCCAGCGGCTGCTCGACATGGCCCGCGGCAAGCCGGAGGAGCATGCCGTGCACTACGCCGTGCTCCGCAGCCTCACGCGGGCGGCGTATGGGCCCCAGGAGGAGGGCCACTACGCCCTCGCCAGCGACTGCTACTGCCACTTCACATCGCCGATCCGCCGCTATCCCGACCTGACGGTCCATCGGGCGCTCGAAGCGGTCGCCCGCGGTGGCCGCCCACCCACCGAAGGCCTCGTGCGGCTCGGGGCCGACTGTTCCGATCTCGAACGGCGGGCGGAATCGGCCGAGCGGGAGCTCGTAAAGCTCAAACTCCTCAACTTCTTTCGTTCACGCATCGGTGAGGAGATGGACGCGGTGGTCACTGGCGTGGAGCCGTTTGGGCTGTTTGTGCAGGGGCTCGTGATCCCGGCGGAGGGGCTCGTGCCGATCGACACGCTCCCCGACGATTCCTACCGCTACGATCGAGCGAGCCACACGCTCTCGGGCCGCCGCCCCGGCCAGAGCTTCCGGCTTGGCGACCGGGTGCGGGTGGCGATCGCCCGCGTCGACGTCGATCGTCGTGAACTCGACCTTCGGCTCGTGGGCCGTGGCCGGCGGCCGAAGGCCGGCATGCGCGACCGTCGCTCGCCGCCCCGCCGCCCCAAGGGCCGTCCTCCCCGCGAGCCGAAGGGCCGCAGGGGCCGGCGACGGTAGCCGCTTCCCAGACGTCGGCTCCGCGTACACTGTCGCCCGACTCGACCCACCTTTTCGGAAAGGACTCCGCCGTGACATCGACGCCCCTCCGCACGCCCCTCGCCGCATGGCATGAATCCCATGGCGGGCGCATGGTCGACTTCGCGGGCTGGTGGATGCCGGTGCAATACACCTCGATCGTCGACGAGCATCTGGCCACCCGTCAGGCGGCCGGCTTGTTCGACGTGTCGCATATGGGACGGCTGTCGATCGATGGCCCGGCAGCCGGTTCGTGGCTGGAATCAATCCTCACGCGGAGCATCGCCGACCTGACGGCCGGCCGCTTCCGCTACACGCTCATCACGAGCGACGAAGGCCCCACCGGCGTGACGGTACTCGACGACGCCGTCGTGGCCCGCGAGGCCGACGCCCCTGACGGGTCGGCCCGCTATGCGATGGTGGTCAATGCGAGCAATCGCGAACGGGTCGTCGCGTGGCTTCGATCGAAATGCCCCGCCGACGGTGTGACGCTCGTCGATCGCACGTTTGCCACCGGCATGATCGCCGTGCAGGGCCCGCTGGCCGTGGCGGCGGTGTGTGTGCTGTGTGGCGACGACGATGCCGCTCGCGTTGCGGGCCTCGGCGTCTACCGAGGCACCCGAGCCTTCGTGGCAGGGCAGCCGGCCGCCGTGAGCCGCACCGGCTACACCGGCGAGGACGGACTGGAAGTCGTGGTGGCCGCCGATGCCGTCACCGACGTGTGGCAGGCAATCCACGACGCCGGCAGCCCACGGGGTCTGAAGCCGTGCGGACTGGGGGCCCGCGACACCCTTCGGCTCGAAGCAGGCATGCCGCTCTATGGCCACGAACTCGTCGCCACCAGCGACCCCTTCGCCCTCGGACTGGGCCTGGCGGTGACGCTCACCGACGGATCGGGAACGCCGCGGTCGTTTCCCGGGAGCGACGCCCTTGCCCGCATGCAGGCCACCCCTTCGGGTCGCGTGCGGGTTGGGCTGGTCTTCGATTCGAAGCGGGCTGCCCGGGAGGGAAGCCCCGTGGTCGTGCAAGGGCGAACGGTCGGCACCGTGACCAGCGGCAGCCTCGGCCCGACCCTGGGCTGCGCCGTGGCGATGACCCTCATCGACCGCGACCATGCGGCCGTCGGCACGGCCGTGGACGTGCTCGTTCGCGACACGCCGCAGGCCGCCCGCGTCGTGCCCCTTCCCTTCTATCGACGCCCCGCCCCACGGAGCTGATCGCATCCGCTATCCTGCCCCGTGCATCCACCACCGAGGAGAAACCCATGGCCGCTGAGATGAAGTTTGCGAAGTCGCACGAATGGATCCGTCCGGAAGAGAACGGCCTCGCCACCGTGGGGATCTCGTCGTATGCCGTCGAGGCCCTGACCGATCTCGTCTTCATGCAGCTGCCGCCGGTTGGCAAGAAGGTGAAGGCGGGCGAATCGATCGGTGAAATCGAGAGCGTGAAGGCGGTGAGCGACCTCTATGCGCCGGTTTCCGGCGAGATCGTGGAGGTCAACGCCGCCCTGCCAAACCAGCTCGAAACGCTCGGTACCGACCCGTACGGAGCCGGATGGATCGTCCGGATCAAACCCGATGACCCGTCGGAAATGGACTCGCTCCTCGATCGGGCGGCCTACGAGGCGCAGATCGCGTCGTGACGGCGGCCTCCCTGGCGGTGTGGTGGGATGAGGCCGCCGACGGCCCCACCAACATGGCCACCGACGAACGGCTCGCGGAAGAAGCCGACCGCCGCGGCGGTCCGGCGATCCGCTTCTATGGATGGTCGTCACCCACGGTGTCGCTTGGCGGCTTCCAGCCGCTCGCCGAGGCGACGGCGTGCTCGGCGATTGCTGGGCTTCCTCTGGTCCGCCGGCCGAGTGGCGGCGGAGCGATCATCCACGGCTCGGACCTCACCTACGCCGCGGCGGTGCCGAAATCGCATCCGTGGGGAGCGCGGCCGCAGGCGTTTTACGACGCCCTGCATGCGGCCATGGTGGAGGTGCTCGCCACGTGGGGCCTCGAGGCCCGGCTGCACGTCCCCTCTGCGTCAGACCCTCCGGCCGACGCCTTCCTCTGCTTTTCGAGGCGTGCCCCGGGTGATCTGGTCGCGGCCCGACCCGGCCAGGCCCCTACCCCGTCCGACCCGAAGATCATGGGAAGCGCCCAGCGACGCCTCGGCACCACGGTGATCCAGCACGGGAGCCTCCTCCTCGGCCGCTGCCTGGCCGTGGGGCCGGAGGCCAGGCACGACGGCCTTACAGAACTCTCATGTGCGGCCGCCACACTTCCCCGGGAGATCGCCTCTCGATGGATCGACCGACTCGCCGGCGGCCTCGGCGTAGACATCACGCCCCACGGGCGTGCGTTTGCCGTCGGCCATGAGCAGGAGATCGCCCGGGCGGCGGAGCGATTCCGCGACGATCGATGGACGGGCCGGCGGTGACGAAAAACGCCCCGGATGACATGACCGGCGATTTTTCGAAACGCACTGGTATGATGAACGTTCAAGACCCATGGGATCCCGGGCCTCACTCACCCGTCGCCGTGCGCGCCGGGGCGAGAGGCCACCTGCCTTCGGAAACGCCATGATCGTCAAACTGGTTGTCGCTTCGGGCAAAAGTGCCGGTCGGGCCATTGCCATCAAGCGCAACAAACTCCTGATCGGACGAGCCGAGGAGTGCGACGTCAGGCCTCTGAGCGAGGATGTGAGCCGTCGTCACTGCGCGATCACGGTGGGGCCTGCCGATGTGTGGGTGGAGGACCTTGGCAGCCGCAACGGGACGTTCGTCAACGGTGCAAAAATCGCCGAAAGGACCCGTGCCAACGACGGCGACATCGTGCGGGTTGGAGCGCTCGAATTGAAGGTATCGATCTCCATGCCAGCCCAGTCGGTGGGCGGGGGATCCGACGACGACGTCTCCCGTTGGCTGATGGCCGACGACCATCCCGCCGGCCTTTCCGATACCACACGGGCCATCAACCCGCAGGATTCGGTCGCGGGTGATGCCACGAGCATCCACGGTGGCCCGGCCGAACCCTCGCCGGAAGATTCCTCCTCGGGGTCGTTCGTGACCGGCATGACCTCCCCCGCCACGACGGAGCAGCCAGGGGCCACGCCGTCGGCGATCGAGGCTGCGAAGGCCGCCAAGTCAGACAAGCCGGGCGGGCTGCCGCCGGGGGCTAAAAAGCCGCAGGCAGATTCCTCGCGCGCAGCCGCCGCCGACGCCCTGCGGAAGTTCTTCGAGCGGAAATAGCCTCCCACGGCGACCCGGTCGTGACGATTGTGCCACTGGCGACGCCCGCCAGGTTTTGCCAGGCCCATTTTTTTCGCCAATCCGCACGTCTTCCGCGACCGTCAGCGGTCATGCTTTCGGCAGACCTTCGCACCCGCCCGATCCGCGACGGTCTCTTCTCTCTTCTCTGGAGTCATCTGCATGTCCGCCACCCTCACCCGCTCGCCCCGATCCACCCGTCGCGCCGCCCCGAAGGCTCGCCGCGACGATGTTCAAAAAGCCCGCCGCCGGATGATCGACCCGACCACCTGTGAGCGGGAATATGGCCCCGACGAGGTCGAGTTCATGCAGGCCCTCGACCGCTACAAGCGGGCCAGCGGTCGCATGTTCCCTACGTGCAGCGAAATCCTCGAAGTGGTGCGGTCGCTCGGATACCAGCGGATCGACGCCTGAAGCAGGGCAGCCCTGGCGATCTGGGTCGACCTTGCCCCGCCTCCCCCTGTGCCACTACGGTTGGGTCGTGCCCGGCCGGTGTCGGCCGGGCGGGGAGATCTGGCGTGCGTCCTGTTGATCAAGTCCTTCGCAGAACCCGTCTCGCCGTGCTCGGTGTGGTGGTCGGCGGCATGCTCGCCGTGAGCACCGGCTGTGGGGGCATGGCAAAAACCGACAACGCGGAGGGCGTGAAGCTCTACCAGCAGGGAAACTACCTCGGCGCCGTGAACTCGTTTCAGCAGGCGCTGTCGAAAGATCCTGGCAACCCCGACACGTTCTACAACCTCGGGGCGACGTATCACCAGCAGTCCAAGCTGTTCGACCGAACGTCCGACCTCCAGACGGCCGAGCAGTACTACCACCTCTGCCTGGCTCGCAACCCAAATCACGAAGCCTGTCAGCGGGCGTTGGCCGTGCTCCTCGTGGAGGAGAAGCGCAACGACGAGGCCGTCACCCAGCTCAACTCATGGGCGGCCAACCAGCCCACGAACCCCGCCCCTCATATCGAACTGGCACGGCTCTCCCAGGAAACCGGCAACGTTGCTGAGGCCGAAAACCAGCTGATCGACGCCCTCGCGATCGATCCCAACAACCCTCGCGCTCTCGTGGCACTCGGCAGCCTTCGGGAGGCGGCCGGTGACCAGACGCAGGCCCTGGCCAACTACTCCCGGTCGCTCAGCATCGATCCCAACCAGCCGACGGTGGTGGCCAAAGTCGCCAGCCTCCAGGCGTCGCAGGCAGCGGCCTACCGCACCGCCGCCCTCCCGCCGCCACCGCCCACTCCGCCACCGGCCCCGTAGCGAAACGCCGCCCGTTGACCCTCCCCGCAGTGACTCCTATTCTGCCCCGGAAATCCCCATGGTTTTCGGGTGCTCCCTATGACGGATCGCGTGTTCAACTTCTCCCCCGGCCCGGCGGTTCTGCCGCTGGAAGTGCTCGAGCACGCCCGTGACGAACTGATCTCCCTGCCGGGCGTCGGCATGTCGATCCTGGAGATCAGCCATCGCAGCCCCTCCTTCGACCGAATTCTCGACGAGACGCTCGTCGCGGTGAAATCTCTCCTGGGCATCGGCGACTCGCACGAGGTGATCTTCGTGCAGGGTGGCGCCAGCCTGCAGTTTTCGATGGTGCCGATGAACCTGCTCCGCGGGCAGGCGAATCCGGCCGACTATGTGATCAGCGGCACGTGGGGCGCGACCGCCGTCAAAGAGGCCCGCCGGGAAGGTGCCGTGCACGTCGCCTGGGACGGCTCGGCCACCAAGCACGACCGTCTCCCCACCGAGCGGGAGATCGCGCTCTCGCCCTCGCCGGCCTACGTGCACATCACCAGCAACGAGACCATTCAAGGCGTTCAGTGGAAGCACGACCCCGACCTCGGCCCGTCGCCGCTGGTCTGCGACTGCTCGAGCGACTTTCTGTCACGGCCGATCGATGTCTCCCGGTATGGGCTCATCTACGCCTGTGCCCAGAAGAACGCCGGGATCGCGGGGGTGACCACCGTCATCATCCGCAAGGACCTGCTCGAGCGTTCGCGAGACGACCTGCCGACCATGCTCGACTACCGCACGTTCGTGAA
>JAFMIU010000119.1 GCA_017853835.1 Pirellulales bacterium | reverse complement strand
CGATTGCGACGCTCCGTGGAAGCCCAACGGCGTGAGCCGTGGGACCGGCGCGGTGCACCGCACGGCGTGTTGGGCGCGGTCGGGTTCAACGTGCGCAACCGCGTCGGATGGGATGGCGAGGCGTGTCCCAGGCCTTACGGCCTTGGGCTTGGACGGGAAGGGAAGCAAAGGGACGGGAAGGGACGGGAAGGGACGGGACGGTGCCTGTGGAAGCCCAACGGCGTGAGCCGTGGGACCGGCGCGGCGATACGCGTGGCGTGTTTGGCCGGACGGTCACGGAATCATGCCAAGCGCGCGAGCCGTCTCCTCGAGCCGCACGAGCGCGAGCGCAAACCGCTGGTCGTCTGGGCCTGACGGTGGCGCAACCCAACGGATCGCGGTGTAGAGAGTGGCGGCCGCCCACCGCGTCGCGAAGTCGTCGCCAGGCGTCTCTTCCCGGGCGGCCCAGTAGGCGGACACACTCCGCTCGACCAGTTCGATGGGCCAGCCGAAGAGCAACGCGGCAAGGTCGATCTCCCCAGGCCCAATCGCCGCCGACTCCCAGTCGACGGGATAAACCATTCCCTCCCGCCACAGCACGTTTTGCGGGCTCATCTCGCCGTGGATCACCGTGGTCGGGGCATCGACGAGCGCCGCGCTCATGCGGGGAATTGCGGCAACCACCCCGTCCACCCACGCCTCCTGCGTGCCCGTCGCCGAGGTGAGCGATAGGAGCCGATCGCCCCAGGCAAGGTAGTAGCCGGCATCGTAGCGCTCCAGAAAACTGAGCGTGTCATCGCGGTGACGTGGCTCCGCCCAGCGATGGAATGCCCCGCACCACTCGGCTGCCGACAGGATGCCCGACACCTCCGGCGCCTCGCCCACCCGCAGCGCGTTGTCGAGATGCTCGACGATCAGGGCCGGGCTGCGGTCGGCGCCGATCTGAATCAGCCCCGCGGCGTTGAGGTGGGAAAGCGGCATCGATGCGATGAGCTTCGCATAAACCATGGCGCAGTAGCCGATGCCATGTCGGCATACAGGGCCAGGCTCCCGCCCCGGTCGCTCGTGCTTGAGCAGAAACTCACACAACGGGCCTTCACCCGCCCGGAGCGTGAGGATCTCGCTCCGTGAGGAACTCGTGTAGGTATTGTCACGACGGGCCACGATCGACACGCCCGTGCCAAAAACAGGCTCGAGCGCCACGAGGAGCTCAGCGTCGGTGAAGGCCGTCGTCGGTGTCACCACTCATCCTCCAGCCGCCAGCCATCCACGGCCGCAAGCCAGGTGCCGTCATCGAGCCGGTGGAGATCGGCGTGATGCATGCCGCCCGCACGCCATGCAACGCCACCCGACCCGATGATCGGATCGTCACCACACGGCACCTCGGCGTAGGTGGTGGGAGTGAGCGACGTGATCTCACGAAGCCGCACGTCGGTGCCGTAGGCGACCGTGCAGTTCTGGGCAGGACGCAGCAGACGACCATCGGCGGTGATGATCCGCCCGGCTGGTCGAGCGATCGCGGCATCACCACACACGACCGGGCTGGCCGGATGTTCCTGCCACGGGCCGGTGAGATGCTCGGCATGATAAAGCCGAAGGGTGTCGTGGCTGCCACCGCTCGTCTCGGCCGTCATCCACCATCGCCCTTCGTGGCGGGCGAGCGTGGCGTCGGCGAACGGATGTCCCGACACGAGATCCGCCACGTGGTCCCAGTCGTACGGAAACCGGCTGGCCCGATAGAGCCTCACGGCCTGCAACTGCGACGATTCAGGCACCATCCAGATGTGGCCGTCGGCCTCGAAGACGTGCGGGTAGGAGAGGTGGCACGGTTCGGCGAGCACGATTCGTTCATACGACCACCGCAGGCCGTCGTCACTCGTGGCGAGGCCGATCTCCCCCTTCCACGATCGCCAGTTCACGACCTCCAGGAACATGTTCCAGCGTCCTCCATGCCGCAGAAGAAAAGGATCGGCGACCGATGATGCCGGAACGTCGCTCACGTCGGCAGCCGTCAGCACGGGGCGATCGTCGGCCGGTGCGACGAGGGCCATCGGCGAGACTCCCGTCCGAAGCCCGATGCTCCAGATCGGTTCAGGCTCGGGACGACGAACATACAGATGGTGCAGATCGGCGGTGGCACGGTCGTGGTCGACGATCAGCCGCGCCAGTTCCAGCGTTGCAAACTCGCCATCGGCGGCGACGCGATCGGCGTCGCCGAGTCCGGCCAGTGACACGCTGCCGATGTGCCGATACTCGTCGGCGTCGTCGGCATCGAGCCACGGTGGCACCTGGCTGGCCGACAGCGAACGTGCCTCGCGCCACAACTGCCGCACGTCGTCGGGACGCTCGGGAATCGGGAAATGTCTACCCGTCTGCACGCGGACGGCTCCCGGGGGACTGGGGCGTTTCCCAATCAGACTGCTCCCGCTCGTCCTCGGCCAAGGCGTTCGAGCGGGCAATCGCCTTGTCATACACCGCCACGACCCGTTCGATGTAGCGATCCATCGCGAACGTGTCGCGCACGTGGGCGATGCCCGCGGCGCTCATCCTCTCCCGAACCGCCGGGTCGCCTAGGATGGTATCGAGGGCGCGGATGGCCGCGGGCACGTCGTTGGCCGGGATGAGGAAGCCCGTGGTGCCGTCGACCACGGCCTCGGCCCCGCCCCCGTGCATGCCGGCGATCACGGGGCATCCGCAGGACTGGGCCTCGGCATAGACCTGACCGAATCCCTCGAATTCGGCCGGCGCGCAGAAGACATGGGCTGCCCGGTAGTGGTCGGGGAGGCGATCGAGTGGCACGAAGCCGAGGAGTTGGAGGCTTTCACTCGCCCCTGCGGCGGTGAACATGTCGCGGATCTCCTCCGGAACGCTCAGCCCCTCGCCGATGAACACGGCCCGGAGATCGGGATACTTTTCCCGCAGGGCCAGCACCGCCTCGGCCATCACGAGGGCTCCCTTGTTGCGAACCATTTTGCCGACGAACAGCACGGTCGGCCGATCGGCGAGCGAGGCCCCGGGCGGTGCCGGGCTGAAGAGGGTCGTGTCGATGCCGCAGTGCACGACGTCGATCATCTCGCGCGGGATGTCGTAGGCAGACGATACGACATCGGCCACGCCGCTGCCGCTGGCCATGATCGCGTCGGCGTTTCGGAGTGAGAAACGCTCCACGAAGGTGCCAAACTCGTCGAGACGGCTTCCTCGCTGCGGCCACTGCATCATGTCGAGAAACATCGCCATCGGCCCGTGGACCTGCACCACCACGGGCGTCCAGTTCCAGCGGGTGCGATCGATCTGATACGCGAAGCCCTCGCCGCCAAACTCCGGAAAGTCGAGCACGTCGAACGGATGGCGGTCGTGGAGGTCTTCGAGGGCCTTCGCCACGAGCCATGTGTAGCCGAGCATCCACAAGGGCTTGCCATACACCGGAAAGTCGTAGCCAGGGGGCTGGATGCGGTGCACCGTGACGCCATCGTGGGACTCGGTGCGAATGCCTTCCTGCGCCGAGCCCGAGCAGGCGAGCACGTGCACGTCGTGGCCGAGCCTGGCAAGGGAACGGGCCTTCACCCACGTCTGGGTTCCGACGCCCCCCCACGCGGTTTCCGGCGGGTATTCCTGAGATACCAGGCAGATCCTCATGGCACGAGGATACCGTCGCGCCGACATTCCGGCAGCGGGCGAAGATGGTAGGTTCGGGCATCACACGGTCGCGATCCCATGATTGACCCGCCCGCCTCATCCCCGTCGTTCTCCGTCGATCGGCCCTCGAGGGGAGCCTTGAAGCGAGGCCTCGGGCAGGTGCTGGCCACTGAGATCGCCGCCCGGGGGCCGGTGCGGATCGTGCACCGCCGCGAGAATCCCCTCGTGAGCAGCTATGTGTCCGACATCGTGCACGTGGCGTTCGCCGACGGCCATCGCGAACGGCTGCTGTGCAAGTTTGGGCACGGCCGCGACCTCACGCCCCCGACGCCCCACCGTGGCCTCGGGCACGAAGCGAGGGTGTATGCCGAGGCCCTTGGCGACTGCCCGCTTGATCTGCCGAGGGTGTTTGGCGGGTTCGTCGACGACGAAACGGGCGACGATGTGCTCGTGATGACCTTCTACCCCGAGGCCGTCGCGGCGGGAAAATCGGAAGATCCGTCCGCCATGGACACGCTGATCCGCTGGCTGGCGGCGTTTCACGCCTGGGGGATGTTGCGAGTGGAAGAGCCACGTCGCGCCTTCCTGCCGCGCTACGACGAGTCGCTCTACACGCTTTGGGTTGACCGCACGTGCGATCTGGCCCGTTCCGTGCCCGACGACCATTCCTGGCTGGAGGCCGTCGCCGCTTTCTACCGACGTCGAATCCCGCTCCTGGTGGCGGCGACTCCCACGGTGATCCACGGCGAGTTCATCACGAGGAATGCCCTCTGGAACGACGGTCGCATTCTTCCCATCGACTGGGAGACGGCCGCCGTCGGACCGGCCGAACTCGACCTCGCCGTGTTCACCTACGACTGGCACCTCGACGACGTGCGACAGATGGAAGCCACCTACGTGGAGGCCCGGTGGGGCGGCGTGGCACCGGAGGGCTTTGACGACACGATGATGGCTGCGCGGCTCTACGCCGCCTTCCACTGGCTCTTCGGCACCCCCGGGGGTGTGGGCGAGTCGAAGATCCGCGACCATCTGCGGGCACTCCGGGCCGAGGCGGTGCGTTGGGGCGTCATCGATGCGTGAGGCGTGTTACCATTGATCCCACGATGGAACGGTTTTTTCGAGGCGTGGTGACGGCGATCGGCGTGGCGGGCTTCGCGTGTGCCCTCGCCGGGTGCGGCGCCGACGAGCCGCCTCCCGACGTTCACAAGCAGATCGACGCGCTCGCGGGAAGCGATGACGAGGCCCGGTGGACGGCTCTCGCGACCCTGCGCGACATCGGGCCTGCCGGCGCGCCGGCGGTGCCCCAGCTCCGCTCGATGCTCGCCGCCACGACCGACGACGTACTTCGCTCCGAGATCGCCCGTGCCCTCGCGGGCATGGGCCCTGGCGCGGCTGCGGCCGTCGACGACCTCGTGCCGCTGCTGGCGTCGAAGGATGCCTGGGTTCGGCAGACGGCCGCCGAGGCGCTCGGTGGCATCGGGGCCGACGCCACCCCAGCCATCCAAAAGCTCAACACCCTCGCCAAGGATCGCGACCCGGCCGTGGCCGAAGCCGCGCAGGTGGCGGCTCGTCGCATCCAGCGAGCCCGCGCGAGGGGCAAGCGATGAACTACCTCTGGCGTTCGCTCAGCCTCCTGAGGCCGTATTGGCGGTCGGTGGTGTTCATGATGAGCCTCGTCGTGCTCGACAGCGTGCTGTCGCTGCTCACGCCCTGGCCCTTCAAGTTTCTGATCGATTATTCACTCACCGATGCGCCGCCTCCAGCCTGGCTGACCGCGTGGCTGGGCGAGGAAAACTTCCGCTGGCGGCTGCTCTACGCATGTGCGGCCACCGAGGTGGCGATCATCTTCCTCTACCAGATCATCGGCGTGGTGGAGTCGTACGTGACGAGCCGTTTGGAGCTGAGCATCGACCGCGACTTCCGGAGTCGGCTGTTCGGCCATGCGATGGACATGTCGTTGGCGTACCACGATCACCGTCGCTCGGGGATGCTCATCTACATCATCAACACGCAGGGGGGCGCCGTGGCCGACCTCCTGATGACGCTCCCTTCGATGATCCAGAGCACGATCATGCTCATCGGCATGCTCGTGGTGCTCTGCACGATGCACTGGAGCCTGGCGGCCATCTCACTGGTGGTCGTGCCGACCCTCTTTTTCGCCTCCAAGTGGTATGCCACGCGGATGCGAAACCGGATCCGGAAAACCAAGGAGCTTGAAGGCGACGCCCTGTCGGTGATCCACGAGGCGATGTCGATGATGCGGGTGATCGTGGCGTTCTGCCGGCAGAAGCTCGAGCACCGCCGCTACATCGACGCCGCTCAGAAGTCGATGGATGCCCGCATCGGGGTGACGGTGCGTCAGACGCTCTTCTCGCTCGTCATCCACATGTCGACCGGCATCGGCCGGGCCCTCGCCTGGACAGCCGGCGGCCTGCTGGCCCTCGCGGGCAAGTTGTCGGTGGGCGACCTCACGATCGTGCTGAGCTACATCGACAAGGTGTACGACCCGCTCGAGACCATCGCCTACACCTACAGCGGATGGCAGGATCAGTTTGCCAGCCTCCGGGCATCGTACGGCCTGCTCGACACGAAACCCGACATCGCGGAGCCCGCCCAGCCGCGTCAGGTCGAGCCGTGTCATGGCAAGGTGGAGTTTCGTGGCGTCGATTTCGCCTATGAGGGACGGATCGGCACGCTCAAGGACGTGTCGTTCACCGCCCAGCCGGGGCAGGTGACGGCGATCGTGGGGCCCACGGGTGCCGGGAAGACCACGCTCATCAGTCTGATTCCGAGGTTTTACGACGCCGCACAGGGGGAAGTGCTCGTCGATGGCGTGAACGTGAAGGATCTCGGTCTCGACGACCTGCGCCGCCACATCAGCGTGGTGCTCCAGGAGCCGCTGCTCTTTTCTATGAGCATCCGCGACAACATTCGCTACGGACGGCTCGACGCGACCGATGCCGAGATCGAGGAGGCGGCACGCCAGGCCAACGCGCACGACTTCATCATCCGCCTGCCGCAGGGCTACGACACCCAGCTCGGCGAACGGGGTTCCCGGCTGTCCGGTGGCGAGCGGCAACGGATCTGCGTGGCCCGCGCGTTTTTGAAGGACTCACCGATCCTGATTCTCGACGAGCCGACCTCGTCGATCGACTCGAAGACCGAATCGGTGATCCTCGATTCGCTCGATCGGCTGATGGAGGGACGAACCACGTTCATGATCGCCCACCGGCTCTCCACGATCCGCCGGGCCGACTGGATCCTGGTGGTCGACCAGGGGCGTGTGGTGGAGCAGGGGCGGCACGACGACCTGCTCGCCGGCGACGGCCTCTATCGCCAGCTCCACGATCTCCAGCACAAGCTGGCGGAACGGAAGGCGGCCGCTCGAAAGATCTGGAGCGACGCGTGACTGCCGGCGGCCCGATCACGGTGCGTCCGCTCGCCTTCGCCGATGGAGGGCTGGCCGACGCCTGGCGACGGCTCCTCTCCCGCAGCGACACGCGGCCCATCTCGCAGACGCTCGAGTTTCTCGAGGTGTGGACCGCGTCTTACGGTGTCGACCAGTTGCTGCTGCTCGGCGCCGAACGGGACGGCGAACTCGTGGCCATCGCCCCCTGGTTCTGCACGGGAGGGATGGTGTTTTTTCTCGGCGTGGGCGAAGCCGATTACCACGACCTCGTGGGGGATGGCCACGATCCCAACGTGGTCACGGCCCTCGTGGCCTCGGCCGCCGAACTGGCCGAGGATTTCGAGGGCTTCAAGCTCCACTTTTTTCCAGAGTCATCCCGCACGCCGGCGGCCCTCGAGGAGGCGTCGCGGCGGCTCGGATGGTCGTGCCACGACATGGGCGACATCGTCACCGTGGTGGTCGATGTGGCGGCCGATCCGGCGGGGCTCCGTCGGGCCGTGAGCGGCTCGATGAACAAACGGGAGGGGTGGTTTCGGCAGCGAGGAGGCATCGTGGTGCAGCCGCTCACCACCGCCGCCGAGGTGCTGCCGCTGCTGCCCGAGTTTTTCGATCTGCACGTCGCCCGCTGGGAATCGAAGGGAATTGAGAGCAACTATCGGCGTCCCGAGGTGCGGAGGTTTCTGGAGCGGTGGGTGGAGGTGTCAGCCGATCATGGCTGGTTGCGGGCGCTTCGGATCGAATGGGAAGGGCGGACGCTCGCCATGGAGTGTTCCTGGGAATACGAGCGGCGTCAGTATTGCGGTCAGTGGGTGTTTCCGCTTGCCGACGCACGGCGGTCGCCGGGGCAGGTGCTCCTGCGGCACTCGGTGCTCGAGGCGATCCGGCGGGGGGTCGAGGTTTATGATCAAGGCCTCGGAGACCAGGCCTACAAGTTTCTCCTGCCGAGCCGCACCGTCACCTGCTCCACCGTGGGGTTGTATCCACGCGAAGGTTGACACACGCTTCGGGTGCCCGCGGAAGCCCAACGGCGTGAGTCGTGGGATCGACGCGGTGAAACGCGTGGCGTGTTTGGCCGTCCCGGCGTCGGCTCCGGCTTGGGTGCGCTTGCGGGCGCTTGTGGGGTGGCACGCTTCGGGGTTGCCCACACCCCGTCGCCGGACGCT
>JAFMIU010000118.1 GCA_017853835.1 Pirellulales bacterium | reverse complement strand
AGGGCACGAGGATTCTCTCACAAGACCTGGCTCAGGATTTGGGGAGGGGGTCACTTCGACATGGGGCCGTACAACCCGCCCGCCGGTGTCGCCGGTGGCGTCGCGTCGGTGCCCGAGCCGTCGGCCTTCGGCATGCTTGCGGCGGCCGTGCTCTGCGGAATCGGTACCACGCGTCTACGACGACGCTGAGGCAGGTGGGTGCATGCGATTCACCGCCACCGGGAGGCGATGGTCTGATGAAACGCCGTTGATGTCGCCCTGGTGCTCGCGCCGGACGTGCACGGATTCCTGCGACGGTTTCAGCAGTCTCGCCCGAGGGGACTGCGCGGCGAATCGACGGCCTCCCTCGCGAGCGGTATGATGCCTCCACGGATTCGAGGCGAGCGGGGTCTGCGAAGCAGGCCTGACTAGCTCGCCGGGCCGTTGTCGCGTGGAGGCAGCATTCATGATCCTCGGAAAACTCTGGAAGGCCCTCGCGGCCCAGATGAACAAGGTCGCCAACTTCTTTTGGACGGCCGATCCAATCGCCCAGCTTCAGTACGAGTACGACAAGGCGGTCGATCAGCTGAAGGAGGGACGGGAGGGCTTGGAGCAATACCGGGCGCTCGTCGAACGCGTCACCCGCCAGGTGAACAACGATCAGCAGCATGTCGCCTCCCTCGAGGCCCGGGTGAAGGCGTATCTCCAGGCCGGTGAGCGGGAGACGGCGGCGAGGTTTGCGCTCGAACTTCAAAAAGCCAAGAAAGAACTCGCCGAGAACGAGGCCCAGCTCAAGCTTCACGAAACCGCGTATGGCAACAACGTCACGAAGATCAAGCACGCCACCAAGAAGCTGTCGGATCTGAAGACGAAGATTCAGAAGTACGACGCCGAGCTCAAGCTGTCGCGGGCCGAGGCGGAGTTTGCGAAGCTGGCGACCAGCTTCAACTTCGACATCACGACCGACTTTGGTCAGATCGAGGATGTGATCCAGGACAAGATCGGGCTCAATCGGGCGAAGGTGCGGGTGGCCGCCGATCTGTCTGGCGAGGGGCTCGACGACATCAAGCGGGAGCAGGCAGTCGAGCAGGCGATGGCCGATCAGGCCCTCCGTGATTTCGAGGTGCAGATGGGGATGGTGACGCCTGAAACGGCCGGCGTGAAGGCCGACGACAAGGAGCTCGGATCGGAGCGGACGACGCAGAAATCGACGTGATCGGTGGACTCGGAAGGGGAGCCGTAGCGTGACGAGTTCGTCTTCGACACCCGTGTCTTCAACGCCGCCGGCCATCGGCACGGGCGGCCTGCGCGGTTCCGCTGCGCCGAGCGGGTCTCGTGCACTGCCGGAATGGTGCCCGATCTGGGCGGAACGGCTTGGCGACGCCTACCTTTCCGGCACCAGCTGTGTCTTTCTCCTTCACGGCAATGTCCGCGATCTGGTTCCCGTGTCGGAGGGTGCAGCCGGCCACGGAGCGATGGCCGACCCGGATGCCTGGGGAACGGTGTCTGACTTCCTCGCGAGGGAGATGTTTGGCCGCTGGGATGTCGTGCTCGCTTATGACGTCGGCAAGGGGCTGCGCCCGTTGGCGGGACCGGACCCGGGAAGGCTACGGGCGATGGTGCAGTGGCTCACCGAACGGCTCGGCAACGCCGCCACCTGGCCTCGCGATCCCGATCAGGCGATCGCTGCCATCGACGGGCTACTCGAGCGCAACCTGATCGACCCGCCGGATCAACGGAAGCGAATCGCCGTGGTGCTTGATTACGCCCAATACCTCGTGCCCGCCGGCGATGCTGGTTCCCGCTCGGCGGCAAGCCGGCTCGTGCGGGTGCTGGGATGGTCGACCAATCCGTTGCTCCGAAGGGTCAACGTGGCCATCGTGCTGGCAACCGACACGATCTCGGAGGTGCATCCCCGGCTCGTGCAGAATCCGGCCGTCACGACGATCGAGGTGCCGATGCCGGATGCGTCGGAGCTGCAGCGGTTTGCGATGGCGACAGCGCAGGCTGCGGGAGTGCCCTCGGAAGGCATGGCGGGGGTGAAGCGGGCCGCGTCGCTCGCCGGCGGCCTCACCCTGGAGAGCCTGCGGGGTGTGATCACGCTTTCGGCACGGGAGGGGACGAGTCCCGATGGTGCTGAGTTCGTGGCTCGCAAAAAGGATCTCATCGAACGGGCCTGTCACGGGCTGATCGAGTTCATTCAGCCGCGGTTGACACTCGATGCGGTCGCCGGCCATGTCGATGCCAAGCAGCGACTCGAGGCCGATGCCAAGGCCATCCGCCGAGGTGAGCTGGGCTCGGCGCCGATGGGCTATTTGATCTGCGGGCCAGTCGGCACGGGCAAGAGCTTCATCGCCGAGTGCTACGCAGGCAGCGTGGGCATTCCCTGCGTCGTGCTGAAGAACTTCCGCAGCAAGTATGTCGGCGAAACGGAGGGCAACCTCGAACACGCGCTGGGTGTGCTGCGGAGCCTGGGGCCGGTGGTCGTCGTGATCGACGAAGCCGACGCGGCGCTTGGCAATCGCCAGAGCGACGGTGATTCGGGCACGAGTGCCCGGGTGTTTTCGATGATCGCCCGACAGATGGGCGACACCCGCTATCGCGGCAGGATCGTCTGGATGCTGCTCACGAGTCGACCTGATCTCCTGCCCATCGACCTGAAGCGGCAGGGGCGTGCCGAGGTGCACATTCCTCTTTTCTATCCCCACGATCAGGCCGAGATCGATGCGATGTTTGCGGCCATGGCGAAGAAGAGTGGTGTGCGGCTCGCACCGGGGCTGCCCGGGCCAATCGACCTCGACCTCGGTCTCTCGGGGGCAGACATCGAGAGCGTGGTGCTGGCTGCCCGGCGCGCCGGGCTCGAGCGAGCCGCCGCCGAGGGCGCTCCTCCTCCGGATGCGATCAGGGCCGATGATCTCGCCGCCGCGCTGGAAAACTTCATGCCGAGCGCCCAGGGACTCGAGAAGGAAATGCAGGAGATCGCAGCCGTTCTCGAATGCACGGAAAAACGCTTCCTTCCGGATCGTTGGAAGGAGCAGATTGGTCGCCAAGGGGGGCGTTCGCATCTCCAGGAGCGGCTGGCGGCCATCCGCGAGATCATCGGCTCCTAACCCACCAAACCATCATCGTGACCACGCCCATTTCACTCCAAGGAGAATCCACCATGGCCCATAAAACACCGTGGTTTGACGACACCAACGACACGCCTCTGATTGCCGAATATGCCCGCAAGCTCGACTCGTTCGTCGATGCGATCGCCGACGCCGTGGTTGAGACGAGAGAGCTTCAGGAACAGGAGAAGCGTGTGGTGGCCCTGATGAAGGAAGTCGAGCCGCTTCTGTCGCCCGAGGCGCACGAGAAGGTGACGAGGCTTCTGTGTGAAGTGACCGCCTACGATCTCATGCAGGCTCTCCACATGGCGGGCAAGGCAAGGCCCAAGACGATCTTTCGCGGCTGAGTTGTTCGCAGCGCATTCTTCTGACTCCTCCTTTTTTCAATGAGGCACACCATGTCCGGTCAACCCAAGGCTCCCTTCTGGCTTGCGGTGTGGGGGGTGATTTTCGGGCTCGTCGCCCTGGCGGCGTGGCGGGCCGGGATGCTCGACCAAGCCGGGTTCGGTCGCCCAGGCGCCGGGCCGCAGCCTCCCGTGGCCCAAGGGGATGGTGGTGCCGGTGCAGACGGAGGGGCTTCCGAGGGGGGCGCCGAGGGCATGACCGAGGCGCCGGACGTCGCCGTTCCGACCACGGTCAAGGAATACACCTTCCGACCCGCCGACAAGCTGCCGCCGGTCAAGGGAGTGAGTGCCTACAAGCCGCTGGAAAACGACACGGTTCGATTCGCGCTCAACGTGTGGGCAGGCTGGGCTCCCATCATTCGGGCGAATGGTGGCTTCAAGGCCGGCAAGGTCTGGCAGGCCCCCGGCGGAAAGCCATTCAAGCTGGAACTCGTGCTGATCGACGATCCCGTGCAGATGCGGGATGCCTATGCGGTGGGTGAAGTGCCCATCGGCTGGGCCACGCTCGACATGCTCCCCCTCTTCATCGACAGCTTCGCGAAGGATTCCCGAATCATGCCGCGGGTCTATCAGCAGGTCGACTTTTCCAACGGCGGCGACGGCATCGTCGTGAGGGATTCGATCAAAACCGTGAAGGACCTCGCCGGGAAAAAACTCGTGATGGCCCAGAACTCGCCCAGTCAGTTTTTCGCGCTCAACATGCTCGTGTCGGGCGGGCTTCAGCCGGCCGATGTCGACATGATCTACGTGACGACCGCCTTCGAGGCGGCCGCGGCGTTCAACCGCGACAAGAGCATCGCCGGATGCGTGTCGTGGGCTCCCGACATCTACAATTTGGCCGACGTCAAGGGCAACCGCATGCTCGTGACCACGCAGACGGCCAACCGCCTCATCGCCGACGTCTGGTTTGCACGGGCCGATTTCGCGAAGGATCGCCCCGATGTGATTGAAGCCCTTGTGCGCGGCATTTTCGACGCGATGGGCGAGCTGAAGTCGGAGTCGGCCCGCAAGGAGGTCGCCGAACTGATGGCCGACGGCTACGCGATCCCCGCGGCCGACGCCCTGTCGATGCTGGGCGACGCACACAGCACCAACTGGGCGGAGAACTATCAGTTCTTCGTGAATCGCAACAACCCCTCCAACTTCGAACGGATCTGGAAGCAGGCCTACATGCTCTACCGGCGAATCGGGGCGATTTCCAACAATCCGGTGCCCTTTGACCAGGTGATGGACTACTCGGTCATCCAGAAGCTCGGCAAGGAACCCAAGTATGGGGAATCGAAGGACGACTACACGGTGGCGTTTCCGCCCAAATCAGTGAGTCAGATTCGCGCTGAAAATGAGGAAATCCTCACCAACACCATCGTGATCCACTTCTTCCCGAACAGTGCCGATCTCCGCAAAACGGTGATCCGTCGCATCGATGGCAAGGATGTCGAGGAGCCATACGATGCACGGGTCGATCTCGTGCTCGACGAGGCGGGGGCGCTGGCCCAGCAGTTTGGCAACGCCCGGATCGTTGTCGAAGGGCACACGGATGGTTCGATGCGAGGGTCGGTTCCCGCGACGATGGTGAGGGAACTTTCACTGGAGCGTGCCCGCGCCGTGAAGGATGCCCTCGTGAAGAAGTTCAAGTTTGCCGACAGTCGTTTCGCAGTGGACGGGCTCGGCTGGGATCGCCCGGCGGACGACGATCATCCCGACAACCACGCCCTCAATCGCCGCGTGGAGATCAAGGTGTATGCGGCGGAGAAGGAATGACCACTCCCGATACTCACCGGGAGGCGACGATGCGCACGGTTGACGAGCCGGCTAAACCGCTCAGAGGCGAGGCTCCCGCCGCCACGGCGGCCTTGTGGGGCGTGACCTGCGTGGCCTGCGTGGCGGCGCTCTGGTTCATGGCCACGGCGGGCGATGCCGAGCAGCGTTTCATCAGCCCGGCCACCCTGCCGAGCCCGAGGGAAACCCTGGAGAAGGTGCCCGCCGTGTTTGGCGAGCGACGGCTGGTCGCCAACGCGCTGGTGACCCTGAAGCGGGTGTGCCTTGGATTTGGACTGTCTGCGGTCGTTGGCGTGCCACTCGGGGTGCTGGCAGCCTGTTTTCCGTCCGTGCGGGCATTCATCGCGCCGCTCGCGGTCTTCGGGCGGAACATTCCGCTGGCGGCATTGATCCCCCTCACCTTTTTCTTCTTTGGAATCGGCGAGTTTCAGAAGGTGATGTTTCTGTTCATCGCGAGCGTCGCCTTCATCGTCGGTGACACGACGGCTGCCGTGCTCGAAGTGCCCCAACGGTATGTCGACACCGCGCTCACGCTCGGGGCGACGCGGCTCCAGATCATCCTCAAGGTGCTGGTGCCCTTGGCGGCACCGTCGATCTTCAACTCGCTCCGGCTCCTGTTCGGTATCGCCTTCGGCTACGTCATGCTTGCCGAAGTCGTGAAGTTGGGGGGCGGCACCGGAGGGCTTGGTGATCTCATCAACGTGTCGCAGCGACGCGGTGAGCGGGAGCCGATTCTGGTGGTGCTCGTGGTGATCCCGATGGTCGCCTACGGCATCGACAGGCTTCTCTGGATGCTCCAGTGCGATCTCTTTCCACATCGCTATGGCGGCCGTGGATTCATTCCGAGGCTGGTGCGACGCCTCCTTCATGGGGCGAGCAGCCCGGTGGAGGGCGTGGCATGAGCGACGCGTCAACTGTGTCCGGCGCGGCAGCCTCCGACGCGTCGGCTCGTCCGCCGGCGGTGGAGTTTCGGAACGTGACCAAGGTGTATGGGGAGGGCACGGCCCGGGAGTACGTGGCGATTTCGGACGTGACGTTCACGATCCCCGATGTCGTGGGTCACGGCGAAATCTCGTCGTTTCTGGGCCCCAGCGGCTGCGGCAAGAGCACCGTGCTGCGACTGGTGGCGGGGCTCGAGCCCCAGCACCCTCCAACCCGCGGCACCGTGGCGGTGCTCGGAAGGCCGGTGGTGGGTCCGGGGGCGGATCGGGGCATGGTGTTTCAGGATTACACGAGCTTCGACAACCGCACGGTGCTCGACAACGTGGTCTTCGGCCTCGAATGCCGCGGGGTTTCTCGTCGTGAGCGTGAGGCGGAGGGGATGGCCTGGATTGCCAAGGTCGGGCTCGATCCCCGGCGGGATGCCACGAAGTATCCCCACGAGCTTTCCGGCGGCATGCGGCAGCGGGTGGCGATCGCCCGGACACTGGTTCTGAAGCCGCGGGTGATCCTCATGGATGAGCCGTTTGGCGCACTCGATCCCGCGACACGCCTCGACATGCAGGATTTGCTCGTCACGCTGTGGAGGGAAGTCGAGGCGACGGTTCTGTTTGTGACCCATTCGGTCGAGGAGGCGGTGTATCTCGGAGATCGCGTGTTTGTGATGGCGACGACGCCTGGCCGCATTATCGACGACATCCGGCTGCCCACGGCCTCGGCTCCGGCCCGCGACACGCAGTCGCAGCCGTGGTTTCATGACCAGGTCAACGCCCTCCACGCGCGAATCGAGCAGGTCGAAGCCGCCGCCAAGCACCCCACTGGCGACAGCCGGCACGTCGAGGCACGATAGGCATCTCGTCGCCCCCTTTTTCAAAAGTCTCTTCGACAGGCAACGATCCATGCGTTATCTGAGGACCGCGTTTGTCACGAAATGGAACCTGCTCCTGTTTGGGGCCGGGGTGGCGGCCGGTCTGATCAGTGGATTTCCCGGCGTGGTGCTGCCGCTGGTGATGGCCGGTGAGGTGTATTATCTCGCGAGCATGGTGGCCAATGAACGGTTCCGCAGTGCTGTCGAAGCGCAGGATGCCAAGGCTCGGCGATTGGCGGAGGCCTCCGGGGCGCGCGAGGCCTACGCACGAATCCGAAAGCAGCTTCCTCCGGCCCTCCTGAAGCGTTTCGACCAACTCCGGGAGCATTGCCTCAAACTCGTCGAACTTGGTGGCAGCATGCGTGGCCCGGACGGCAGCGGCCCAGACACCACGACGCTCGAGTCGCTCGACCGATTGCTCTGGGGCTACCTCAGGATGATCTGGGGTGCCTCGACGCTGTCGGACTTTCTCGACCATACCGACGATCGGGCCATCCGTGACCGGATCGCGGATCTCGAGAACCGCCTCGCGAAACTGCCGGTCAACGATCCCGGTACGGCCGCGATGCGAACCACCCTCGAGGATCATCTCACCACCAGCCGCGAACGCCTTGGCAACATCGAGGAGGCACGCCGCAAACTCGACCTCGTGGCGGCTGAGATTGAGCGGCTCGAGGCGAAGATCGCCGCCCTTGCCGAAGGGTCCGTGGCGAAACGTGACGTGGTCGACATCGCCAAGCGGGTGGACGAGGTGGCCGAAGGGATGCGAAAGACCGACGAGACGATGCGGCAGCTGCAGCTTCCTCCAGAGCTCGAGGAGCTCGACGAACCTCCCCCCATGCTCCGTGAGCAGGCGTAGTCTGCTTCACGGGAGGCGGGTGAATCTCCTTGGGGCATGCCCACCTCGGGTGAGGCGACGGGCGTGCGTGACCGGGCGGTGCCGACTGGGATCGCCCGTGGCTCAGTCGAGCCAGTCCGCCTCGGCAAGCCGTTCGGGCGTGTAGGTGTCGGTGACGTAGCTGATGTCCTTGGAGATCAGCGACTCAACCTCGAGCTTGAAGCCGTTGGTGAGCATCGTCTCGATCTCCTTCTGCCACGCCTTCTTGCCCGCGAACCACGGATAGGCCGCGATCTGCTTCGCCCGCTTGATGTCGGTGTCGTTGAGCTGGATCTGCACGCTCGGG